>NZ_LATL02000194.1 GCF_000972705.2 Limnoraphis robusta CS-951 | reverse complement strand
GATCAAGGGGGGATAGAGAGGGGTTGAGGAAGGGGTCAAGATTTAACTAAAAGTTGTAAACAATTTCCCCCAAGTTGTAGGGCCAACAACACCATCAACGGTCAAGTTTTTTTCTTCTTGAAACTGCTTAACAGCATCATCCGTTTTTTTGTCAAATACTCCGTTTTGGTCTACCAAGTAACCCAGTTTTTTTAATGCGGTTTGTACCTGAATAACGTCCGAACCTTCCATTAATTGTTGCTTCAAACGTAACACCCGAGGAACCGGAAAATGACACCAAATTCCGCCACCAATATGACAAACTTCGCGAACGTTATCATAGCTATAACGCACATTTTCGCCACTAGCATTTTTATCATATCCGCCTTGATATCCTAACCATTTTCCGTTCGGATCGTTACAAATCCATTCTTTAGTTGTCTCGTCGTAACCTTTGACAACAATAATATGACCATAGTTTGTGAAGTAACCATGAATAACAACCGGATTTCCTGAAGCAATATGCTGTTTCATGTCACTTTCAGACGCGAATTCTTTGAAGTGGGAATTTTGCAAGGCCCCCCGACCATATTTTTCTCCCCACTCCCGCAATAATCGCATCAAAAATTGGGGTTGATGACGCGCTTGAGAACTTCCATGAAATCCATTTTCTTCATCCCATTGAGACGTTTTGAGATAGAGAACATCTTCGAGTTGAACATCTTGATCAAGATCGGTTTTAGTGCGAGAATCAACCCCGTAATATTTCAAGATCATGGCGATACAAGTCACATTACAAGAACCGCCTGGGTTATATTTATTATTGTGTTGGGTGTGGAAAGGAACCGCTAAATTAACTTTAGGCGGAAGGGTCGGCGGAAATTGTTGAGCATCACGACTTCCACGAGCAACTTCTGCGTTAAAGATTTCGACTTCACTCGCCAAACAATAGTATTGTTTCTCAATATCTTCGAGAGAAACTGAACGCACATCAACATTTTCTAAAATGACTCGAATGTGATTTCCTTGTAAGTTTTGCGTGTAGTCGCTGATGGATATTTCATCGCCAGCTTTATAGAATAGGAGATGTTCTGACAAGAGTTTTTCGGGAGCAAAAGGAAACCGTTTCAGGTAGGAATCTGTTTTGAAGTGTAGAATGTATTGCATGATTTTTGTTGTGGTTTTGGTGTATTTAATTAACTAATAAGTTGGTTTTTACAAGCCTAATGCAGTGACGGTTATCGGCCCAACTAATCCATCTGGATGTAAGCCTTTTTGGGCTTGAAATTGTTTCATTGCTGCATCGGTTTTGAAGTCAAAGACGCCATTGGCTTGAATCTCAAATCCCGCTTTTTGCAATCCGTTCTGAATATAAAGAACGTATTCACTCTGAATTTTAGGTTGAGTTAATTGCAGAAGTTCATACTCTAAAAAAGGTTGCCAAGGTCTGCCCAAAAATAAGGCTCGTTCAGCCATGCGTCGGCGTGTTAAACCTAGTAAAGCCTGACCGCCTGCTTTATTCCAACGGGGAAATTCTTGACTTGCTTCTTGGTGTTTTCCAGCGTTTAAAAACTTCAGCAAGGTTGACTGAAATAACGAACCCGCTCCCAAGTTAAAGCAAAAGGAAACTAAAGCTGAGAATTGATTATCATTAATTTTAACTTGAACCGCATCTTCAACAGCGATTTCAAATTCTTCGATATCTTGGCGTAATAACTCCTCAGCTTCAGCTTGAGTAATGGTCATTCCCCAAGACACATTTTTGGTGTGTCCGTAGCCAATGGTCAGTACATTTACAGCATCGATATAAGCTTCAAGTTCGACGCCTTCAAAGGCTTTGATCAGCTTAATTCCTTCTGAATTAATTTTTCGGCGACTGCTGCGAGGGGGAATCACTTCTCCGCGAGGAATTGGGTTAGCTTTTTCAAGGATAAAAGTATCCGCCAAAGTGAACTGCAATACTTTGATTAACAGTTGCACTTTTCCTTGAGTATCTACAACTCGCAGGGGTTGATTTCCTTCAAATTCACCGACTTGATAATCATCAAAAATCTTCAGTATTCTTTGCGTCATTTGAATTCACCCGAATGTTTCTCGTTCCAAGTTCATCCCGTTAAGGAGTTAAGCTTGTGACCTTTTTTCGAGGTATGGCTCTAGAATAGTCAGAGAAACTGCACCCAAGCAAATGGAGCATTTATCGGGCTGAATCCGGCTTCAGTATTGAGTTTGAACAGTAGGGGATCTCCTGCAACTTCGGGGAATCCCCGAACTTTCTTTTCTTAAACATTGAGAACAATCTTATTCTTCGCTCGGCAAATCCGGCTCACGAGGTTTAAGATTTGTTGGCGGGCGATCGCTACTCCAAGCCCACCACATACATCCACAGTGACAATGATAAAATTCTTGCCATTTACGACGATGATTGTCACCATATACAGGAGAACGACGATTGATCCAAACTTGCTGTGCTTCTAAAGAACTTGCAGAACAATTCGGACAGCAAAATTCAAAAGCATGAATTGCATCGGTCGTCCAGTCAGGCGGAGTAGGCAGAAAAGCATCCATTAGTCAAAAATTGGCTTACGCGAGAAATACTGTTACTATTTTGGGCTTATTTTAAGGGATTTTGAATTTTAAATTTGTGAGCTGACGCTCGCTCCTGTCGTTTTGTTACCCTCTATAGTTGCTCCCAGATAAAAAGATCCCAATGTGTCCATTTATCGCTAAGATGCTTGTCATTAGAGCATTTATCAGGCAATATGCCTGTAGCCGGAGAGGTTGTATGGTATGAACCCACTGTTGAACTTGATATCTCTGTTAGGAATTGTAGGCTTGTGTACAATCGCCTGGTTAGGCTCGGAAAATAGACGAGTGATTTCCTGGAATGTGATTATTTGGGGAATCGGCTTGCAATTGCTTGTTGGGTTGGTGGTCTTTGTGTTTGGCCCCCAACTCGTCGAAGGACTCAGTAGCTTACTCAACGCCATTCTAGATGCGTCTGAGGCGGGAGCGAGGTTTCTGTTTGGTGGCTCGAGTTCGGTTCTCGTCAGCGATCCGAATTTTGCAGCCGGCCCTGGCCCTGCTGGTCGATGGATTGCTCGGGCTGTCGGTACGCCCTATGTCGCGGTTCCCGGCGATCGCATTGGCCCGGATAGTCTGAATCCCGGATTTACCTATGTTCTGGCATTTCGCGCTTTACCGCAAGTGATTTTCTTTGCAGGTTTAGTCAGCTTGCTTTATCGGTTAAATATTATTCAGCCCGTTGTGCAAGTGTTTGCTAAGATTTTCCAGAAAACGATGGGAATTAGTGGAGCCGAATCTTTAGCAGGTGCGGCTAATATTTTTGTCGGAATTGAATCAGCAATTGCAGTCAAACCTTTCCTGCTAGACATGACGCGCAGTGAATTGTGTGCGATTTTAACCAGTTGTTTTGGTTCCATTGCCTCTTCGGTTTTAGCGCTATATGCTGGCTTTTTACGTCCGACGTTTCCCACCATTACCGGACACTTAGTTTCTGCATCTATTCTAACGATTCCTGCCTGTTTTGTGGTGTCAAAACTACTTGTTCCCGAAACAGGTAAACCCAAAACAATGGGCGGTGTTCCGAAAGATCCAGAAGAAGCCTCAGAAAACCGTCCGAACCCGATGGATAGTTTAATTGGGGGTGCATTAGATGGTGTCAAAATGGCGGTGGGAATCGCAGCCGCATTAATTGCTATTCTCGGTATGGTTGCCTTGATTAATTTGGTGTTTTCCTCTTTAGCGGATCTTTCTAAGAGTGAATGGATCATTTTGCAACCGATTGGTAGTGTTTTTCAAGTGATTACACTACAAAATATTCTGGGTGCTTTATTTCTTCCTCTAACATTTATCACGGGAATCTCACTCGATTGGCAAGAATTGTGGCAATCTTCAGTCTTAATTGGAAGACGTTTACTTGAAACCAATATTCCCCCTTATCAAGCTTTAGCCCAACTGAATGCGTCAGGTGGATTGAGTAATCGCGCCATGCTAATTGTCAGTTATGTCTTGTGCGGTTTTACTCATTTTGCTTCCTACGGTATTTTTGTCGGAGGTTTATCTTCTTTGATTCCCTCTCGCAGTTCAGAAGTCTCTTCTTTGGGTTTAAAAGCATTATGGGCGGGAACTTTAGCCACATTAATGACTGGGTGTATTGCGGGTGTATTTGACTTTGGAAATCCTGCTGTATTTGGTAAATAAACTCCAATCGGATTGAGGAATTAAAGCATGAAAAAAAACCGACTCAGTTGGATAGCGATCGCAGCGATCACAACGATAACTTTAATGATAATCGGTCAACCTTTGACTGCTGTAAAATCTTCCTTTTCAGTTGTACAAATTGGTTTACCGACTCAAGCCCAACAAGCCTCTCCCTCGCCCAAACCTTCTCCCTCTCCGGCTGCTTCTCCGGCGCCCAAACCTTCACCCTCGCCATCACCAACACCGACTCCGACTCCCACTCCAAACGTACAACCGTTACCCTTGAGTGAGAGTAACTATAAAGATCCTCAAGGTCGATTTCAGATTGGTATTTTAGAAGGATACAATGTCGGTTTTGTGGGAAATTTTCCGTTAATTGAATCTCCCGAAGGCAATTTAGCCTACACGGTTGTCGCCAAAACCCGAGAAAGTAACCGAGCAATTCCGAATCCTAGTTTAGCACAAATTGCTATTGAAACCTTTGAACGGGGTGAAGGATTTAAACCCAATTCCTATCAAGAATTAGGGACCGGTTCGGTCAGACTTCCTTGGACGGGAACTTTGAAAATGGGAGCGAAAACTAAACCCATTCAAGGAACAATTTTAGCCCGTCAGAGTGGGATCTATATTTTTCTCTTGTTAGTCTCTGCAACAGAGGAAAAAGCCCCAGAAATTGATGCAGCAATTGCAGCTTTATCTAATACCCTCAAACCCATAGAACAGTCCAAAAGTTAGTTGATAATTAAGCTAACCGTTCAAGATGTAGCCTCGGTAAAGGCGTAAATCTAATCCTCCATCTTCCTCGAAAATCTACAATTAAAATTGAGATTATCCATGACTCAAGATACTGAAATTAGTCACTTGTTAGACTTAATGCCTGCTTCGGGTCGAATGATCACTAAGTTGATCAGCAAACCCCAACAAAAAACAGTGATTGATAGCCCTTTTCCCTTGCCTTGGAAACCGATACGGCAAGTTTTTATCAATTTTGAACTCTGGCAAAATTTATCTCGCTCACAACGAGATTTGCTGTTATTGAGAACAGTTTGTTGGGTTTGTAATATTCGCTGGATTAAACTTGATATTAATCAGGGTGTTGCTTTAGCTGGAATTGTCGGAACTGTGGTCGAAATCTCTCAGCAAGATGCGGTAGGAGTCATGTTAGCAGGGAGTTTAGCAGCTATTGGTTTAACTCAAATTTGGAAATCAAACCACAGTTCTCAAGTGGAACTCGAAGCCGATGAAATGGCAATTCGAGTCTCCCTACGACGAGGTTATTTAGAAGCAGAAGCGGCTCGTGCTTTATTACAAGCTATCGAACGAGTTGCAGAAATTGAAGGTCGCACCAGTTTAAATTTTATCGAATTAGTTCGTTCTCAAAATTTACGGACGATTGGTAAACTTTCTTCTGTAGCTGTTCCTGATAGTATTCGACAAGAAACCCGATAATTTATTCTTCTTGTAGAGACCCGTATTGGCTGTTCTTTAGAGCATTCATAGATCTATGTCTCCCAGCATAAAGTGAATCCGTTCTTCCGCGTAGGGGCGGGTTCCTCAAGGATAATTTATGGGATGGAGTAAACCGATATAAACCCGCCCTCTGTTTGAAAAAAGACCCAAATATCACGAAGTTTCGTTCTTTGTGTCTCTGTGTCGAGCGTGGTTTTTCTTCTCTCCCTTTCAGGACTTATGACTAGGTATCAACACCGTTTCAAATCCTCACAATTTTGGTTTAGAGTAGGAATTCTGGTGATTTTTATCATCTCATTGCTGCTGAGATTTTGGGGCTTGAGTCGATTTAATACGTTGGTTTTTGATGAGGTTTATTACGCAAAATTCGCCAATAACTATCTAACTCAAACTCCTTTCTTTAACGCTCATCCCCCTTTAAGTCAGTATATTATTGCCATTGGAATTTGGATCGGTTCTCATTTACCCTTTGGTCAAAATACAGTCAATGATCTTGCAGGTTCAACGCTTTCAACCTGGAGTTATCGTTGGATAAACGCTTTAACGGGTGCATTTATTCCGGTTGTTGCTGGGGCGATTATTTATCAACTGACTTCTCGCCGCAGTTATACCTTTCTCGCGACGCTATTAATGGCTACAGATGGTTTATTTTTAGTAGAATCTCGCTATGCACTCAATAATATTTATATTGTTATTTTTGGCTTACTCGCCCAACTCTTGTTTATTATCTCACTCAAAGTTGAGGGGGTCAAGCGATGGAGGATGTTAGTCGCTTCCGGAATCTGTTTCGGTGCCACTGTAGCTGTCAAATGGAATGGCTTAGGATTTTTACTGGCAATTTTTCTGCTATTAATGGCGGCTTGGATCATTAAATTTGCTTTCGCTGCTTGTGAAAATCTGGCTCTTGTCAGTTCTCACAAATCCCCTCTCGAAAACTTAACTCAGTTATCAATTCCCCAGTTAGGCTTAAGTTTAGTTATTATTCCCCTTTTATTTTACTTTATCGCTTGGATTCCGCACCTGCAAATTAGTCCTGAACCCGGACTTTGGGAACTGCAAACGACTATTCTCCAATATCACAAAACCCTCGGAACAGGGCCGGATATTCATCCTTATTGCGCGGCTTGGTATACTTGGCCTTTAACGCTGAGACCTCTCGCTTATTTCTATCAGAGAATTAACAACCTCACCGATCTCGAGCCGTCCTTGCCTCCCCCCAGTTTTACACCTGTTATTTATGATGTTCATGCAATGGGAAATCCCCCTTTGTGGTGGTTCTCTGTTGTGGCGATCATTTTAACGATTTGGATGTTATGGGAACGGATCAAAATATGGGTTAAAATAAAACAAGAATCACCAAATCTATCCTCAACTAATCTACAAGCTTATACCCGTTTTCCACCGACAATAGAGTTATGGTTATTACTCTATCTTGTCGTGAATTGGTTGGCAAATTGGGCACCTTGGATAACTGTCACACGCTGCGTTTTTCTCTATCATTATATGAGTGCGTTTGTGTTTGCCGCCTTGATCCTTGCTTGGTGGATTGATCGCTGGTTGCATAGCCATCTCCTCCATTTACGCTTGATGGGGGTGACAGCAGTTTTTTTAATTCTCTTAGGTTTTGTATTTTGGATGCCGATTTTTTTGGGTCTTCCCCTTTCTCCCGAAGCATGGCAAAGCAGAATGTGGCTGCCAAGCTGGATTTAACTTAGATGAGTTTTTTCTCATCTTTTTGATCAAATTCAAGGGTTAAATCAGATCCGTATAAAGCAAGCAGATACGGAAAACCGAACTTTAAAAAGTTCTCAAAAATTAGGATTTTTTTTCCGGAATGAAACTTCAATTTATGGAAGTATATTAAAGTGACATCAATCACGAATCCCCGCTAGGTTAATCACGGCAAAGTTAGGGATTTTAGTTGATAATATTACATAAGATCAAAACTGAGTTAAAAGCGAGGACAGAAGCATTATGGACAAACCAGAAAATAAGAAACCGACACCTAAACCCCAAGAAAACTTGAATGAGGACGCCAAGCAAATTGATGCGATGGCCAAAGCAATCATTGTCGGTCTCACCTGGTCACTGGCTGGTTTAACAACACCGAAGAAATCAGCTAAAACTCAACAAGATGCGCCTGAAATTTAGGTAGAAAACTCACCTAAAACTGAGTTAGGTGAAGCAATTATCGGGTTGCCATTTTGAATCGTTGAGGCTGTTTTTGAGTGAGTAACTGTGCGATCGCTAAACTAATCGGTTGATGAGTTTCTTGCTGATAAAATGTATATCCCGGCGATGGATTAACCTCAAAACAATACCATTCACCATCAGAAGTTTGTCGCAAGTCAATACCCGCTAGAGGAAGTTTCAGGGTGGCAGCGAGTTGTCGGCATCGCTGTTCGATTTCTAGAGGTAAAATATCATTTTTTAATTGAGGATAATCCGTTGTATCATCAGGATAGCGATAATCATCAGCCGTTGAAGCGATCGCACAGGCAAAAACCGCCTCACCCACAACATGAACCCGATAATCTTGTCCGGGAATATATTGTTGAAATTGAGTCGGACACCAAGCAACATTTGCCAGACGTTTGTGATGTTCAGGACTCAAACGAGACACTTTACTCCGAGTCGAACTAATCGACTTATAAATCACACTTCCATGCTGTTTCCAAAACGCATAAACGGCATCCGAATCAGTCGTGACAAGAGTATCAGGAACTTGAAAACCGACTTGACGAATCTGTTGTAATTGGTAGGGTTTAGAATTATTAGAAGCCATTGCACTCGGACGGTTCAAAACCAACGCCGATGTCATTTCTACCCAGGACAATAACGCATCATCAACCGCTACGGCCTGTTGCCAAATTCGACTATTAGAACCTGCTTCTACTACCATTGGAAGACGGCGGGAGTCGTAGGGACGTAAATAGACACCTGTAACTTGATTGAGATCAATTTTGAAGTTAGGCGTGCAAATTTCACCTTCTATTTGACTTCCGACAGAGAGGGTGATTTCCGTTTGTAAAATCTCCCGTTGGTCTAAAAAAACAGTTGGAAAACCCAGCTCATTCAACTCTTGATAAACAGTATATAAAGGTGAATCTCCAGGCAATCCCCACAGTAGAGTTAACATGAATTATTTCCCGTTCAAGTATTCTAAAATGGCAATGGTAATCTCCGAAGATTTGAGATTAGGCCATAAATCAGCACTGATAAAATTGCCGCCTGCTTCTGGGTGATTATAGTGAACGACTAACAACTCAACACCTGCAAATTGAGCAAGTTTTTGGGCTTTAGTTCCTAATATTGGGTCAACTTCACCAATATAGCGATCACCAATAACTGTTACACTAACTCGCTCTGAGGGAATTTTTAAGGCTTGGGGTTCAGCATTTAAGCTAATATATTGATGTTGGGTTTCTACAGACATTCCCACTTGAGAAGCTGCATAGATCCACTGTTGATGTCGCCAATTTGTTCCCATTAAGCAAGTCGGTGTAGGTCGGTTCAGAATTGGACAGGAAAGGTGAGCTAACCAAGACCCTAAAAAGGCTGTCATTTCCGCCGCCACATAAGGGCGATCATTCTCGACAATACTCAAGAGTTCTTGTTCAAATACACAAGGTAAACGAGTTAAAACTCCGGTAATTTGTTCGACAGAAATCACTTGATCGTTGATGACAGCCGTTGAGTCTTGAAGGCTTCCGAGATAGTGACGCCACCCAGTTTTTGATAAATCATCAGGGGTGAGTAACGTCACATCTCCATCCGTCCAATTTTCCACCCAGAAGCGAGCAGCTTCATCGTAACAACTAGCTAATACGATAAGCATACTCGCCTCCTTTTTATACTTCGTTTAACGCTTGTTCACCAACAGCCGGACGTTCATCAGGAGAGATAAAAGCTTCCCCATTTTGTTCGAGACGTTGTTGAATATTGTCAATGGTTTGAGCCATTAAACCTAGAGATTGTTGAAGTTCGAGATTGGGAAGTGTAATATTGTCTGGATCGGGTTTGCTGATATCAGGAATATCCCGAACTTTGATATCAGGAATTTCTTTGATCTCCGGCTTAACTTCTTTGAAAACTTTGGGTGAAGTTAGCTGAAACAAACTGCTTCCGGTTGCAGTTGGAAGGCTATAAACCAGTTGATCAAACTCAGACAAATTCATCACACCTTTGTTAACAAAGGTACCGCGATGTTCAGGCGTAATCAAGACATTGAAACGTTGGAAACCTCCAAAGCGTCCTTGTAAAAAGATTTCTACATAACCCCGAACTTCTAATTGATCCTGATCAGGATTGAGTTTAGTGATGTCGGGTTGTAAAATAACTAAAGCGGTATCGTGAGCGGGAATTGAAAGATCATAGTTGAATTTTCGGGGATCAGCAGTCGGAACTAAGTCACCAAAAACATTATTACCGACAACATCTCGAATAGTGATTGTATCATCTAAATTTAGATTAGGCGTTGTCGCAGAAAAGCGTAGTCTCAGGCATAAAGGGGTATTATTGGGATTAGCGATCGTCAGAAAATAACCTTGTATAACTGTACGAGCAGATCCAGGGATATTACCCTCGACTGGAGTAATGGGTGTTAACAACAGTTCAAACGTTGAAACTAGCATAAAATCCTTAAAACTTTGTGTGGTATGAACTAAAGCCAGATATCTTTGTCTGCCAAGATTAATTGAGCAGTTGCAATATCTTGTTCTTGCTTCCCACTTTAGCGAGTTTGCCAAACGATTGAAAAGTAGCTGTTTTAGGTGTCACCAATTTGAGTTACTCTGTTTGAGCGACAAGAAAATATACTTATTCACAGCGCCAGCCTAACATCCTTAAGCAGTTTGTAGCTTTTAAATCTATTTATCCTGTCCCATTACCACTCCCCAAAAATGCGTTTTAAAGGCGACCTCATCCACCTGCACTTGCATTGTTTTCGCCCAAGTATAAACCTCAAATTTAACAGACTTTGTAGATAGAATTGAAATATCGCTTAAAATTGACACCCAATGACTCGGATAAGGAATGCGTGGGGGTTGATTTCTTAATAATCCTCCGTCGTTAATTAAAGCCAAAGCAACGCCACCCGAATTTAACACCTCGGAAACTTCAAGCATCGCTTTTAAATCTCCAAATAAGTAAGTGTTTTTATACTGATGTTTTTGATAGCCTAAAATTTCTTTCACCCATTCGCAAATTTCCCAAGGTTTTGTCATTCCCCCAAGATTGCGAATAATATCCGGGGAATTCGGTTGAACCGGAACGAGCAAATTTTCTGACTCTCTTAATGTCGATAATATCATCCAATCGACTTGTGGCATTTGATAATTTCCCTCCGCATTTCGCAACTTTTCTGAGGCGGAAATCCAACGTTCACTGCGAGTATGAAAGCCGCCAATTTGAAACAGATTACGACAAATTTTTACATAATACAAAGGATCACGACAAATCAGTTCAAAAATAATCACCGCAGGCCCACAAAAGGGTTGACTTCCTTGGTTTAATGTGAGAGGATTATTAACACGCGATCGCAATTGTGCAATCAGTTGATTTTTATCGAGTCCCCGCCAAACACCGGGAACTTTCGACTGTTCAAAGGCGGTAATTTCTGCTAAAGCTTGGCGAACTTGTTCGGACTTGGGTAGTTGTGAAACGATCATGGAAAAAGCCAATAAAATCTATTTACTGGCTACTGTGGCACTGAATCAGTTTCCTTCTCGGGCGTTGGAGGACAGAAAATCAACTGGTAGAGTCTCAAAATAAGTTATTGCCGATTAGTAGAGGTTGTGCTAGTTTACTACCATCCCATTTATCCAGGAATTCCCCCAATTCCCTGTACTGTTAGCCGGGTATAAAACCAAACGGTGGGCTGGCGCCTTGCTTGAGTTGGTGCTCGTATGATAGTTTAATCTGGTGAACTTATGCTCTTATTCAGCAAGACTCAGATTGCAGTTTTTCCATTGCCCGTTTTAGCCGTAATTTTCATTACCATCGCCGGAATACTGGGCTGGCGCTATTGGGAAAAAAGAAAATCCTATCGGTCTCTCAAATCGCTGCCTTCTCCACCTGGAAACTTGCTATTCGGCAATATTCCTCAAGTCCTAGAGGCGGTTAAAAAAAAGCAATTTTTTAAACTGCTATTTGATTGGAGCAAACAGTATGGTTCCATGTATGTTTATTGGACGGGGTATCCCGTTCTGATTTTAAGCAAGCCGTCCGCCATTGAAAATACCATAATTAATGGAATGAGAGACGGTAGCTTCATCAGATCTCAAAGCATAAGTCGCGCTTGGAACGATATGAGCGGCCCAATTTTGCTCGGAGAAAGCGGATCACAATGGCAGTGGCGTCGCAAAGCTTGGAATCCCGAATTTACTTCGAGTGGAGTTTCGCAGTACATAGACGTTGTTCACCAAGGCTGTTCTCAAATCACAGAAAAAATTCAAGAAGCCGACCCCTCAGAAAACGTTCGGGTCGATCCCCTGTTTGTAGAATTGACCATGCGTGTAATTGCCTGCTTGGTGTTAGGAATTCCGGTCGATAGCAGCACTCCCAGCCCGGAAGGACCGCCCCTTGAGGTTCAGAAAATCTACGAGGCGATGTCAGTTATTACCTATCGATTTCTGCGGGTGGCGACCGGCGAAAAACCCTGGATGAAATATTTGCCCACAAAATCGTCTCGCGATTACTGGTCGGCCAGACGCTATCTTGAACAATTTCTCGCCCCCCGCGTGGATCTGGCTTTGCAACTGAGAGACTCTCAGCCCAACGAGTCGGGTTCGATCAGTCCTCTGTTCGCCCAATCAATGCTGGTCAAAATAGCCGCAAAAGAACCCCGTTACACAAGGGAAACGCTGATTGCAGAAATGATTGAACTGCTGATTGCGGGGACCGATACTACAGCGCATACATTATCTTTCACGGTTGGCGAATTGGCTTCGCATCCGGAGGTTTTTAAAAAGGCTCAAACCATTGCAGATCAAGTATGGGAAAAGCACGGCTCAATTTCAATAGAAAGCCTCAAAGAACTCACCTATCTCCGGGCGATTGTCAAAGAAACACTTCGCCTTTATTCGGTGGCATCGGGTTCGACTTCGTTACAAGCCGTCAGGCCGACCGTTGTTGAGGGTATTAGCATTCCTAAAGGCACGAAAGTATTTTGGTCGATGCTGGGTGCGGGACGGGATGCCGAGACCTACCCTCAACCGGAGGAATTTCTGCCCGAACGTTGGCTCGAACACAACAAAGGAAACCTTTCGCTGCCAATGATCGATTTTGGGTCAGGCTCTCATCGCTGTCTGGGAGAACATTTGGCTTTATTAGAAGCAACAGTTATGTTGGCCCAACTGCTGCGACATTTTGATTGGGAGTTGGTCAACGGTCGTTCATCTCTGGAAAATTTGCAGCAGAACCTGTTGATTTACCCGGCGGACGGGATGCCGATCCGATTTCAGTCCAGGGAGGTTGTAGCTGGAGCTACTGGCTACTGTGGCACGAAATGAGTTCCCCTCTCGGCTGTTAGAGGACAGAAAATCAACTGGTAGGGTCTCCAAATAAGTTATAGCAGTTATCATGCTGCTGAGATACAGGACTTTATGCTTTGGGCAAAAGGCAAGAGTTCATGTGGCAAGAGGAAAATTTTAAATATATACCTCACCAGATTGAAAAACGCTATATTGCGGATCAAGAGAGTTATGCAAACCGCAGTGAAAGTATTATTTGCAGAGTGCATACTTCCTCTTTAGCCGATTGATTTTTTTAAGCCAAAACCGGTTTACCCGTAGAAACCGCCCGTTCAATAATATCGGCCGCCCGTTGAACGCCTCCCGCCCGTTTAATTGCCTCTTGAAGTCTCAAAGCGTTCTGTTTGTAGGAATCTTCCGTTAACACCTTCTCAACCGCCACCCGAAGTTTAGAAGCGTTTAACTTTTTCAACGGAACGACCTCCCCCGCTCCCGTCCAACCGATTCTTGCGGCGACTCCGGGCTGATCGTTTGTCACCGGAATCCCAACCATTGGAACCCCATTGTTCAACGATTCCAAAGTCGTATTCATCCCGGCGTGAGTAATGGTTAAACTGGCTTTTTGCAGCAGTTCCATTTGAAAACTCCATCAACTTGCTGTGAATTAGCCGATAAAATGACCCTACAACAAATTATCCAATTCGTCAACTCTTCTGACAGCAAATCAAGCGGTTCAAAAACAAAGAAAGATTTTCGGCTGCGGTTCCTGAACCCATTCCATAACAAGCGCGTTTTCGCCAAACAATCACCGGGAGATGTCCTGCGGGTGCATTGGGGTTGAATGTGAGTTCATTGTAATATTTCCAATTTTCCCCTTGTCGCCATCCGACTGCATCACAAAACGTTGGATAATCTCCTGCTAAACCGTCTAAAATTTGCTGCTGAACCCCTAAACCAAACAAACCATTACTATAATAATTCCAGAGATAATCTATCGTTTGTAAGTCAACACAAGGAAAGTTTTCAATATCTTCTATTCTCAGCCAACCTTCGGGTTCTCGTCTCGCTAAATATAGAACAATTTGCCAAGTATATTCATCAGAACTTTTCCACTCTCCGGCAGCGAGTAACTCACTCAGGGGTAAATAATCCATCCCAACTTCAGACATCAAAGGCGTTTCTTCTACGCCACCTTCTAGCCAATTTTCTAGACGGGATATTGTATTAAAAACACGTTCAGGATTGAGTAATTCTAGATAATGTAAAACCCATTCCAGTTGATTGTGTAAGTTTTGGCGCTCAACAGTCGCTTGTTGAAGTTTGGCTTCAATAGTCTCTAGCCTCATCGATAAATCAGCAAGATTCAATGAATTTTGAGAAAAATTTTCTCCGGCTGAAGGCATTTTTTCTAGATCTTGTTTCAGGAATTTTAACTCTTGCCACTTGTGTTTTGCCCATTCTAACCTAACGGATTCTAGATGTATTTCTGTTGAGTTTTGGGTTGGCGATTGTAGACACCAATGACAAACCCAACAAAATTCTGGAACCGATTGCGGATATTCCTGTTGACAGACTGGGCATTGAAACATAAGCAATCAGATCGGTTAAAATTCCAGCTTTCTCTCTCAACAAATTAGAGAAGAATTTAAGATTTCACTCCTACTTTTTGGAGTCTTTAGGAGAAAATAAAGAAGGCAATCCAAACCACAGTCCGATCGCAATAAATAATACTAGGGCATTTTCTCCACCCATCGCACTGCTCTGATAATATTGATTACGAGAACTCGTTGGTTGAGATGTACTGAGACCCGAATAATCCCCTGTAGAAGCCATTAAATCTTCTTGTGTTTCCGATTCCCATTCGTAGGCTGTTTCATCAGATGAGGAGTCTTCTAAAGCCGCTACGGGTTGATGCTCTTCACTCCAATGACGAGAGCGGAGACGATGTTTACGCAAATACCCACAATAGGGTTTATGTTTAGAATAAATCTCGTCATATAAAGATCTGGGCTTCGGAGATTTGCAGTCCTCGACAACTTCGCCACAGGAAGGTTGATGACTCGGAGGTTGACGAGGGATCTTACCACCCGGAAAACCATCCGCTTTAGCAGGACTCGGGAAAATCCCCGATGAGATCGCCGCTATCGAGATAACCACAGCCCAGATTTGATTTTTGTTCATCATCAATCTCCCCACATTGATCTGATTTTGAGATTGATCGTAGCAGATTAACGGATGATTTCAAAGAGATTTAAAGGGAAAAAATCGTTAACATCCGTTCAACTCAGGCTGATCAAGGGACATTTTGACAAACTCCTTTTTGTTGAGGCTTAAATAGGGGAGTATTAACCATTAAGGCTGAAACATCTTTAGATCGCATCCAGCCTGTATCTCCAGCTTCCAGAGGCGGAATCAGTTCACTATTTTCTGCTAAATCTTCAGAGGCTTCAGCTTGCGGATCGAGTTGTTCATTTTCCCCTATAGATGGATTTACAAAGTCAGGATTTTGTTCGATCCCCTGTTCATCTTTTGCCGTCTTTGTTAGTGCTAAACTTTGAGCATTGGGCAAATTACAAACTTTTAACTCTAGCCAAGATCCTGCTTGAGGAGTCGATTGTTTTTCTAGCACTAGAAAAACTGTTCCCGAAGGAACATTACCCTTAATCCAAGGTTTACCAAATTCTTTCAAGAGTTGAATATAACCTCCTGAAGTTTCAGCATCAACTGCGGTATTTTTGCCAAGTTGAATGAAAGATTTTAAACTGACTGTCGGAGTTTGAGGCAAAGGGAATTTTGGCACAGCCGGAGGGGGGGTGTTCGTCTGAGTCACAACAGGATCGGCTTGCTGATTCCGTTTCTCTGAATTTAAGATACCGGAAAAGTAAACTAAAACCCCTGCCAAACCTAATAAAAAGGCAATCCCCAAAGACAACGGCCAAATTTTAGAAAACTTCGAGGAGGAAGGTATATCGACAAATACAGTATTAGGGAATTGAGAATCATCCGTTGGAATACCATCGGAATCGTCTTGAGAATCCCCGTCTAAATTCGTAACAATCGGCGAAACTTTGACTTCAGGCAGAGCGTAAATTCCCGATTTAGTCGAAACACGAAAGTGAAGGATTGAAATCGTTACATTATCGTGACCATTGAGGGTATTAGCGATTTCAATTAATCGATTTTTCGCCGTTGCTAGATCAGTTTCCGCGTTCAAAATCGGTAGAATTTCACTTTCCCAATAATCCTCAATACGATCTTTATCACTCAGCCCATCAGAACAGAGTAAAAAGATACAATCCTCATCAATTGGGAACCGTTGCACCGTCGGGTAAAGGGTTGATGAGGAGGTAATACCCAAAGCTTGAATCAAAGCACCCGAGGCTCGGGGTTGAATCGCATCTCGATACAGTGCATAACCCAGACGGACTTCACGAGAAGCGACATCATCATCCAGCGTCACCTGATAACAGCCTGTGCGAGTAATCCAGTAGGCGCGACTGTCACCGATATGGGTAATATAAACTTCATGCTCACGGGTCAGAGCCATGACCAACGTGGTCCCCATGCGTTCCCGTCCCTGACGATGTTCGCTGTCGTTGCGCTGACAGATGACATCATTGGCCAGATTAGTCGCCCGTTTTAACTGAGTGATCAACGAAGGCCCATCCCAACTCGCCGGATGAGAACGGATATTTTCTAATTCGCCGCGTAGAACATCAATAGCGAGGTGTGAAGCAACTTCTCCCCCTTCCTGTCCCCCAATTCCATCGCAAACAATCGTCAAAGCCGGAGTATTCGCGGGAACTTGAACGAGGGTATCACGGTCAGGATAACAAGCATCTTCATTGTGAGAACGAGTCGGCCCTGTATCTGTCGCTGTGATAATTTCCACCCGACGAGACAGCGATCGCCCACAAATCGCCATTGCTTGGTCGAGTTGATAGATCAATTGTTCCGGCTTGTGGATTTCTTTGTTGATCATTTGGTGAGTCAACTGGCCGAGAAACTTTTGAATTTTCGGGTGAGCATCTTCGAGCCATTGTTGCCAAAGTAGTCCCAGTTGAGCGAGAGTTGCCTTTTTCCAGTCCTCCTCTAACTGCGCTAATCGCACTAATGGCCCTTCGATTCGCAGCAATTTCGGGTTCAGCAAACTCGAGGCTACCTCTTGATGTTGGAAGGGATGCCACAGTTGAGCGATTTGCCATAACCAGTTAAGCTGTCGCAAAGCCTCAGTACCCGGCCACAACTCCAATAAACTGGGCATGAGGATTTCCCGTGTGCGATCAATTGGCCCCTGTTCTAAGAGCCAAATCGCGATTCCGAGTTCATTATGGGCAGGAGGGACAAATCCGTATACCAGGGGAAGATGCAGTCGATAGGGAAATAGCCTCAGATAAGGCGCTATTTCCTCAGAAATGCCGTCCGGAATTTCAGGAAAAAGCTCGGGTCGAGTATCGACCACAATCTGATTGTGTTTTAATAAGTAGCGGTCGGCGATTAGCGTTCCCGCAGGTAAAGCATCAATCCCTTCACCTAACGCCCACAAATAGTGTTTTGGCATATGATTTTGCATAGAGGTATCTCACGCCTCTGTTGCCGCTCAAGTTTAGAGTTGATCATTGAGATTGAAAACCGATTGCCTTGGCGAAAAAACGGATTAACTTAAATACTGGGACGAATAAACCTATGCTTTCCCCCAATCAATGCCCATCCGCTCTTCGGTGCAGGTATCTGTTTCAATTGTCATCTGCTTTATAAAACTGATATAACGCGGTACAAACCTTGTTAATGTTTACTTCCTGTCTTGCAAAGTTCCTTCTCGAGCGGTTTCCGCCGAGATCGGACTTTGCGCTGCATCACCCCGGACTGTCGGCAGCACCCGGTCAGACAGGCAAATTAGCCGAGAAGCCCTCGGCATAATGTAATAAATTCAGACTCGCATTATAGTCACGATCTTTGACTTCACCGCAAGCCTGACAGTTGAAAACTCGTTCTTTCAGTGCTATTTTTTGAACGTGACCGCAACTTGAACAGGTCTTAGTTGACGGATAGAATCTATCAGCAAAAACTACAACTGAGCCGTACCACGAAGATTTATACTCAACTTGGCGGCGAATTTCATAAAGATCAGAATCAGCAATAGCACCCGCTAACTTGTGATTTTTCAACATCCCAGAAACATTCAAGTCTTCTAACCCGATGACCGCGTGGTTTTTGCATAGCCATGAGGTGAGTTTGTGAATTGTATCTTTGCGAATGTTGACAATTCTTTGATAAGCTTTTGCTAATTTTAGCTTGGCTTTATTCCTGTTGTTTGAACCCTTCTGTTTTCTAGAAAGTTCGCGCTGAAGTCGAGCCAGATTTTTTTGAGCTTTTTTGTGGGCTGCTGGATTGGCAAAAACAGTACCATTTGAACAGGTCGCTAAGACCTTAACTCCAACATCAACACCCAGATAAACTCTTGATTTAACAGTCTGTTCTGGTTCAAATTCGTAGGCTACAGACAAATACCAAGAATCAGCGACTCGACTAATTGTGACTCGTTTAGTCTGAATTTCCGGGATGGGTTCATAAGTGAATACCCATCCAATAAAAGGAAGCTTCAATCTCCTCCCTGAAAACCTCATTACTTGGCCACAATTATCTAAAGTAAAGCTATCATTTATGCCTTTTTTCTTGAACTTCGGATGTTTGGCAACGCCTTGAAAGAATCGGCTAAATGCTTCTCCCAAGTGCATGAAGGCAAATTGATAAACTCTAGAACTTAGCGTTGACTGCCAGGAATATTGAGGTTTAATGTGATTGGTGTAGAACTTTTTTAGCTTATTCGTTGAAGGTTTTAAACCCTGTTTGTAAGCTTCATTCCACATCGCTAACGCCCAATTCCAAACCCACCTAGAATATCCCGCGTGGGTCGCCATTAAGGTTCTTTGACGGTTGTTAAGTTTGAGTTTGGTATGATAGGCTCGTTGCATAGATATATTATCTGATCTTACAGATAGTATCGTGTTGTACCATAAATCGTCTACTAAGTTACTGCTCCATGTTTGTTGACCACAGGTTATCAGTTATGAGATTCGCACTGCGCGATCGGTCAAAAGTTTCCCTCCCTCAATTCCTTTTTAACCCATTCAGTGAGTGCAATCGGGAAAAAACCTGAGATACAGCAGCCCCAGAACAAAGACAAAGAGAAGCAATTTAGATAGGGCTGCTAGATTTGAGACTGAATCAACAGGTCAACTCACTCAGAGGCAACCCGAGGTAATCCCATACTGTAGTTGAGAACTCGACTGTTGAGATTGTAGCTAATCTCACCGGATTGTAAGAGCGATCGCACAAAATGTTCAAGATCCGAGCCAATGCGACGGAGATTGTACTCGGTTAAGTCTTCTCCATTGGCGGCTTCAACCAATTGGTCAAATTTTTGATAAACCTTTTTCAGAGCTGCCTCACTCCAGTTGAATTCATTATCCGGGTCAACATCTATCGTTAACCGTTGGTCATTGTCAACCAGTTCTTCGTTCTGAATTTCGGCGGTGTAAATATGAATATGCCGAGTTGTGGATTTGAGCAACATAACGTCTGCAATTGTAAGTCTTTAATCTTTGCACTTTCATTGTAAACTAGGACATCCCAACCGCGAGGCGTTTTTCTATCATCCCTCTCTAGCAGCATACGCTAGCCCCTATTCTAGATCTAGCTTGTAATCAATCTCTAGATCATCCTCATCCTATGACAAACTTTTGGCAGACTCTCCTCAATTTTGCCCAAACCACCACCCAGGAAGTCGGACAGCAGTTAATGCTTGATTTTGGTTCCGCACAAGCCTCGGAAAAGTCTGATGGGAGTTTGGTGACTCAATCTGACCAGTGGGCTGACGAAGAAATTCGTCATCGGATTAACAACAGTTTCCCCGAACATGGTCTGCTTTCAGAAGAAGGTGAACATCTATTCCCCGCTACAGACTGGTGTTGGATTATTGATCCGATTGATGGAACCACCAACTTCACTCGGGGAGTTCCCATTTGGGGCATTTTAATGGGTCTGCTTTACCGAGGAATGCCTGTATTTGGCTATGTTCATCTCCCCCCTCTCAATCAGTCTTTTCATGGCTTCTGGCTGGAAAATACGGGGCTAACTGGCCCGACGGGGGCTTTTCGCAACCAACAACCCATTCACCCTAGTTTAGACGCTCCCAGTTCTCAGCATTTTTTTAATGTTTGCACCCGTAGTACGGCCATTATCCCCAATATTCCCTGTAAAATTCGCCTGATGGGTATGGCGGGTTACAACTTTTTAATGGTGGCTTCCGGTGCTGCTATTGGCGGGGTAGAAGCAACACCGAAAGTTTGGGATATCGCCCCCCTTTGGCCAATTCTTAAGGCGGCAGGTGTTGTTTGGACTCCGTTGAACCCTGAACCGATTTTTCCCCTCCAACCCGGACAAGATTATGGTCATCGTTCCTATCCGATATTAGTGATGAGTCAAAAACAGTGGGTTTCCCAGTTTCAACCCTTAGTCCAGGGTTTACAGTGAACAGTCAGTCTTGGGGCGGGTTCTGTCAAAATCTCTGTTTGTGATCAATCTTTGATATCAACCCATCCTTAACTGTTAATTGTAAGAGAGGGCGGGAATATCCACGGTTGTTTGTGAGAAACATCAATCTATTCTGAACCCGCCCCTACAAAACTTCTAAAAGGGCGGGAATATGCACGGTTGTTTATTATAGCAGGTCGCGCTGGCTTGTTTACAAGGGTCAAGCCTTGAATTTACCACCAAGACACAAAGACACAAAGAAGTTGTAAACATTAACCTGCTCATTGCTATAGAATCATAAATTGATTGGGAACCCGCCCCTACA
>NZ_LATL02000193.1 GCF_000972705.2 Limnoraphis robusta CS-951 | reverse complement strand
ATCAAGCGAGGCGGGTTTATACAGTGAACAGTAAACAGTAAAAAAACTGCTCACTGAAAAAACGGGTGACGGGTAGAGGCAATTCATAAATTTCCCCTACTGATGACTGGTGACTGAAAAAAGCCGCCCCTACAAAAATGATATTTCTTGAACGGACAAAATCTAAAATCTCAAACGTCAAGGGGATAATCACATCTCCTTTTTTTATACTTCAAAGTATTTTTCTACTGCTCCGTACAGCGATCGCTACATAATAGCAGTGGCGAAGAAAGCGGAAATGGGGATAAGTGGGACTTTTGTTGAAAAATACCCGGTTTCTTTGTTCCCCCGTCTAATTTCTCTGCTACTGAAAACTCAACTCTAACACATTTTAAATTAATTTCAATTTTTCCAAATCTAAGTTCAATTGAAGCAACCCTCAGACCAACTTATTTATAGTTTATCTGTTTAATCCGGCTTAACCGCCAATATTCAGAGGATAGAGGCAGATTTTGCAGAGCAATCATCGGTTAAGTATTGAGGCGATGGGGGTGTGTTTAGAAGGATTTTGTGCAATCTCAAGCCAAACCGTTTGAAATGTATATTTTTCTACTCAAACATCGTCTTGTCACAACAATTTCACAGGAATTTGATAATCTTTGGTCTTTAGGTAAGCCGATCTAAATTTACTCAAGCTTTACAAAAAAAGTTGGAATTTTTAAATTACTATCTTGTTTTTAGGTGGTTGAGCAGACTAAGCTAAAAATAACCAATCCATGAAGACCATCCATTAATTTAGGAAGATCAGCAAAGCATCAGCTAGACGTTTGTCCTAGCTATAGAGATTTTTTGTGAGTCAAAGTGCATCTATACAGATAGGTAGACCCGTTAAAAGTTCAATAAATTAACACTTCGGAAAGCTTGAGAATTCCTTGAAAAATGAGAGTTTCAACTCTCTTCAACAACAACCGGGCTAACCTAAAATCAAAAAATTTAGCCGAACACCGAAAAACTGTCAGGGCTTTTCAGAAATAAAAATAAGGTAGTATTAACATCAGTCATGCTTAAAAAATTCCAGCAGCGTTTAAATCTAGTTTTGGGTTCAATCTCCGTTTTCGCTACGTTAACCCTCACGGCTTCACCCAGTCTTGCATACACTTTTGCTCGTTCAGCTATCCAGGGTTATTTAGATTGGTTTAGTCACGATCCTTTAAGCACTGAAACCTTAACCGATGCGGAGATTTTTACTTTCGCAACTAACGGTTCAGTTGACGCATCGGCAGCAACGAACGCGATCTTCAATATAGAAATTCCTCCTACTTCTGCACGCAACTTTTCTGTGGCAGAAGCCTCTGGATTCGGACAAGAATATATCGGTATTGCCAACAGCCAAGCTGCTGTTATTGGGCTTAACTTTTTTATTGAAGCCGGTTCAACATTCTCTTTTGATTTTGGATCACGGTTTCAACTGGAAACCGCTAGTGACAGTCCAGTCGGTAAAACCGCCATTGCTGAGGGTAATATGTTCGTCTTCCTCTTTGAGGATTCTACCGAACAGATGATTGATTTCTTCACGATTTCTGGACGGATAGAAACTGCGGGTAACGATGACTTTTTTGAGATTAACAGCAGCGATAACTTTACCTCTTCAACGGCGTTTACTTCCGACGCCGACTATGGGCATAATCTCAAGTTGATGGGTGGGCTTTATTTCGGTGAATTTTCTCGATACTTTAGTGAAGATACCTCTTTAACTTTAGTCGAAATCCAAACTAACTATGCTATGGTCAAAGCACCTGAACCTTCGAGTTTTGTGGCTTTCTTTATCTTTGGTGTCACAGGGGTTGCTTTGAAAAAGCGCAAACAATCCTAACTTACTCTGATATCAAGCGAGGCGGGTTTATACAGTGAACAGTAAACAGTAAAAAAACTGCTCACTGAAAAAACGGGTGACGGGTAGAGGCAATTCATAAATTTCCCCTACTGATGACTGGTGACTGAAAAAAGCCGCCCCTACAAAAATGATATTTCTTGAACGGACAAAATCTAAAATCTCAAACGTCAAGGGGATAATCACATCTCCTTTTTTTATACTTCAAAGTATTTTTCTACTCCTCCGTACAGCGATCGCTACTTGAAGAAGAATACATCCGTCAGAATACATCCGTCAGAATCAATCAGTGGGGGATTGGGACCCGCCACTGATTGTAGACCCCTAAATAGAAGATTTAGCGGGGGTCTTCAACCCAATTATTCATCTGCCACTCGCACAGAATTCAATTCTGAATTCTGGCTCCTGACTCCTGAATTCTGTTTGATAATAACAGTGGCGAAGAAAGCGGAAATGGGGATAAGTGGGACTTTTGTTGAAAAATACCCGGTTTCTTTGTTCCCCCGTCTAATTTCTCTGCTACTGAAAACTCAACTCTAACACATTTAAAATTAATTTCAATTTTTCAAAATCTAAGTTCAATTGAAGCAACCCTCAGACCAACTTATTTATAGTTGATCTGTTTGATCCGGCTTAACCGCCTATATTCAGAGGATAGAGGCAGATTTTGCAGAGCAATCATCGGTTAAAGATTGAGGCGATAGGGGTGCGTTTAGAAGGATTTTATGCAATCTCAAACCCAACCGTTTGAAATGTATATTTTTCGACTAAAACATCATATTGTCACAACAATTTCACAGGAATTTGATAATCTTTGGTCTTTAGGTAAGCCGATCTAAATTTACTCAACCTTTACAAAAAAAGTTGGGATTTTTAAATTACTATCTTGTTTTTAGGTGGTTGAGCAGACTAAGCTAAAAATAACCAATCCATGAAGATCATCCATTAATTTAGGAAGATCAGCAAAGCATCAGCTAGACGTTTGTCCTAGCTATAGAGATTTTTTGTGAGTCCAAGTGCATCTATACAGATAGGTAGACCCGTTAAAAGTCCAAGAAATTAACACTTCGGAAAGCTTGAGAATTCCTTTGAAAATGAGAGTTTCAACTCTCTTCAACAACAACCGGGCTAACCAAAAATCAAAAAATTTAGCCGATCACCGAAAAACTGTCAGGGCTTTTCAGAAATAAAAATAAAGTAGTATTAACATCAGTCATGCTTAAAAAATTCCAGCAGCGTTTAAATCTTGTTTTGGGTTCAATTCCCGTTTTGGCCACGTTGACCGTCACTTCTTCACCCAGCATAGCAGCGACTTTTGCTTCTTCCTCTGCTAACGCTTTTCTACACAGCTTTAGTCACGCTCCTTCCAGTGTTGGCACTTTAACAGATGGTGAAGTTTTTACTCTCAGTACCGATGGTTCGGTGTATGCGAGCGCAGATTCTAACGCTTTCTTCGCCCAAATACATCCCTTTGCATTCAACTCTTCTTTTGCCTTAGCAGAAGGAGATGGACAAAAATATGTAGGGATTGCAGAAAGTGAAGCTGCTGTTATTGGTCGTCAATTTTACATTGAAGCAGGTTCAACATTTTCTTTTGATTTTCTGTCATCCTTGGAACTGGAAACCTCTATTGAAAAACCTCCCGGTGAAGCTGCAATTGCTCAGGGTAATATTTCATTCTTCCTCTTTGACGATTCAACCCAGAAACCCATTGATTTCTTAACCATTTCTGGACGGTTAGAAACTGCGGGTAATGATGACTTCTTTGAAGTTCAAGCCAGTGATGGCTTTAATTTTTTATTAGATTATTCCGAACAAGAATTTGGGGGAAATCAAGAATTCATTACTGCGGAATATTTGGGTGAATTTTCTCGGTACTTTAGCGAAGACACTTCTTTAACGTTAGTTGAAGTGAAAACCAATGCTGTTTTAGTCAAAGCACCCGAACCGTCTAGCTTTGTCGCTTTCTTTATCTTTGGTGTTACAGGTGTTGCTTTGCGAAAGCGCAAACAATTCTAACTGAGCGATCGCCATAACTGCATATTGGAAAAACCCGGTTTCTTTGATAAACCGGGTTTTTAATTGCGATTTTTAATCCCTAAAATCATAATATTTCTTGAAAGCGGGGCGGGTTTAAACAGTGAACAGTGAACAGTGAACAGTGACCAGTCAACAGTCAACAGTGATAACTGATAACTAATAACTAATAACTGTAAACTGTAAACTGTAAAAACTGGTCACTGCATAACTGTAAACTGTAAACTGTAAAAACTGGTCACTGCATAACTGTAAACTGTAAACTGTAAAAGCTGGTCACTGTATAACTGTAAACTGTAAACTGTAATCAACCCGCCCCTACAACAATATTTGTCTAAGAATTTGTACAGCGATCGCATTCACCTTTAATAATCACTTCATAATTTTCAACGCGAATCCCTTCTGGAAGTCGATCTAAGGGTAAATTACTAAAAGTTTCCCAGTCAATATCTTGAATAACGCCACAAGTTTGACAGCAGAAATGATGATGGGCTTCGACTTTCGCATCATAACGAGTCACCCCTTCTTCTAACAAAACTTCCCGCACTAACCCCACCTCTCGCAACACCGATAACGCACTATAAACCGTTGCTTTAGAAGAAATCGGCAAATCGCGGTTAACATCAACCAGAATTTCCTCAACAGTCGGATGATCAAAACGAGACAACAGGTTGGCGTAAACCGCAAAGCGTTGAGGGGTGATCCTCAGTCCCCTTGCTCGCATTCGCTCTTCTATTTCTTTACTGGCATTGCTAACCATGATGCTTTATTTATATGGCTTTCCTTAGCTAGATTATATCACATCTAAGGAAAGACGGTACATTATCTTTGTTTTAGTTTTTTACTTGACATTTTATTAAATCAGAATTATTCTGAGATAGTAAGGAATCAATCAAACCTTTACATCCTCAGAGGAGAACACTATGGATCTGTCAAACTCCAACACCGCGAAAAACCTAGAAGCCGCATTTGCAGGCGAGTCTATGGCAAACCGCAAATACTTATTTTTTGCAGAAGTAGCGCGTCAATTGGGAATGAGCGATGTCGCCAAACTGTTTCGGGAAACCGCCAACCAAGAAACCGAACACGCCTTTGCCCATTTCCGCCTCATTCACCCAGAGTTAGTCGTCAAAGATGCTTCTAGCCTGAGTGAAGACGAGAAAAAAGCGATCATCTCCCGGTGTTTGGAGTTAGCCATTGAGGGCGAAACCTACGAATACACCACCATGTATCCCGAATTCACAACCCAAGCCCGTCAAGATCGCGATGACAAAGCCGTTGCAGAGTTTGAAGAACAAATCGCCGAATCCCGTGAACACGCCGGAATTTTCCGCAAAGCCGCCCAAAACTTCGGCTTCCTCACCTCAATTGAAAACCATCACGCCAACCAATACACCGAAGCGTTAAAGGCTTTAGATGGCGTAGAACCCGCAGCAAAAAGTGCCAGTAGCGGCAAATGGATTTGTAAGCAATGTTCAATGATTTACGATCCAACCGAAGGCGATCCAGATTCTGGAATTGCAGCCGGAACCGCCTTTGAAGACATTCCCGAAGATTGGTATTGTCCCATTTGTGGGGCGAGTAAAAAATCTTTTGTTCCCTACGAGCAAGCGATCGCTGCATAATAACAGTGGCGAAAAAAATGGTAATGGGGATAAGCGGGACTTTTTTAGAAAAATACCCAGTTTCTTTGTCCCCCTAACCCCTTTCCCAACTCTGGAAAACTCAACTCGAACACATTTAACAGGAGAAAACCTCTATGCTAGAAAATCGTGAAGGCCAACGAGTTCCCGATGTCACATTCAGAACCCGCCAGAATAATGAATGGGTTGATATTTCTTCTAATGAATTGTTTGCTGGTAAAACAGTAATTGTGTTTTCCCTTCCGGGTGCCTTTACTCCAACCTGTTCTTCGACTCACCTCCCCGGTTATAATGAATTGGCTCCCGCGTTTAAAGCCAATGGCGTTGATGATATTGTTTGTCTTTCTGTTAATGATGCCTTTGTCATGAATGAATGGGCAAAAAGTCAAAAGGCTGAAAATGTTAAACTCATTCCTGATGGAAATGGCGAATTTAGTGAAAAAATCGGAATGTTAGTCGATAAAGCCGATTTAGGTTTTGGCAAGCGCTCCTGGCGTTATTCAATGCTGGTAAAAGACGGTGTTATCGATAAAATGTTCATCGAACCGGAAGTTCCCGGCGATCCTTTTGAGGTATCGGATGCCGAAACAATGCTCAACTATATTAACCCCAGCGCCACTAAACCGAAATCCATTACAATGTTTAGTAAAGTGGGTTGTCCCTACTGTATCAAAGCTAAATCAATGCTGAAAGAACGGGGTTGGGAGTTTGAAGAAATTCTCCTCGGTGAAGATATTTCAACTCGTTCGATCAAAGCGGCTACAGGCGCAACTTCAACACCGCAAGTTTTTATAGATGGAAAATTAATTGGCGGTTCTGATGCTTTAGAAGAATATCTGAAATCTAATTAATCGATTTTATCCCGGATAAGAGCCTTGGGAATGTCACTTAAAAAAGGGACTGTGATGATTTTTAAATTGAGAATATTCTAGAGATATCCTTCTCAGGGTGTTCACTCAAAGAAGAAATCACTCAAACAAATCCTTGATCTGTTTGTTTGGTATCTTTTCTCAAACTTAGTAGTCAGATCAGTCACGTTTTCATAGCTCTCTGTTTTAGAATAGAGAAATTCATTGATTTGAGTTTCTCTATTTTTATCGGGATATGGGATTTAAAAAAACCCGGTTTTTTCTTATATGGGATTTAAAAATCTGTCTCCCCTCGCGGTCAAGAGGGTTGACAAAGGGGGGCGAATGCTGGTAAATTATGAATAGTATTTTTTATAATCGGATCTAAGCAAAAATATTTTTTTCACAACCATCCCATTATAAGATAATCATACCCGTAGCCGAGCCAAAAAGTCAAGAGGGTCTGGCGAAAAAAAACGCGAAATTTCGAGGGAAAAAAAGTTTGAACGCAAAAATCTTTCTCCCGTCTGTTTAAGAGATCTCCTGACAAATGCGTTGTAAGGCAGCTAGGGGGTCTTCTGAGGCGGTTATCGGGCGTCCGATGACCAGGTAATCAGCTCCGGCTTTAAAGGCTTGAGAAGGGGTAAATGAACGCTGTTGATCGCCTTTTTCTGCCCAACTGGGTCGAACTCCCGGACAAACTAACAGGAAATCATCCCCACAGGTTCGGCGTAATTGTTCGACTTCCTGGGGAGAACAAACCGCCCCCGCTAACCCACTTTCTTGGGCGAGTAACGCCATTTTCAGGGCATATTCTGGGAGTTTTAAAGAGATGTTTAAATCAAAGGCTAATTCACGAGAATTCAGACTGGTTAATAGAGTAATTGCGATTAAATTTGGGAGGGGTTGATTGGCTGCATTTGCTCCCTCTATTATAGCATTTTGAGCCGCTTTTAACGCCACTTTTCCGGCGGTTGCATGAATGGTGATTAAATCAACCCCATACTTTGCGGCTGACCGACAAGCGCCTGCTACAGTATTGGGAATATCGTGAAATTTCAGATCGAGAAAAATTCGTTTTTGTCGTTGTTTCAGTTGGGTTAAAATTTCCGGCCCGCTACTGACAAACAGTTCTAGACCGACTTTCCAGAAAGAAACTTGAGGCAATTGGTCAATTAATGCGATCGCATCTTCCAGGCTGGAAACATCCAAAGGAACAATAATTTTATCTGTGTTCATCTATCCTACCAAGCGCACAAATTTCTTTTTACCCAGTTGCAAGACTCGTCCGTTTAAATCATTAATTGACTCAAAAGTTAAGTCAGCATCGGTCATTTGTTCGCCATCCAGTCGCACGCCGCCCCCTTGCATTTGTCGTCGGGCTTCACTGCCACTTTTACACAAACCACTCACACTGAGAATATAGAATAACTTCGCCGGAAATTCAATCTCAGCCAGGGAAAATTCAGGAACCGCTTCTGCTTGTTTAACGTTACCGCCTGTGAGGTTTAAAGCGGCTTTTTGGGCTTCTAACGCTGCATCTTTGCCATGATATTGGGAAACAACATCTAAGGCTAATAATTTTTGTCGTTCACGGGGATTTTCAGGGAGTTGATCGAGGGGAAGTTTCGTTAAAAGTTCAAAATATTGTACAATTAAATCATCGGGGATTTTTTCCAATTTGGAATACATGGTCAGAGCATCTTCAGAGAGTCCGACATAATTTCCCAGAGATTTCGACATTTTTTGAACGCCATCGGTGCCAATCAAAATCGGCATCAATAAACCAAATTGAGGCTTTTGTCCAAAATAGCGTTGTAAATCTCGACCCACAGCCAGGTTAAACTTTTGATCAGTTCCTCCGAGTTCAACATCTGCTTCAACGGCAACCGAATCATAACCTTGCATCAGAGGATAGAGAAATTCATGCAAATAAATCGGGGCTGCTGTCTCGTAGCGTAACGCAAAGCCTTCTTTAGCTAACATTTGCCCAACCGTCATGGTGGAGAGTAAATCCAAAATTTTAGCCAAATCAAGCTGAGAGAGCCATTCTGAGTTATAACGAATTTCTAGGCGTCCGGGTGTGTCAAAATCAAGAATGGGACGAACTTGATCGAGATAAGTTTGAGCGTTTTGTAGAACTTGAGAGGGGGTGAGTTGCTTGCGAACTTCAGATTTTCCTGTCGGATCACCAATTCTTGCGGTAAAATCACCAATAATTAGAACAGCCGTGTGTCCAGCATCTTGAAAATCGCGCAATTTGCGGAAAACCACACTGTGTCCGAGATGAATATCGGTTCCGGTGGGGTCTATGCCAAATTTAACCCGTAAAGGCTGATGAGATTGAGCCAAACGTTGGTTAAAATTATCATCAGGGTTCAGCGAATCAAGCTGTTCGGGAAAAATTTCACTAACACCTCGGCGCAGTCTCGTCATATCATCGAGAGATGCGTTTGTTAATCTCTCTGGGGTCGGTTGACTCAATGCCATAACTTGATGAGAATTTTATATTATTGCAAATACTAGATCAATTAGGCTAATCTTGATCCCTGATATCGTTTATCAATCAGTGATTTATATTCATACAGTATCTTACCATTGTCCGGGTGCGATTGGGGGATAGATTACCAGAGGAAAGCCGAGTGCAAACCTGTTGGTCGGGTTTCCCCAAAACAGATCAATAGCAACAAACGAATGCTGTATGCTATCACTTAGCCAGAGCGATCACGGAGGGTTTGATCCTCTACCTGTCTTAATCCCCTGTTGCCTTGTTTTCCTGAAGGGAGTGAAATCAACGTGTCATCAACTAACGCTATCCACCCAAAATCGAGAGTCAACAACTCAGAAAGTATTTTTGACTTCGTTCAGTCGGTTAGCAAGGTCACGGCTGGGACGCTGCTGAGTGTCACAATGTTAGCCAGTTCAGTTGTCGCTGGCGGGCTAGTGGGTTTAGCCGTCAGTTTCCGAAATCTACCCGATGTGCGGGTTCTGCAAAGCTACGCACCGACAGAAACCACCTACATCTACGACATCCAGGGCAGACCGCTGGCCAGCCTTCACGATGAAGCCAACCGGGAAGTCATTTCCCTCGATGAAATCTCACCTCACCTCAAGCGTGCAGTTCTAGCGATTGAAGACAGCAATTTCTACTACCACAAAGGAATTTATCCCACAGGAATTATCCGGGCTTTTGTTGCCAACTTAGAAAGTGGCAATACGGTAGAAGGGGGTTCGACTCTAACGATGCAGTTGGTGAAAAACCTGTTTCTCTCACCGAACCGTACCATTAGCCGCAAAGCCGCAGAAGCGGTCATGGCGATTCGGTTAGAACAAATTTTAGCCAAAGATGAGATTTTAGAGCTATATCTCAACCAAGTCTACTGGGGTCATAACCTGTACGGCGTAGAAACCGCCTCTCGCAGTTATTTTAATAAATCTGCCAGTGACCTGACCCTAGCGGAAGCTTCAATGTTAGCGGGTTTAATACCAGCACCGGAAGATTATAGTCCGTTTGTAGACTACAAAAAATCCAAGCAGAGACAACTGACGGTTTTGCAACGGATGCGGGAGTTAAAATGGATTACCGCAGAAGAAGAAGCCATCGCCCGCAAACAACCCTTACTCGTCGGCGCGATTACCTCATTTAAACAAAGTCAGTTACCCTACGTCACCGAAGCCGTGGTTCAGGAGTTAACCCGTAAGTTTGGCCGAGATGCCGTCCTCAAAGGCGGAATGCGCGTACAAACCACGATTGATATTAACTTCCAACGCATGGCGGAACAGGTGGTTAGCACCTGGCATGAACGTCTCTATTATTGGGGTGTTTACGGCAGTTGGGACAATGGTCAAATTGCTCTGGCTGCTGTAGACCCGAGAACCCATTTTGTCAAAGCAATGGTGGGCGGTGCTGACTATAAAACCAGTCAATACAACCGTGCTATTCAAGCTCAACGTCAACCGGGTTCAGCCTTTAAACCGTTTGTTTACTATACCGCCTTTGCGACGGGTAAATATTCCCCAGAGTCAACCGTGTATGATTCACCCGTGAGTTATCCTGATGGTGATGGCTACTATTCTCCTCGCAACTACGGCGGTGGTTATTCAGGGGCAGTGAGTGTTCGTTCAGCTTTAGAAAGTTCTCTAAATATTCCCGCCGTGAAGTTAGGCCAAGAGGTGGGACTGAACCAAGTGATTGAAGTTTGCCGGATTTTGGGCTTCAAGAGTCCAATGGACCCCGTAATTTCCTTACCGTTAGGTTCAGTCGATGTCACGCCAATGGAAATGGCTGGGGGTTTTGCGACGTTTGCTAATAATGGTTGGCATTCAGATCCGACGTTCATTGTCCAAGTTACCGACAGTCAGGGGAATGTGTTGTTGGATAATACCCCTAAACCCAGACTGGTCTTAAATCAGTGGGCCGTTGCTTCCCTCAACAGTAGCTTACAAGGGGTAATCACCGGAGGAACCGGAACCCGAGCGCAAATTGGCCGTCCTGCGGCCGGAAAAACCGGAACCACCTCTTCAGAGCGAGATGTCTGGTTTGTCGGGTATACGCCGCAACTGTCAACGGCGGTTTGGGTGGGTAATGATGACTACACTCCTCTGGCTTCTGGGTCTACCGGAGGAACGACTGTGGCGCCCATTTGGCGAGATTTTATGAGTCGCGCTCTTTCGGGTCAGCCAGGGCAGGGGTTTCCACCTCCGTCCAACTTTGAACGACCCTAAAAAATATCTGTCACAGCTTTTTGAAGACAGGGATGCTGAGAACAACTCTGTTTGATTGTTGAATTGGCATCGTACAATAGAAATAGGCAAGAAATCTTGGGTTGCTCTGTCTTGTTGCGGATAAATAAGCCGTAGCGTTCCGGGGTGAAGTTGCCAACAGCCGGAGGGAAGTGCAAATCGCACTCAGCCGTGTTTACCCTCGCTCTTTGGTTTAGGTTTTGATTTGCTAGGTACTTTTTACGACGTTATGAATCAGCAGAACCCCGTTTCCTCGTCCGATACGCCCACCAAAGTAGAAGTTTCTATTCAGATAGACTCCGAGTTGCTCGACCAGATCAAACATCTGACCAATGATCCGAGTAAAGTCGTAGAAACTGCTTTGCGTCAATGGCTTCGAGGTGAGCGTCCCGAAGATGAATTAGCTTTGACGCTCCAGCGCAATCCTCCCGTTCCTCCTCGCGGTGAATGGAATGACTAGCTAGATTGATAGCTCCCCCCTCTGTCTAATCTGGTAGAGAGGGAGCCGATTTCAAGTATCGGTTTGCTAGCTCTGTGTCTCAGTTGGAGCGATAGACTGAAGACAAAAATCACAGAAAGTTGTTAATCTTTGAATGGATGAATCAATCCAAGATAGAGAATCAAAAGCTAGAATCAAAGACTATTAGTAGTTTAAGCTTCCTGATGTCTGAATCTAGCTCAATGGATGGGTTTTATCCTTCTGATGATCTCAGATGATGTTGTTGAGTCCAAGGTGCAGCTTAATTCCCCTAAACTGCGTTGAGGTAAAGGTTCCCTGTCGCGAGCGCTGATGAACTCCAATACAGATTTTCAGCTTTCAAACTCATTTCCTGCCGAGATTTGGCGAGAGTTGGGGGCTGATTTGGTATTTATTCAGGATGTATCCGGTAAGTATCTGTCGTTTTTTTGGCAACAGAGCGAATCCTATGATCTTTGTGCTGACCAAGTGGTAGGCTCTCATATGGGAGAAACCTTTGGGCCTGCTTTGCTTGAACCCTATTTAGAGCGAATTCATCGGGTTCTGGAAAGTTCGATTCCCGAGCGATTTAGTTATCCGTTTCTCTATCAGGAGCATTATATTCCCTTAGAATTAGTGATCAGTCCGATTTTGACCCCCAACGGCAAAGCGAGTCGGGTACTGGTGATGGGTCGAAGTCTCGAACCCAGCGAAATCAATTCTGAGGCTGACCTCGAAGAAATTATTGCTTATCGTTCTTTACCGTCAAACTTCGATATCCAGCAAAAAATGCTGGTGCAAATTGCCGGAACAATTTGTCGGACGGTTCCCCCCAGTTCCCAAATTTATCAAACCCTTCTCAGTAAAATTACTCAAAAAATTCGCCGCACTCTCGATCTCAAGCAAATCTGGCAGCAAACCGTGTCCAGTCTGGGTCAGGTTCTCCAAGTCAATCGCTGCATTATTTGCCCTTACAAACCTGATCGCACCCACGAAAATGTTCGTTTCCAATACACTCAAGTTGTCGCTGAATATCGTCAAGACCCCTACGAAACGCTGCTAGGCTCGGAAGTGTCTATTGACCAGGAATGGGGTTGGAGTCAAGCTTTAGCAACTTTAGAACCAATTGCTCTTGAACGCACGGCTACCTCTGAAGACCCCTACAAACGTCATTCGGTTTTGGTGATTGCCACTTCCTATCTTGATCAACCCAATGGTATAATTCGCCCAAACGGTTTGATCGCTCTACATCAATGCGATCACTTTCGTCAGTGGACTTTAGCTGAAATTGATTTTGTCCGAGAACTGGCGACTCATGTCGGAACGGCGATCGCTCATGCGACTCTCTATCAGGAACTCGAAGAAGCCCGAGCCGAAGCTGAAGCCTCTTCCCGTCTCAAAAGTGAATTTCTGGCGAATACCTCTCACGAACTGCGTACCCCGCTTAATGGTATTATTGGCTTTCTCAAGCTGGTTATAGATGGTTTAGTTGATGATCGTGAAGAAGAACGAGAATTTGTCCAGGAAGCCCATCGTGCGGCTATACATTTGCTGAATTTGATTAACGATGTGTTAGATATTGCCAAGATCGAAGCCGGGAAAATGGAAATCGACTTCGCTCTCGTCAAAGTCAGTGAACTGTTAAAAGAAGTCGAACAGTTTACCAAAACTCAAGTTCAACAAAAAGGATTAAATTTATCCATTCACGAACATTCATACTCCAAAACTTTAATCGTCTATGCCAACTATCAACGCCTCCTGCAAGTCATGCTCAACTTAGTGGGAAATGCCATCAAATTCACCCATGAAGGGGGTGTGAATATTAGTTTAGGACTCGTTCAAAAAAAAGTCATCTTTCAAAATCAAGAATTTCCGGGTTTGGTGGAATTTAGAGTCACGGATACCGGAATTGGTGTACCCTTAGAAAAGCAAGATCGCCTGTTTAAAGCTTTTTCTCAGGTCGATACGGGCTACACTCGTCAATATGGCGGTACAGGTTTGGGATTAGTGATTTCTCAAAAATTAGTACAAGCGATGGGCGGCAGCGTTAAGTTCTACAGTCTGGGCGATGGTCTCGGATCAACGGTCACTTTTACCGTTCCGTTGTATCAAGAACCTGAACAAAATAACGCTGAAAATCATAATATTTTTTTGGATGAAACCTCCAAGTTTTAACCTTAAACTCAATTCCATCTAAAAATGCTGAAAGGGTACTGTTACTATAGCGAAGCTTAGTGACAGGGGAATTGAAGCCAAAAATCAAAAGCGCGATTCTACGATATTATTCGGGAGCGTCTTGGTTCTGGACATAAGCCTTGAGTTCTTCCAAAGTTACGCCTCCGCAACTGGAAATAAAATAAGCTCCCGTCCAAAACACAGGTTTGAAATAAAATTTATTGACTTGGGCGGGAAATTCTTTACGAATAAGCCTACTACTAACTGTCTTTAGGCTGTTAATCAGTTTGCTGGTTTGAACCTTGGGATTGTAGTCAATCAGTAAGTGAACATGATCTTCTTCGCCGTTAAATTCAACAAGGGTTGATTCCCACTTAATGCAAGTATCGCGAAAGATCTGCTCCAATCGGTCAAGGATTTCCTTATTAATAACCCGTTTGCGGTATTTGGTCACAAAGACAAGGTGAGCTTGAAGTTTATAGCAAGCTCCAGGACGAAGATGATAAGACATAGCACTAAGCTTGATACCAAGCTACAATATTCTAATGAGACTAACACACATCTATAAACTACAGCCATCCGCCGAGCAGGTTGCCAAAATGGAAACCTGGCTTGAGATGTTGCGGAGACATCACAACTACGCACTCGGTCAAAGGTTTGACTGGCGGAGGAGGACGAGATGTCAAATAGATAGATGTAGCCTAGTTTCAGAACCAATTGGAGACATCCCAGAAAACTTCCCTGGTTACAACTTTCAAGCCAGAGAGCTTAAGACAACCAAAGAACTGTTTCCTGTTTACAAGGAAATTCATGCTGAGGTTCAACAACAAAATCTCAAACGACTGGACTTGTCCTGGGATAGATGGATGAAACCCGATAAGTCGGGGAAAAGAGCGGGGAGACCCAAATTCAAAAAGAAAGGACAATTGCGCTCCTTTACTTTTCCTCGCATTAATTGCCCCAAAGCAGGTGTCAACAGAATTGAGAATGGGTTATTAACTTTGTCAAAGATAGGGTCGATGCCTGTGATTATGCACCGACCTTTTCCTGATGGGTTTGAACTCCTGACGGCAACTATTGTTAAAAAAGCTGACGGATGGTACGTCGCGATATCCTTAGAGGATGATACTGTTCCGACACCAAAACCAATAGATGAAATCAAAAGTGCTGTTGGAATTGATTTGGGACTGAAGTCTTTCCAAGTCACATCTAATGGGGAATCTGTAGACGTTCAGCAACATTACAGAAAAACTCAGAGGCATCTGGCTAGACAACAGAAAAAGCTAGCTAGAAAGCAATCCAGTTCTGTTAATTCCCAAAAGCAAAAGCCAAAAATTTCTCTTGTCCACCAGCGAATAGGTAGAAAGAGAAAGGATTTTCATTACAATGTTGCTCACCAACTCGTCAAAAAATACGACCTAATTGCAGTCGAAGATCTGAACATCTTGGGACTGGCAAGAACAAGATTAGCTAAATCGATCTACGATGTAGCTTGGGGAAAATTCCTAACAATATTAGAAGCAGTGGCTCTAAGAAGCGGCGTACATTTTGTTAAGGTAAATCCTCACAGCACAACCGTAGACTGTTCTTCTTGTAAAACCAAAGTTCCCAAAACTCTTTCTGTCCGTCTTCATCAATGCCCCAAGTGCGGGATTGAAATCGACCGGGACGAGAACGCTGCAATTAATATCCTTTACAAAGGATTAACCACCGTGGGACTCACGGTGGCTGCCTGTGGACGGTTAAGTGATTACACTCCGAATGAAGCAGGAATTCCTAATAGTGATGTTAGGATGCTGACACTATATTCGCAGAATTAGTGTCAGAGTATGTCACTTTAAAGCCGACTACTGAGTAAAAACTCGGGAAAGTCTTGCCAAAATTTTAGTTTGAGATTAACACAAGAACCTTTAATCCTAAGCAATAAACACAGTCCAGTTGAGGAGTGAACGTGAAACAAGTTATAGGATACGGATCAGGACTGGCGGTAGCTGCTGTAGTTCTCATGGCACAGGCGCCAGCAATTGCATTTACCGTTATTAGAGATGTTCAAATTGTTCAAAACAACGGTGAGACTAATCTTGTTCTCGTCACCGAAGGCGGCGGGCGTCCCGAGGTTTTCGTCGTTAGACGAGGCAACGATTTTGTCGCTGATGTGATCAACACACAGCTTAATATGGGTCAGGAGATGTTCCAACAAAACAATCCTGCCCCTGGAATTGCCTCGATTGTTGTCACTCAACTTGATCCCACCAGCGTTCGAGTGATTGTCACCGGAGCCGGCAGTCCACCCGATGCCCGAGTGGTTCAAGGGGCTGCTGGCGGCATTGTCATCAGTATGATATCAGGCGGAGCAACTGCCAACGTCCCGGCCAATTCTCCGCCTCCTGCAACGTCCTCCCCCTCACCGGATGTATTAGTGCCTAACCCGGAAGTCGAGATTGACCGGGGTTCCCTCGCACAACAACCCACTCCGCCCCCGTCTGGCTCTCCGTCTCAACAACAGCCGATTGTCCCTGATCCCGCGATTAGAAGCACCAATCCTCAACTGACTCCAGATGCGCGACGCTCTGTTGATCCAACTCCTCCGTTTTTACCTCGGGCTGTTGCTCCACCCGTTGGGGATATTGCCGTTTCTAACGTTAATCCAGCCGTTCAAGCCGTTAACTTGAACACGACAGAAGTCATTCCGCGTTTAGTGTTACGAGATGCTTTAGTCCGAGATGTTCTGTCTCTATTGGCTCGCACAGCCGGACTGAATGTTGCTTTTTCACCCGACTTAGGAGAAGCCGGACAAACCGGAGGGACTCCAGGCGGTTCAGCAAATGTGACGATTTCTCTTGATATCGAAAATGAGTCCGTTCAGGATGTCTTTAACTACGTTCTGCGTCTGAGTGGACTGGAAGCCAACCGCCAAGGAAATACTATCTTTGTGGGTCGCAAATTGCCCAATACTGCTCGCGATGTCGTGGTTCGCTCCTTCCGACTGAATCAAGTTCCAGCCGGAGAAGCCGCAGGTTTTCTCGTCAGTATGGGGGCTGAACGTTCCATTACCCGAGAACAACAGGTGACTCGCGCCAACTCCGTGAATATCCCCGGAAGTACCCAAGCCTTGACCACCACCGATACTCAGGTGACAACTGTTGTGGAAACCCTGCGGGTACAAACTCAAGACTCTATTCCGCTTCTGCGAGGGATGCAAATCGTTGTTGATGAACGTCTCAATAGTCTGACATTAATCGGCCCGCCGAACTTGGTAGAACTCGCCTCTGCCCAACTTATTCAACTTGATTTGCGTAAACGTCAAGTGGCTGTCAATGTCAAAGTTCTTGATATTACCCTCGATGGAGAGGATTCCTTCAGCAGTAGTTTCTCCTTCGGAGTTGATCAAACCTTCTTTGTTAATGATGGGGGTGCGGCGGCTCTGAACTTCGGTTCCTATAATCCCCCTTCTCGCGGAACTTCTACCTCTGGAATTAACGCTCGACCGATTATCCCCAATAACCCCGTTGGGAACCAAGAACCCTTTTTTGACCGAGATGGAACCACAACTACTCCGTTAACTGCACCCGGACGAGGTGGGGTAACATTGCGGCCGATTTCTCCTGTTACCAGTCGTTCTGAAGCCGTCGGGATTTCTGACTTTGATCCGTTTGAGCGCAATCAAGATGGTACCTTTGATGCGGGTGAAGTTGAATTTGATACCTTCCCTCTGTTCCAATATCCCCGTCGTTTCCTACAAACCTTACAATTTCAGATTCAAAACCGCAACGCCAAGATTCTCACCGATCCGACTTTGTTGGTTCAGGAAGGCGAAATTGCAACGGTGCGACTGGTTGAGAACATCGTTAAACGAATTGATACCGATACCATTGAAACCGATGGGGGTCAACGAACTGAAAGACAGCCGACTTTTGAAGATGTCGGTCTGGAGGTTTCCGTTAACGTAGAGCGGATTGATGATAATGGATTTGTGACCATTAATGTTAACCCGGTCGTCACAGCCATTACAAACCGCCTTCCCTTGGCTAGTCCTGATGACGGTAGTTTTGCCACAGAAACCGCAGAACGGAGCTTTAACTCGGGACGAATTCGCTTGCGGGATGGCCAGACATTAATTGTTTCTGGAATTATTCAAGAACAAGATCGGGTGACTGCGAGTAAGATTCCATTCTTAGGGGATTTGCCGATTATTGGGGCATTATTTAGAAGTTCAACCCGTGAAACCGGACGCGCCGAAGTTGTGGTGTTGGTGACTCCGATGATTATGGATGAATCCGATCGCGCACCGTTTGGCTATGAATACAACGTTAGCCCTGATGCCCAACAAATGCTACAACAACGACGTTAGACAGTGACCAGTAGACATTGACCGACCAGTAGATATGAGCATTGATAACTGTCTTGGGCGGGTTTATGCCAGTGATCTGTGAGAAACATACATCGATGTGGAACCCGCCCCTACATCACTGGTGACTCTCTTACAAACTTTGCTAAGATTGCGAACTTCCTCTCTTGCGAACTTCCTCCTCGACGGAAACCGCCAAGACCGGAGTTCGCGCTCCTTGATGGAAACCACCAAGACCGGAGTTCGCGCTCTCGCCGGAAACCGCGCCCGTCGCAAGGAACGCGCTGGTGACTGTTGACTCCCATCCTCTAAACAGGGGATGTTTTTTTGGGCCAAAACAGAATCAAAATTAGAAAATTGCCTCAAATCCATATAAATTTAAAGATTTAATTGATCCATATTCGACTTAAAAACATTAGAATAAGTCAGTGCAAGTGAGATACTGTGAGGGTTACAGCGATAGTCACGTTGAATTTCGATCCAAAGACTATCCGTGATCACAATCACTTGACAAGTTCATAGCAGATTGGCACTCTTTGTCAAGAGTCCAGTAGGACAGAAGCAATTTTTCTTTTGTCCTGCATTTGAATTGATCAGTTGTTTTTTCATCTGTTTTCCACCCCGATCCCTTGTGATGCGGGGTTTCCAGACAAGGAGGTTCTATGAATAAAGGTGAATTAGTGGATGCTGTGGCTGAACGGGCCAGCGTAACCAAAAAACAAGCGGATGCGGTTTTGACGGCTGCCCTCGATACCATTATGGAAGCGGTATCGCGCAACGACAAAGTAACCCTAGTGGGTTTTGGTTCCTTTGAATCCCGTGAACGCAAAGCGCGTGAAGGACGCAATCCGAAAACTGGAGAAAAAATGGAAATTCCCGCCACTCGGGTTCCAGCCTTCTCAGCCGGTAAACTGTTCAAGGAAAAGGTAGCTCCCAAAGAGGAATAATCGTGTTAGCCCAACCGCTTGCCAGACCAGGACACGGTGGAAATCTCACTTGGGCAGCCTCAATTGCAGGCTGCTCTGCCTCAGATATTCTGGATTTTTCGGCTAGTATCAATCCTTGGGGGCCGCCGCAGTCGGCGTTAGAAGCCATTCAAACCCATCTGAGCGATCTCAGAGCCTATCCCGATCCCGAATATCGGACATTGCGAAAAGCTCTGAGTCAGATCCATTCCCCTCTAGAGGCAGACTGGATATTACCCGGGAATGGAGCGGCTGAGTTACTCACTTGGGCAGGATGGGAACTGGCTCAACAGCAGACTACCTATCTGCTAACGCCTGCCTTTGGAGACTATCGGCGATCGCTGAGTGCTTTTCAAGCTCATGTGATTGAATGGCCCCTATCAGAAAATGAGGGACAGTGGTCATTGGCTTCACCGGGACTGGACAAGCGAGGGGGGCTACTCTTGAATAATCCTCACAACCCCACAGGTCGGCTGTTTTCTCAGGAAGTCCTTGAACCTTACCTCGAACAGTTTGATCTGGTGGTTGTTGATGAAGCTTTTATGGACTTTCTCCCGCCTCAACAGCAACAAAGTCTAGTGGCAAAAGTGCCAGAATACAAAAATCTAGTGATTTTGCGATCGCTGACCAAATTTTACAGCATCCCTGGATTGCGGTTAGGTTATGCGATCGCTCACCCCGAGCGGCTTCGTCGTTGGCAACAGTGGCGTGATCCCTGGCCGGTTAACGTTTTAGCGGCGGCGGTCGGTACGGCAGTCGTTCAAGATCACGCTTTTCAACAATACACTTGGGACTGGTTAACAAAAGCTCGTTCCCAACTGCTGACGGGTTTAGGGCAATTACCCGGACTACGCCCCTATGCGGGTGCTGCTAATTTTCTGCTGGTGTATTCACCCCAACCCGTCCCCGAATTACAAATCACGCTGTTGCAACGTCATCGGATCTTAATTCGAGATTGTCTCAGCTTTGAAGAACTCGGTCAACATTATTTTCGAGTCGCTATCCGCACAGAAGCGGAAAATCAACGCCTCTTAACGGCTTTAACAGACCTTTGGCCATCTCTCTAATTCAGCTTCTCACGGGTTGTTCTATGATTGACTACGATGTGGTAATAATTGGTGGCAGTCCAACTGGACGCTATGCGGCGGCTTTGGCAACCCAACTGCAAGCCCGTGTTGCCCTAGTCGAACCTCAAAAACCCACTTTTGCGGGTCAGTGTTGGCGTTGGGGATACAGTGCCGCCTTGCGATCTGTGGGACAAACGGTTCGACAGATTGAGCGATCGCAACAATTGGGTTGGGACTCGACAAGCGACAACTGCAACCTCGATCAAACCTTTTCTCTCAACTGGCGGCAAACGAAACAGTGGATGGAGGCTGTTGTCTCTAACCTCGAAGAACAAGATTCTCCGGCAATGTTAGCCGCTTTGGGGGTTGATGTGATTTTTGGACAAGGGGAGTTTGTTAGCCAACCCCATCTGGCTTTTGTTGTCAATCAACGAACTTTGCGATCGCGAACTTATTTATTGGCAACCGCTTCCCAACCGAAAATTCCTGAAATTGAAGGGCTACTTTTAACGGGATTTTTGACGGCTGAAACGATTAATAAACTGACTCGAATTCCTGAACATTTGGCGATCATTGGCGGTGATCCGAGCGGGACTGAACTCGCTCAAACCTTTGCGCGGCTGGGTTCAAATGTGACAATGATTATTAAACATGATCATATTTTAGGTAAAGAAGATCCTGAAGCGGCTGGCTTAATCCAAGCTAAATTAGAAGCGGTCGGAATTAAAATTTTAACTCAAACAGAAGTGATTCAAGCCCAAAAAATTCAGGATAAAAAATGGATTCAAGCGGGAAATAAAGCGATTGAAGTTGATGAAATTATCGTCGCTGCCGGACAACAGCCTCAACTGAACCGTTTAAATTTAGAAGCGCTTGGAGTTGCATTCAACCGGGAATATTTACGCCTGAATGAAAAACTCCAAACCACCCATTCCCGGATTTACGCCTGTGGTAATTTATCCGGGGGATATTCTTACCCTCATCTGGCAAACTATGAAGCAACAATTGCCCTGAAAAATGCTTTATATTTGCCGATTTTTCAGGTCAATTATCAAGGTGTACCTTGGGCAGTTTTCTCCGATCCTCAATTAGCGAGAGTTGGGTTAACGGAAACCCAAGCCAAACGTCGCTACGGAGATGATATTCTCGTTTATCGGGATTATTTTAAACATTTACCCAAAGCGATCATTGAAGAAGAAACCGTCGGTTTTTTTAAGTTGATCGGACATCAAAATGGTGAAATTTTAGGGGCTTCCATTGTCGGGCCACAAGCCAGTGAGATGATTAGTCTCATCGCCCTCGCCATCCGTCAAGGCTTAAAAATTCAGGCGATCGCTCAACTTCCCCAAATTTGGCCGACTTTCTCCCAAATGAGTCAACAAACGGCGATCGCTTGGTTGCAACATCAGCGTCGGTGCAATACCCTATTAATAGATTGGATCGAAAATCTCTTTCACTGGCGTCGATCTTGGTCATCGTAAGTTAATCTGTTCACGCCTATCAACTTGTTGATGGAATACCATGCTAAAAATGAAGTTAAAATTTCCACTCTTATTGGTTTTATTGCTGATTGTCGTAACAGGATGTAAAACGACTTCTGAAAATGCAGCCAAACGCTTAAGCGAAACCAAAGAATGTTTTGACTGTGATTTAACGGGAGAAAACTTTGAAGGTGCCGACTTGTCTGGTGCAAAACTAAACGGTTCTAACCTCAGTGGAGTGAACTTAAAAGGGGCTAATTTAAGTGGTGCAATTCTCGATAATGTGAATTTAAGTCAAGCGGATTTAAGTGGAGCAAATTTGAGTTCAACTGCCTTAACCCAAGCAAATTTAACCGATGCTAATTTAACGGGATCTGACCTCACCGGAGCCTTTTTAAGAGGAGCAATATTGAGTAATGCTAAACTCACCAAAGCTAATTTGAATCAGGCTGATTTAAACGCGGCTCAACTGGAAGGAGCAGATATTAATGGGGCAAGCTTTAAAGAAGCGATCATGCCGGATGGTTCAGTTCAAAAATAAACGTTTAAAATTAGATCATCAATTAACATCACCCCTGAAATCATGCTGAAAGCGATTCTCTTTGATTTAGATGGAACCTTAGTCAATACAGACCCTTTACACTTTAAAGTTTGGCAAGAAATTTTACAAACTTATAACACAGAAATCGATCATTCCTTTTATAAAACCTACATTAGCGGCCGTCAAAATCCTCAGATTATTCAAGACTTGATTCCCCAACTTTCAGTCAGTGAAGGGGCAGAACTTGCGGAATACAAAGAAGCTCGTTTCCGGGAAATCGCCCTAGAATTACAGCCGATAGCAGGTTTAATGGAGATGCTGACTTGGATTGAAACAGAAGGTTTAAGAAAAGCAGTCGTTACGAATGCACCCCGTGAAAATGCTCGATTTATGTTAGAAGTTTTGCAGCTAACCGAACGATTTGAATTTGTGGTTTTAGGGGAAGAGATGATTGCTGGAAAACCTGATCCCGCGCCCTATCAATATGCGTTAGAACAGTCTCAAATTCAACCTTCAGAAGCCATTGTATTTGAAGATTCTCCTTCAGGAATTCGTTCGGCTGTTGGGGCAGAAATTTATACGATTGGTGTGGCGTCAACCCACGAACCTGCTGTTCTTAAAGCCATTGGTGCCTCACTGGTTATTAACGATTTTAACGATTTACAACTGTGGGCAAAAATTAAATCACTTTTGGGAACAGAAGAAGCGGTAGAAATGACAGAGTAGTAACCAGTCTTTAGTAGGGGTCATTCATGAAGCCACCCCTACCAGTTATCAGTTTTTTCCCTTTTGCATGAGTGCATGAGTGCAAGATTGCCTATTCCCTGTTCCCTAAGAGGTGAAAATCCCCTATCTTGACAAAGGATAGATAGAATGGAGAAGGGATGAGGATTCGTCAGGGGCATCTAGGGTAATGAAACATCTATCAACCAGGAGGTGTACCCCATGAAAGCGAGTTCAAATCGCTTGAGTTTACTGTTGATAGCTTTGAGTCTCCAGAGCGTTAACCTCTCTACCGCCTACGCCCAAACCCGTACAATTACGCCCGCCCCTGATGGAACCGGAACTGTTATCAACAGCCAGGGAAATCGTTTTGATATTAATGGCGGTTCTGTGAGTCGAGATGGTCAAAATCTGTTCCATAGTTTCGAGCAGTTTAATTTATCTGAAGGACAAATTGCTAATTTTTTATCAAATCCTAATATTCGCAACATCTTAGGACGAGTAGTTGGGGGAGATGCTTCGTTTATTAATGGTTTAATTGAAGTTACAGGTGGCAATTCTAACCTGTTTTTGATGAATCCTGCGGGTATTATTTTCGGTGCAAATGCGAGTTTAAATATTCCCGCTTCTTTTACCGCAACGACGGCTAACGGGATTGGATTTGGTGCGAATACTTGGTTTGATGTTAGCTCAAATTCGGATTGGTCAAATTTAGTCGGAACTCCCAACAGTTTTCGCTTCGATACTCAAAATCCCGGTTCTATTATTAATCTCGGTGAACTCGCTGTTTCTTCTGAACAACAGTTAACTCTTGTTGCTGGAACGATTATTAATACAGGAACTCTCGCCGCCCCAGAAGGAACAGTTTCAGTGCAAACGGTTCCCGGTGAAAATTTAGTGCGAATTGTTCAAACCGGACATTTATTAAATCTTGAAGTTGCAGCACTTCCTTCTAACTCTGTGACTAACCAACCCAGTATTACTCCTCTCTCTTTACCTGAACTTCTGACAGGTGGAGAGGTGACAACAGCTACAGGAATTATCGTTAATTCTAATGGTGAAATTGTGTTAACTTCAGGTCAAATTGTTGAATCTGGGGATATTGCAGTTACGCCTCAAATGAGTTTAGATGATAATCATGCCGTTACAGGTGAAACTGTTACTCTAAAAGCAGCTAATACTCTCACCATTGCTGAACGTTCGTTACAAACGACAGGTGACTTAAATTTACTGGCTGGAAATACGGTGCGAGTTCGCGATAGTTTGACTCATCCTTTCTCGGCGATTGCAGGTGGAAATATAACCGTTATAGGTTTGCAAAATATTGATATTCTCGCCCTAGATTCGATTAATATTTTAGGTTCTGCACCCTTTCAAGCGGCAGGAAATCTGACTTTAGTGAGTGATGGTATTATTTCAGGCGATAGTCACTTCAACGCAGGCGGAAATTTTAACATTCTCAATTCTATAGGTACAGGCGGAACGTTTATAAGCTTGTACGACCCGATTATTTATTCTGATGGAGATGTTGTCTTTGGTAGCTACGAAGGCGCCTCTTTAAAAGTAGAAGCAACCGGAGCGATTATTGGGGGTGATATTAATATTACAACTGCTGATATTAACCTTGCGAATTCGGCTGACCCGGAAGCGAATATTCTTAGTAGTAGTCCTGCATTAATATTACGTTCAGGAGTACAAAATCTTGGGAATTCTGCCAATATAAACTCGAATACTTCCGTTGAAGGCACATTTTTCTTGCAAAGACCCGCATCAGGAAATAATAATCTGACTGTGGGTAATGTAACGACCGCAGGTGGGCCGGTTATTCTAAACTCTACAGGTCGAATTGTTGTCGATCAAATTAACACCCAAGGGGGAGAAGTTAATCTCCAAGCTATTGATAATATTATTATCGCTCGAAATATCAATTCATCTGGCGGAAATATTGAGATTATTACCGATGATTTGTTGCGCGTGGGTACATTAATTGATCCGAATGATAATAGCCCGAGTATTTCTTCTGAAAATGGTCAAATAGACGGTTCAATTACGATTGAACATGGGGGTGGTGAAACGCCTTTTATTATTGGAGATGCGACAACTAATGGTACTGCGAGAAGCATCACGAGTCGTTCAGCACAAATTACACCTCAGTTTGAAGTTCCTCGCACAACAGACGGGATTTTTCGACAAGGAAATATCACAATTCGTACAACTCCATTTCCTGTAGAAGAACCTCCCACTGAACCGCCACCCGTTGAACCGCCACCCGTTGAACCAGAAGAACCAATAACTGAAAATCCGCCTCCCGTTGAACCTCCAGAAGAACCTTCATTACCGACAAATCCCGGTAATAATCCTCCGATTGATGTTCCTAGAGAAGAAAATCCAAATAATCCTAATAATCCGGGGAATGAAACTCCTGAAGTTCCTAATAATCCGGGAAATGAAACTCCTGAAGTTCCTAATAATCCCGGAAATGAAACTCCTGAAGTTCCTAATAATCCGGGGAATGAAACCCCTGAAGTTCCTAATAATCCGGGGAATGAAACTCCTGAAGTTCCTAATAATCCGGGGAATGAAACTCCTGAAGTTCCTAATAATCCGGGGAATCCTCCTGTCGTAAATCCACCGAATAATAATCCACCGCCTGAAGTTCCTTCAACTCCAGAAACAAGGATTTTAACTCCAGAACAACAGGAGAATGTTACGACTGTGATTGAATCAGAATTAGTTGAACGGAAAAACAGCTTTAGTTCGCCAGTAGAGGAACTGCAAAATGGAAGTATTTCTCTAAGGAATTCTGGGTTAGATGTCAGTCTTCTAGAAGATAATAGCAGTGCAACAACGGTTCAACAGAATGCAGATGGTACGATTGGGTTACTTCGATATAACTCAGTGATAACCGAGCCAAATACGGCTTCTGAGTTTAATCCTCAAGAGGCGATTCAACTCGCTCGTGCGGAGTTAACTGAGAGTTTTGATAGCAATAATATTGAGCAAGCTGTATCCCAAATCGATCAAGTTTATAGCTGGGAGTATCTCAACTATTTGGGTAAAAATATTGAGGATGTTGAAGGTCAAGTTTCGCTTCGGGAGATTCAAGACAAGCTCAGTGAAATGGATAAAAAGTATGGCACAAAAGCAGCAATGATTTATGTTTTGGCTCAGTCAAATGAGTTGATTCTGATGGCAATTTCAGCAAAAGGAGATGCAATCCAAAAAACAATTGAAAATGTTAATCGTCAGGAATTAATAGAAGTTTCAAATCAATTTCGTCTGGAAATTACCGATGCTCGAAAACGGTATACTAGCAGCTATAAGCCTCTATCTCAACAGCTTTATCAATGGTTAGTGTCACCTTTAGAAGAGGCTATAGACTCTCAAAAGATTGATACCTTGTTGTTTGTTATGGATCGGGGATTACGCAGTTTACCCTTAGCAGCTTTGCATGATGGGGAACAGTTTTTGATTGAAAAATACAACTTTAGTCTGATTCCCAGTTTCAGTTTAATGGATATTCGCGATAATCCTCTGAATGAGCCGCGAGTTTTAGCAATGGGAGCTTCTAAATTTACGGAACAACCGCCTTTACCTGCGGTTCCACTGGAAGTCAGATCAATCACTAAAGAGCTAGGAGGAGAATACTTTATCAATGAAGACTTTACCATCAATAACTTTAGAACACAACGAATTAATCACCCCTATAATATCATTCACTTAGCAACTCATAGCGAATTTAGTCGAGGTGATTTAAGCAATTCCTACATCCAATTTTGGGATCAAAAACTCACCTTAAATAACTTCAAACAATTGGGTGGTAAGTGGGATAATCCCCCGACTGAACTGTTTGTTTTAAGTGCTTGTCGAACAGCGATTGGAGATGAGAGTGCGGAATTAGGATTTGCCGGATTAGCTGTACAAGCTGGGGTTCCTTCGGCGTTAGCGAGTTTATGGTATGTTTCCGATCAGGGAACGTTAGGATTAATGATTGAATTTTACAATCAATTACGAAACAAACCGATACTTTCTCAAGCCTTTCGTGATGCTCAACTTGCGATGTTAAGAGGTGAAATTACGATTGAGTCTGGTTATTTATTAAGTTCAACATTCATCAGAGAAATTCAGCTTCCTAGTGAACTTCTAAGCCAAGGAAATACGGTTTTTACTCATCCCTATTATTGGGCAGGTTTTACTTTAATTGGAAGTCCTTGGTAATCTGTATTTTTTAAATAAAGTTCACTCACTTTACACCTATGTTGAAATTGACAAAATTATATGAAATCGAAAAAAGAATGCTACAAATCATTAATCCCCCATCATCCTCCAGGGCTGTTTCAAAGTCGAACTCAAATTGTGTTTCGACCTCTCCCCCAACCCCTCTCTATCCCCCC
>NZ_LATL02000192.1 GCF_000972705.2 Limnoraphis robusta CS-951 | reverse complement strand
GGATAAAGTCCCCTTTTTTAAGGGGGATTTAGGGGGATTAATCCTCTGTTTTGAACCCGTTAAACTGTCGCAAAAACCGGAGTTTTAGTTACAGTTGAATCTGCGGGGGTTTCTGTGCAGTAAACTTCACAAGAATTATTCGGACTTTCGATCAGTTTAACTTTGTGTAACTGGGTGCCTAATTGACGAATGGGATTTTGTAGCAAATGACGAATGTAGACGGCGATATTTTCGGCTGTAGGTACGACTTTGGCAAAGTAGGCGATATCTTTATTTAAGAAGGTGTGATCAAAGGGTTCAACGACATAATCATCGATCGCCTGTTGTAAAGCGGCTAAGTCTACAATCATCCCGGTGCGGGGGTCAATTTCGCCTTTAACGGTGACTTCGAGATGATAGTTGTGACCGTGACCGTTGGGACGGGCGCATTTGCCATAAATTTGGCAATTTTCCTCAAAGCTGAGGTCAGGGTGAGCGAGTCGGTGAGCAGCGCTAAAATGAGTGCTAACGGTTAAATAAGCTTCCATGCTGTTTCCTTGGTAATCGGCCCAGAGTTTCGGATGTTCAAAAACTTGAATGTTGGTCAGGGGAAGATGGGGCGTCAAACGTTGCCAAATGACCTGTGCTAGATATTCGGTGGTCGGTAGGGTGTGCTGAAATTCTGGCCAGACTTCGTTGAGGAGGGAAAAATCGAGTTGACTGGTCACTTCCCGTTTGATAACGTGTTTGACATCGGAGAGGTTCAATACCATCCCGTATTCGTCTAGTTGTCCTACCATTGAGATGTAGAGGACATAGTTGTGTCCGTGACCGGGGGCGCGAGCAGTCGGCCCAAATCGTTCAAAGTTCTCAGCTTCGCTTAATTCGCTCATCCAGTAGCGATGGCTGGCTGAAAACTCTTCCCGACGAGTGATAACGCATTCCATACAACGCACACCAACCATTAGTTGTTAAGTCATGTAAACTAATTTTAAACTTTTTTGTAGACAATTTCAATCTCCGAGGGATTTTAGGGTGTCAATTCACTTTGCTGATCAGATCATTTTCTTCATTTCATGCTGAACTTCTCGACGTAATCCTGAAGCCCTTNATTAGTTGTTAAGTCATGTAAACTAATTTTAAACTTTTTTGTAGACAATTTCAATCTCCGAGGGATTTTAGGGTGTCAATTCACTTTGCTGATCAGATCATTTTCTTCATTTCATGCTGAACTTCTCGACGTAATCCTGAAGCCCTTCTAAATAATTCATGTCCGGTATGCAAACAGGAATCATCATAATTCAGGGTAAAAAATTCGAGTTCTTCTAGTCCATCACTGACATGATTAAGACAGTAATAAAGATGAGCGGCAACGCCTGCTACGTTGGCAGGATTTGGAACTGAACGAAATCGATTTTGAGCTTGCGAAAGAAGGTTTCGACAGGTTTCAATATAGATTTGAAAATCTTCCATGAGTTGGTCATCAAAGGGGTCAGCAGAGAGTTTATCGACTTCGGTTTTAAAGGGTTTAAGGATGTGGTCAAGGTTACGGTTTACGGGTTTATAAACTTGGTTCAGCCATTCCTCAAGTTGAGCATCTACGGCTTGTGCTGTTTTCCGACGCCTTCGGGTTTGAGTCGTTGAGGTTGTGGTTGCTGTGGGAGTGGAATAAGAGGAAGTTGTGTTCAGGTGTTGGTCGTAGGATTGACGCCGCTGAGGATCGCTTAAGACTTCGTAGGCTGCATTGATCTGAATAATTCGCTCATGGTTAGCGGTTTCACATTGACTATCCGGGTGAAATAATTTCGCTAAACGACGATAAGCTTGTTTAATGTCTGATTGGGTCGCTGTCGGTTGAATTTCTAAGGTTTTGTAATGATTGGTGGTTGATGTTTGCATAAATTTTATCTCGATTCAACGGTTCATGCTATAATAGACCACTAACATTTTATCTCGAAGATAAATGGTTAATAGCCCACTGTTTATTCTAGCGATTCGTCAAATCAATCGAGTTTGTTTGGAGCTAAAATTTTTATTTTTGAGCAATGATTAAAAATGGATTGGGGCAGCTTAAATATAATACATAAGATTGGTTTGTCGCTTGGCATCTAATTTTTCACACNATTCAACGGTTCATGCTATAATAGACCACTAACATTTTATCTCGAAGATAAATGGTTAATAGCCCACTGTTTATTCTAGCGATTCGTCAAATCAATCGAGTTTGTTTGGAGCTAAAATTTTTATTTTTGAGCAATGATTAAAAATGGATTGGGGCAGCTTAAATATAATACATAAGATTGGTTTGTCGCTTGGCATCTAATTTTTCACACAAATCTTTTAAGGTATATTTCTGCCAAATTGAGTTTGCCATTTGATCCGCTTCTTGCCAGACTTCTCCTACAACCAGACTTTCGAGGCTTTTATGACGAGAGTTTCGGGTGGAGTCTGAATTCGACCCTTCCAAACAGACAACGACATCAAACAGGGTAATTTTCCAGGGTTCCTTTGCGAGCAAATATCCTCCCTTAGCGCCTCGTTGACTGCGAACCAGACCACTTCGCTTTAGCGTCGCGAGGAGTTGTTCCAGATAGCGCTCGGGAATATGATGCTGACTGGCAATTTGACGAATTTGAAGTGGCTCACTCTGGGGATAGTGAGCAGCTAACTCTAGCAAGGCTAGAAGTGCATATTGACTCTTACAGGACAATTCCACCAAATTAAGATGTAATACGATTTCACTTGTTTTCTAGTATACCCCGGTTACTTGCTCGGGTTAGTCGGTTTTTCTAAACTTGAAGATTAAATCAATTTTGTTCGGTTAATACCCATCTGGGCGGCTACGAGGTACAACTAAGATAGGGCGGTCTGCTAAATATTATCGGACAGTCCCTCTGTTTGACGGTTGGAAAAAACTTTCTCATCTGTTGCTTTTGTTTATGAGTCCGTTCATCGACAGGTTTTCAGGCTTCTAGGTTCTGTGGATGACTGTGACTGAAAAACGAGTTGGGTTGCTGTAAATTTCCAGATATCGGAAATCAATGCAACCCGCAGAGAGAGAAGCCAAATATACAATCTCTAGTTGCTATGACTCAAGAACTTGACCAAACACAAAAACTCGCCCAAAAAAATACTAGAGCAACAGCATTTCTGACGTTATTTTTTCCCTTACTGGGTTATATTTATACCGGACGCTACAAAGCGCTGTTAGTGAGTCTAGGAATTTTTGTTGGCGTTGCTGGAATTTGTATAGCCGGAGATCCAAATCTTGAAGATGAAGAAGACTTTATTCTCGGTTTACAAGTTCTCTATGGGGTGGGGACTGCTCTTGAGAATTCTCGGGCTGTGAGTCAAGCGAAAAAACGTTTACAAGAGCCGAAATTTCCAGCAATTAACCCGGATCGCCAGAAAATTCAACTGTTGAGATTAGCAAAGGCTCAAGGGGAAGTTACTCTCGCAGATTGTGTGTTAGAAATCAATTGTTCTGCCCCAGAAGTTCGTTTGCTTTTGGAAGAATTACAACGGGAAGATTTAATGATTGTAGGAAACAGAGAGCGTGATGGTGCAGTGGTTTATCGGATTATTTAATGTGGGTTGAAATCCTGAAAAACTGAATAGCGTGGTTTCAGGGTGATTCGATCTGAGGAATTCTTCAAAAAATAGGAGAAAATACACCTAAAAGCCAATTGTATGAGAGGCTAGTAACTGTTGTTTTTGGTTAACTACTCATGCCTGCGGTCACTGTCAAACAGCAGCAATATCAAACCTACATTCTTTCGGATGAAACTTTTTCCTCTGAAGTTTCCGTGGTTCCAGAGCGAGGGGGAATTATCACAGACTGGCGTATTGGTGAGCATGAAATTTTTTATTTAGATACCGAGCGCTTTAGTGATCCTTCTCTATCCGTGCGGGGTGGCATTCCTCTATTATTCCCAATTTGTGGAAATTTACCCAATGATACCTATAGCCTGAATGGACAAACTTATCAACTGAAGCAACATGGTTTTGCTCGAAGTTTACCTTGGGAAGTCACAAATCAGTCTACAGAAAATGGTGCGAGTTTAACCGTTAGCCTGAAAAGTAATGATCAAACTCGTGTCGTTTATCCGTTTGATTTTGAGTTGAATTTTATTTACACATTGCGGGGTAATACTCTAGAACTTCGTTATTGTCACAAAAATTTATCTGAGGAACCGATGCCGTTTGCAACGGGTATTCATCCTTACTTTACGGTGATGAATAAAAATCAATTAGTTTTTGATTTACCCTCAACTCAGTTTCAAGCGAAAGATGATGATACCATACAAACCTTTTCAGGAAAGTTTGATTTTGAGCAAGATGAAATCGATATCGCGTTTTTCAATTTATCTCAATCTTCTGCTATCGTGAGTGATTCGAGTCGCAATCTCAAGCTAACTTTCAACTGGGATGATCGCTACTCTACTTTGGTTTNCAATTAGTTTTTGATTTACCCTCAACTCAGTTTCAAGCGAAAGATGATGATACCATACAAACCTTTTCAGGAAAGTTTGATTTTGAGCAAGATGAAATCGATATCGCGTTTTTCAATTTATCTCAATCTTCTGCTATCGTGAGTGATTCGAGTCGCAATCTCAAGCTAACTTTCAACTGGGATGATCGCTACTCTACTTTGGTTTTCTGGACGGTTAAAGGGAAAGATTTTTATTGTTTAGAACCCTGGAGTTCTCCTCGCAATGCTTTGAATACAGGAGAGTTTCTGCTAATGGCTGAACCGGGTGAAACAGTGGAAACCTTTATCACTATTACGGCTGAGATGGGTTAAATTTCTGAGAGATTTTGTAGAGGGCAGGTTGATCATCTGTCCTTTTTTTTGAAAAAAATTAGTGTTATATTTCCATTTCTTNTGGCTGAACCGGGTGAAACAGTGGAAACCTTTATCACTATTACGGCTGAGATGGGTTAAATTTCTGAGAGATTTTGTAGAGGGCAGGTTGATCATCTGTCCTTTTTTTTGAAAAAAATTAGTGTTATATTTCCATTTCTTTTCGATTTCCTTTTTGAATAGAATCAGATTGTGAAAATTGCTGAATGGTTATTTGCATCGTAGAAATTCGTTCTGCTAAACTATAAACAGTCGGTTTTTCAAACAAGGTTCGCAAAGGGATATCCATTTTAAAGGCTTCACGCAAGCGAGAATTTACCCGAGTTGCTAGTAATGAATGTCCTCCGAGTTCAAAGAAGTTATCGTAAATTCCGATTTTTTCAAGTTTTAAGACTTCTTGCCAAATGATAACGATTTTTTCTTCTATTGGGTTTTGCGGTGCAACGTAAACTGATGTTTTTTGATTGATGTTTTCTAGTTTAGGGAGTGACTGTTGATCGAGTTTTCCACTGGGAGTTAAAGGAAATTGATCTAAGGTGATAAAATGACTAGGAATCATGTAGTCAGGTAGCTTTTCTGCTAAAAAATCCTGTAGTTTTTGATTGAACTGTTCAAGTGTACTGAGTGGTTCTTGAAGAATAATGTAAGCTACAATATATTGCTCATTTAAGTGATAATTTTGAGCGATTACTCGACAAGCTTTAATGTCTGGGTGTTGGTTTAATACCGTTTCTATTTCTCCCAGTTCAATTCTCAATCCCCGAATTTTAACTTGATAATCTAGTCGTCCTAAATATTCTATATTTCCCTCAGCAAGATATCGCACTAAATCCCCTGTTTTGTATAAACGATCTGATGTTTTTTGAGAATTAAATGGATTAGGAATAAATTTTTCAGCCGTTAATTCTGGACGGTTATAATAGCCTCTCGCTAGTCCAACACCGCCAATATGCAATTCTCCGGGTACGCCTATAGGGACAGGTTGTAGATGAGAATCAAGGATATATATTTGAGTATTTGCAATGGGATAACCAATGGGAACAGTTGATAGCTTGCTATCACGAATACACGTCCAAGCGGTGACATCAATGGCGGCTTCTGTAGGGCCATAAAGATTATGTAATTCGGCATCAAAGTGTTTAAAGAAGAGGTTCTGAAGTTCAAGGGTTAAAGCTTCCCCGCTACAGAAAACTTGCTGGATTGATTTACACTGTTTTAAGTCTTTTTCCTCTAAGAAAGCTTGCAGCATTGACGGAACGAAATGCAGGGTTGTAATTTGTTGATTAATAATTGATTTTACTAAATAATGACTATCTTTGTGACCTTCGGGTTTAGCCATGACTAAACAAGCACCATTCAGCAAGGGCCAAAAGAACTCCCAAACGGAGACATCAAAGCTAAATGGTGTTTTTTGTAAAATGCGATCGCTTGGAGTTAATTGATATGTATTTTGCATCCAAAGTAAGCGGTTATGTAATCCGTGATGGGTGTTAATAACTCCTTTGGGTTTACCTGTTGAACCGGAAGTATAAATCACATAAATACTGTTTTGAGGTGTGGTGTTAGTTATCGGGTTAAAGGATGACTGTTCACTGATTTTATCCTGTAAAGTATTATCTAAAGTAATGATTTCTGCTTTTGTATGGGAGATTTTATTTGATAAATAATCAGCAACTAAAACCGTAGAAACTTGAGCGTTTTCTATAACAAATTCTAGTCTGTCTTGGGGATAAGATGGATCGAGGGGAACATAAGCACCTCCGGCTTTGAGAATTGCCAAAATTGCGATTAACATTTCTGGGGAACGTTCAACACAAACCCCAACTAAAGATTCTGATGTAATTCCAAGATTTTGTAAATAATGGGCGAGTTGATTAGATTGATAATTTAAGGTATGATAAGTTAAATATTGGTCTTCAAAAATAAGTGCGATCGCATCGGGGTTTTGTTCAACTTGGGCTTGAAATAATTCATGTATACATTGAGTTTCAGGATAGTCAACTTGAGTGTTATTCCAGTCAATCAATAGCTGTTGTTTTTCAGTTGTAGTTAAAAAGTTAAATTCTCCCAAGCGTTGTTCAGGATGAGTGATTATTTCTTGGAGTAAGATGCTAAAATGTTCTAAAAATTGGTTAATTGTTGTGGGTTCAAATAGATGACAAGAATATTTGACTTTTATTGAAAGTTCTGAACCCAGTCCGACTAATATTGTTAGCGGAAAGTTTGTCCATTCAACTGAATGGACATTCTGAATGTTTAGAGTTTTATCTTGTTGTATTAAAGTTTTATCGATTGGATAATTTTCAAAAACTAAAATTGTTTTAAACAGAGGTAAGCCAGCAGGAATATCACTGCATTTCTGAATTTCTAATAAAGATGTGTATTCATATTGTAAAGCTTCTGCTTGTTGATTTTGCAGTTGCTTTAACCATGAGATGATAAAAGATTGACCTGGAACTTTAACCCGAACAGGTAGAGTATTAATGAATAACCCAACCATTGATTCTACTCCAGTTAAAGCGGCTGGACGACCGGAATAAGTTGCGCCAAAGAGAATATCTTCCTCACCGCTATAACGACTCAAAAGTATTGCAAAAACACCTTGAATCATTGTATTTAAAGTGAGTTGATGTTTTTGAGCAAATAATTGTAATGCTGAGGTTGTTGCTGGAGAAAGTTTAATCTCTTGTTCTTGTTGTTTGTTTGTCTCAGAAAAAAGGATGTTTAAATTCTGCTCAATTCTCAAGGATGTTGGAGTTGTAAAACCTTTGAGTTTTTCTGTCCAAAATTTTTGATCGGCTGACAAATCTTGTTTAGACAACCAAGCAATATATTCGCCATAGGGAGGAGATTTGGGTAGAGAAAAGGATTGTTCTTCTAATAATGATAGATAAATGTTCAATACTTCTTTAATCACTAATCCTGCTGACCAACCATCCATAATTAAATGATGTTGAGTCCAAATTAGTTTATAGATATTATCAGCCAGTTGAATTAAATTTAGTCGAATTAGAGGAGGTTTTTTCAGATTAAAGTTGTGTTGGCGATCTGTTTTTAGGAAGTTTTCTAAGAGTTGTTGCTGTTCATCGGGTGATAAATTTCGCCAATCTTGTTGATATAAAGGTAAGTTAACCTGACGATAAATGACTTGAAAAGGTTGTTCTCGACGTTCCCAATGAAAAGATGCTCGTAGGCTTTGATGTCTGGTAATAACCTGTTCCCAAGCTTGTTTAAACTGTTCAATTTTTAATAAACCTGTGAGAGTGAGACAAACTTGAGGAATGTATTCACCGGAATCTGGAGAAAGTAGGGTGTGAAATAGAATCCCCTGCTGCATCGGGGAAAGGGGATAAATATCTTCAATATTTTTATTTTGATTCATTTTAATTAGGGTTACTAAAGATGATTGAGAGAGTTGTGTAAATAAAGCTTTATAAATCTGTTAAAAGTTCATCGAGTTCATCTTGACTAAAATCCATTTGTGGAAAATCAGACGGTGTGTAACCTCCTGTTTCTGAGGATAAACAGTGATTAATTAATTGTCGCAAATTATTTAAGAAGTTTTCCCCGAGAGTTTCAATTGTTGTTGAACGATGAATGGCTTGGCTATAAGTCCAATTAAATCGCATTTGACCTCTAGAAACAATACTATCAATTTCAATTAAACAGTTTCGATGATTTCTAGGACTCCGAGCGATTCCCGTTGATTCATTAGCAGGATAAAACAGAGAATTAGAGGGGAAAACTTGATCAACTTGTCCTAAATAATTGAAGCGAATTTCTGCATTTTTATTTTTGATTAGATGACTCTGAGGCGTGAGATAACGTAACAAACCATAACCGATTCCTCTCTTGGGAATTTGACGAAGTTGTTCTTTAATGAACTTGAGATTATCATCAGGATTATCACTATTTTCTAAATCTAATAAGACAGGAAATAAAGCAGTAAACCAACCGACTGTCCGAGATAAGTCAACCTGATCAAAAAGTTCTTCTCGTCCGTGTCCTTCGAGTTCAATGAGTAGTTTTCGTTGTCCTGTCCATTGATAAAAGGCTTGAACTAAAGCTGTTAGTAAAATATCGTTAATTTGTGTTTGATAGACAGTTGGAACTTGATGAATGAGAGACTGAGTTTCTTCTGAACTTAATGTTACTGAAATTGTTTTAGCTTCAGCCATTGTATTATTTTCAGTTAGACAGTCAACCGGAATGTTTACAATTTCCGACTGAGATAAATTCTGCCAATATTCAAGTTCGGTTTGAAGTTCTGTTGAGTTTGCATATTCTTTTAGATGGTCTGACCAGTGTTTAAAGGAGGTTGTTTTTGCTGGAAGTTTAAATGTTTGACTTTGAGAACTTGTTTGGAGAAGGTTCTGAAGATCTTCTAATAAAATTCGCCAGGAAATCCCGTCAATGATTAAGTGATGAATAATAATCAATAAACGGCTTGTTTGACTGCAACCTAAGTCAAAGCAGGCGACTCGAACTAGAGGTGGCTGAGAGAGGTTGAAGCTACCTTGAAGCTGTGTTGCAGTTGTACAAATTGCTTGTTCTTGATTTTGTTTAGGTTGTTCTGATAAATCTATTTTAAGAATCGAGAAGTCTATATGATGATCGGAATTAAACTGTTGCCAAATAGATTGATTTNTTGAAGCTACCTTGAAGCTGTGTTGCAGTTGTACAAATTGCTTGTTCTTGATTTTGTTTAGGTTGTTCTGATAAATCTATTTTAAGAATCGAGAAGTCTATATGATGATCGGAATTAAACTGTTGCCAAATAGATTGATTTTTCTCAAAATATAAACGTAGTGCATCATGGTGTTTGAGTAAGGTTTTAAACGCCATTTCCAATTTATTAAAGCTAATGTTTGATTTAACCTCTAATAAAATAGACTGATTCCAATGATGAGGATCGATTAAATTTTGCTCAAAAAACCAGTGTTGAATGGGGGTAAGCGGGAGAGAACCTGTAATAACTCCTTGTTCAGCGTTTATCGCCGCTCTTTCTTCTGCTATGGCGGCTAAATCTGCCAGAGTTTGATATTTAAAAATAGACTTAGGTGTGATCTTTAAACCTGCTTGATTGGCTTGAGAAACGACTTGAATTGCTAGAATAGAATCACCCCCCAATTCAAAGAAGTTATCGTTAATACTAATTTTCTCAACCCTAAGAATCTGACTCCAAATTTTAGCGAGTTGCTTTTCCTTTGTAGTTCGAGGTTCAGTATAATTTTGCTGTCTTTCTATCGGCTGATTTTCTGGGGCTGGTAGTGCTTTACGGTCAATTTTACCATTCGGTGTTAGAGGTAAGCTTTCTAATACCATAAACACCGCAGGAATCATATAATCAGGTAACTTATCTTTCAGAAAATGACGTAATTCGTTTTGCAGTTCATAAGCTAAATTTTCATCTTTTGACTTGGGGATAATGTAAGCAATTAAACGCTTATTTTTAGCTTTATCTTCCCAAGCACTCACAACGGCTTGAGCAACATGAGAATGTTTAACTAAAATCGCCTCAACTTCTCCGAGTTCAATACGGAATCCTCGAATTTTAACTTGGTTATCTAACCGACCTAAATATTCAATATTTCCATCGGGTAAATATTTAACTAAATCTCCTGTTTTATAAAGACGATTATTTTTTTGATTTTGTTTTGTAAATGGATTAGGAATAAATTTCTCTGCTGTCAGTTCAGGACGATTGAGATATTCTCTCGCCAAACCTGATCCTCCGATATATAATTCACCGGGAACACCGACCGGAACAGGTTGCAAATAACGGTCTAAAATATAGACTTGAGTATTAGCGATTGGACGACCAATTGAAGGCTGTTTATGACTTCCTGGTTCAGTTAATACAAAGGTTGAATAGGTGGTATCTTCTGAAGGGCCGTAAAGGTTAAAAACCTGCTGAATATGTTGTTTATAAAGTTGTTTAACGAGGGAATTTGATAATGCTTCACCTGCTAAATTGACTGTTTTTACACCTTTGGGAATACCGTTAATTCTAAGTAGTTCTGTCGCGGCAGAGGGGACTGTATTAATCAGAGTCACTTCTTCAGAATGAGGTAAGGAGGGTAACTCTAAAGCATTTTCACCCAAAATTATTTTTCCTCCGACACTTAGCGGTAAAAACAACTCAAATATTGAGAGATCAAAACAGATAGAAGTTGAAGCAAAAACGCCTGAAAGTTGTTCTTTTGTAAAGACAGTTTTCGCCCATTCTATGAGGAAAATTGGACTAGAATGATTGATTGCAACGCCTTTTGGTTTACCTGTTGAACCAGATGTATAGATAACATAAGCCAAATTTTCAGGAATAACTTCATGGAACGGATTTGTTTGATTTTCTAAAGCTATTTTTTCCCTATCTCTATCTAAATTAACAATAGCTTTGAGAGAAGAACTAAAATCTAAAAATTCTGTATTTTGAGTGATTAAAACGGCTATTTTAGCATCTTCCAACATGAAAGTTAATCGTTCTGTTGGATAGGTTGGGTCAAGGGGAACATAGGCACCTCCTGCCTTGAGAGTGGCTAACATTGCCACAACCGTTTCAATTGAACGTTTAACACAAATTCCCACTCTAACTTCAGGTTGAACTCCTAATTTTTGTAAGTAATAAGCGAGTTGATTGGCTCGATGATTTAACTGTTGATAAGTTAACTGTTGATTCTCAAAAATTAACGCCGTTGCATGAGGTGTTTTCTCGGTTTGGGTTTCAAATAAATGATGTAAACAAACAGGTTTAACTTCTAATTCAGTCTGATTCCATTCCTGTAGTATTTTTTGCTGTTCAGTTTTTGGGAGAAGCGGCAAGTTAGATAACTTTTGTTTGGGTTCATCGATAATTCCTGACATTAAGGTTTGAAAATTTTCTATTAAACGTTGAATCGTTTCTGCTTTAAATAAATCGGTATTATACTCAAACTTACCCACTAATCCTTCAACAGTTTCAGCCATATATAATGTTAAGTCAAATTTTGCTGTCTTATTTTCACTCTCAATTAAATGCCAATTTAAACCTGATAATTTAATCGGCTGTATTGTTGCATTTTGCCAGACAAACATCACCTGAAATAGAGGAGTATAGCTTAAATCTCGCTGCGCTTGGACTGCTTCTACTAACTGTTCAAAGGGTAAGTCTTGATGAGCATAAGCCTCTAACGCTACTTCTCTAACCTGCTGTAATAACTCCTCAAAGGTGAGATTTCCAGTTAAACGTGTTCGTAGGGCTAATGTGTTAGCAAAAAATCCAATTAAGCTTTCGGTTTCTGTTGAATTTCGATTAGCAATCGGAGAACCTACAACAATATTTTTACTTGCTGTATAGCGATATAAGAAAGTATTAAAGATTGCTAATAAGGTCATAAATAATGTACAACCTGACTGCTGACTTAAAGTTTTAATTGCTTGAGATTGTTCGAGAGAAAGTTGAAAGGTTTTTGTGGCTCCTCGGAAGCTTTGAACCGCCGGACGTGTGTAATCAGTTGGTAATTCTAAAACCGTCGGTATTCCCTCTAGCTGTTGTCGCCAGTAACCCAATTGATTCTCTAATAATTCTCCTTGCAAATATTGTCGTTGCCAAGCCGCAAAATCTACATATTGAATGGGTAATGGTGGAAGTTGTGAAGGTTGATTTTGAGAGATATTTTCATAGAATTTAGCGACTTCTCGTATTAAAATTATCACCGATTGTTCATCTGAAATAATATGATGCAACGTCATTAAAATAACGTGATTTATTTCCGAAACGTTTATTACTTTAACTCTTAGTAATGGACTAATATTGAGGTGAAAAGGATACTGTGCTTCTTGTTGAATTAATTGTTTAATATAACCTTCTTGCTGTGAGCTTGGAACTTCACTAATATCAATAAGAGGAAGATTGAATTGAGTTGAAGGTGAAATCACTATCTGGGGTTTTCCTTCAATAGTTATAAAACTTGTTCTGAGGACTTCGTGACGATGAATTATTGTGTTAAAACTTTGTTCAAGTATCCCAATATTCAGTTTTCCTTTTATTCGGACTGCTCCCGGAATATTATAATAAGGACTATCGGGTTCGAGTTGAGCTAAAAACCATTGTCGTTGTTGAGCGAAAGATAAGGGTAAGTTTTCTTGTCTATTTATGCCTTGAAGTGCTTTAATTTTAAGTGGAGAATGAGTTTTTTGAGTCGTTAATATTGCTTCTGCTAACCCCGATATTGTTGGCATTTCAAATAGACGACGCAAGGGTAAATCAATCTTGAAAATTTCACGAATTTGCGAGATAACGCTAGTTGCTAATAACGAATGTCCGCCAAGTTCAAAGAAGTTATCTTTTCTACCAATCTGCTTTAAATTTAGGATTTTTCCCCATATTCCTGATAATATTTCCTCAGTAGGTGTTTGGGGTATTTCGTGAATATCTGATAAGTTTGTGACTTGTTCTTTAACACTTAGAAGCGCACGTCTATCAATCTTACCATTGGGAGTTNCGAGATAACGCTAGTTGCTAATAACGAATGTCCGCCAAGTTCAAAGAAGTTATCTTTTCTACCAATCTGCTTTAAATTTAGGATTTTTCCCCATATTCCTGATAATATTTCCTCAGTAGGTGTTTGGGGTATTTCGTGAATATCTGATAAGTTTGTGACTTGTTCTTTAACACTTAGAAGCGCACGTCTATCAATCTTACCATTGGGAGTTAAAGGAAAAGTATCTAACATGATAAAAGCAGAAGGTATCATGTAACTAGGTAACTTTTTGGCTAATAATTCTCGCAGCATTGTAACATTTAACTCGGACTGATGAGTAGAGACAATATAAGCAATGAGACGCTTTTCTTGAGCTTGTGAATTGACTACAACCACAGCCTGTTGAACTTGTGGATGTTGTTTTAATATTGCTTCTATTTCTCCTAATTCTATTCTAAAACCTCGCAGTTTTACTTGAGAGTCTAGGCGTCCTAAATATTCAACATTTCCATCACTCAGATATCGTGCTAAATCTCCCGTTTTATACAGGCGTTCAGAAGTCTTTTTAAAGGGATTGGGTAAAAAACGTTCTGCGGTTAAATCGGCTCGATTAAAGTAGCCTCTAGCGACTCCAACTCCTCCGATATATAACTCTCCGGGTACTCCTATCGGAACGGGTTGTAGATTTTTATCGAGAATATAAAACTCAGTATTAGCAAGAGGGCGACCAATAAGAACGGTTAAATTTTTATCTAAATTTTCTTGATTTTTAACTTGATAAATTGATGACCAAATTGTAGTTTCAGTTGGCCCGTAAAGGTTAAAGAGTTGTTGAGAATTTTGATCAAGTTGTTGGGCTAATTTCGGGTCTAACGCTTCTCCTCCACTGAGAATTTTTAGGTTGTGCTTTCCCGACCATCCGCCAAGGATTAACATTTGCCAGGTGGCTGGCGTGGCTTGCATAATTGTGATGTTTAATTGCTTGATTTGATGTTGAAGTTGTTGGCTGTCTGTGGTGGTTTTTTGGCAGGCAATCACTACACGCGCACCGATAATTAAAGGTAAATAAAGTTCTAAGGCGGCGATATCAAAAGACAGACTGGTAACAGATAATAAAACGTCTGATGGTATTAGGTTGAGATGTTGATTAATAGCAAATAGAAAGTTACTCAAGGCGCGATGAGAAATTTGTACGCCTTTGGGTTGACCTGTAGAACCGGAGGTATAGATAATATAAGCTAGATTATCAAGGCTAATATCAGGAGAAAGATTGTCTGATTTTTGTTGAGTGATGATTGACCAATGTTTTTCTAATTTTAGAATATTTTGAACTGAAAATTGTAAATAATTGAGGGATGTTTGAGTAATAATGAGTGAGATTTGAGCGTTATTGATAATGTAATTGAGACGCTCTGGAGGATAGGCAGGGTCAAGGGGAATATATGTGGCTCCGACTTTGAGAACAGCTAATAAAGCGATAACCATTTCACAGGAACGCTCTAAACAAATACCGACGGTTTGTTCAGGTTGAACGCCTTGTTTTTGTAGGTGGTGAGCGAGTTTGTTTGCAGTTGTATTGAGTTGCTGATAACTGAGTTGTTGATGTGAGTCAACAATAGCAACAGCATCCGGTGTTTGTTGGGCTTGGGTTTCAAAGAGTTGATGAATACAGGCGAGGTTTTTAAATGGTGTTTGAGTTTTATTCCATTTGACTAAGAGTTGATTTTTTTCTGTTTCTGTTAACAAGCAAAGTTCGTATAATTTTTGATTAGAATTAGTAAGAATTTGTTCTAACAAGGTTTGGAAGTGAACAATTATTCTGCTAATTGTTTCAGCTTTAAATAAATCTGTATTATATTCAAATACTCCCATGAGTCCCGATGGTTTTTCATACATATCCAAGCTCAAATCAAATCGAGCTGTTTTATTTTCTGGATTAATATAATTAAAAGTTAAGTTCGTGAGTTGAACAGTTTTTGTTGGAGTATTGTGAAGAATAAACATCACTTGAAAGAGAGGATTGTGGCTTAAGTTGCGTTGAGTCTGCAATTCTTCTACTAAATATTCAAATGGCAAATCTTGGTGAGCATAAGCCCCTAGAGTGACTTCGCGTACCTGTTTGATAAAATCTCTAAAGCTGGGATTTCCAGATAGGTTTGTTCTAAAGACTAAATTATTAACAAATAAACCAATAAGATTTTCAATTTCTGGGCGATTACGATTAGCAACCGTTGAACCAACTATAATATCTTCTTGCTGAGTATAGCGATAAAGTAATGTTTTTAAAGCTGCCAGTAACAACATAAATAAGGTTACATCTTCCTGACGAGCAAGAACTTTTAAAGATTCATAAAGTTGAGAAGATAGAGAAAAAGATTGTGTTTCTCCTCGATAAGTTTGTACCACAGGTCGCGGATAATCTGTGGGTAATTGGAGAATTTGTGGATTATTTTTTAGTTGCTGTTTCCAGTAACTAAGTTGAGCAGAACGAGCTTCACTTTGTAGCCATTTCTGTTGCCAAACAGCATAGTCTACATATTGGATATTGAGTTCAGGTAAAGATGAATTTTTGTCTTGATAGAAGGCTTGATAAATTGCTGCTAATTCTTGAATCAGTACCCGCATTGACCAGTAATCAGAAATAATATGATGCAGGGTAAACAGCAGTATATATTCATCGGTTGAAAGCTTTAATAATTTGGCTCGTAATAAAGGAATTTGAGTTAAATTAAAGGGCTGTGATGCTTCTTGTTGAATCTGCTTTTTAATTTCAATATCACGTTGAGTCTGAGAAAATTCCTGAAAATCAATCACGGGAATATTGAGATTCAAGACTGGATAAACACTCTGAACTATCTCACCTTCAATTTCCGTAAAATTTGTCCTTAATATTTCATGGCGTTTGATGATTTCATTAATACTTTTTTCTAAAGCATCAATATTCAGTGAACCCTGCAAATGTAAAGCAGCAGGAAGATTATAAACTGAACTTCCGGGCTGTAGTTTATCTAGAAACCAAAGTCGCTGTTGAGCAAATGAAAGCGGAAAAAATTGAGGCTTGTTAGCCTTTTTTTGCATGAGTTGTTTGAGCAGTTTTCGCTTTTGTTCGGGCGAAAGTTTGGAAAGGTTAGATGGTGTTGGGTTCATTAGTTTTCCTCCGCTAACATTTGACTGAGTAAATCATCAAGTTCTTGTTCTGAAATTTGGTCGAGATTATCTAGATTTTCTTGGGAATCATTACGGTTGACCCGCTCAATTTTAATCTGTTCAGTTTCAGGAACTTGATTGTTATTTTGTTTGATATCTAGTTCCAAATCAGCAATAGTTGGCGTTTCAAAAAAGCGACGAATTGAAATGTCTACTTTAAAGGCTTGACGCATTTGAGAAATAACCTGAGTGGCTAATAGTGAATTTCCTCCTAAATTAAAGAAGTTGTCTTGAATGCCTACTTTTTCTAAGTTGAGAGCTTTTTGCCAAATTGCTGCTATTTCTGTCTGTAATTCAGTTTTCGGTGCTACATATTCTAGTTGATTTCGAGAAGTAAAACTCTCGGGTTTTGGTAAATTTTTACGGTCTATCTTTCCATTGGGTGTTAGGGGAAGTTCATCCAAGATTATATAGTTTTGAGGAATCATATATTCGGGTAACTTCTCGCGTAAAAACTGACGTAATTTTTCTAGAATCGATTCGGATTTTTGAGGAGTTTCTGGAGATAACCACTGTTTTGTCCAAGCCTTATCAATGCGACCGCCTACAAAGCTATGTAATAATATTTGATTGGGTTCGAGCTTAAACCATTCTTGTATGGGTTCAAATTCTAAAGTACCAATTGGACAAAGACCGATTTCATGCTTGGGTGCAGTTTCCATTAAAAGTTGGCTAATATAACCCGCTTCTAACAAACAAAAATCTTTTGCTTTTTCACCATAAATTGGATGAATTGCATTTAAG
>NZ_LATL02000191.1 GCF_000972705.2 Limnoraphis robusta CS-951 | reverse complement strand
TTATTTTATCTGTTGTATAAAGCAGCTAAGTATGCCATTGATCGAGATTATGATCAGTTAAGTCATTTATTAGAAGATCCTGTTTCGATCCTATTTTTTGGAGGAGCAGCATTTCACTTGTATTTTTTACCGCTTCTGATTATTGGAACTATCACGGTTAAAGGATGTGAATTTTTAGTTCACAGAAAAGTTGCATTAAAAACTTTGGTTTTATTCTGTGTATTGAGTTTGATCATCTATGAATTGATCCTGAAGACAGGAAATGCTTTTGAGTTGGGTGAGAATGTGGCTTTTCAAAACTTTCTAGAAACATTTTTTGATCAGGCTAAAGATAATAGTATTGTTCGCATTGCATTAGTCCAATTATCTTGGATTATCAGATGTCTACCGTATATTTTTGTAGCGATGTTATTGAACTATCCAAGTTGGAAAGCACCTTTGAATAAAAGACTTCAGGAGAAAGGTTTTACAATTGCCCTTTTGATAACGTTTGTACTCATCGCTTTGGGGGGAACGCTGATTTTACCGGAGTCATTTTCCGAAGTTTATCTGGGATATTCTGCTTTACTGCTAGCAGTTTCTCTGTCTAAATATATTCCTGAAAATCATTTAATTAATCAATCTGGTCTTTATTCTTTCGGGATTTATCTGATTCATCTCATCGTGGTTGAGATTTTAATAATTCTGCTGAATCGAATGAATCCAAACTCGACTTTTGAGGGTTCAACTTTGCTGTTCTTAGCAATTTNTGAAAATCATTTAATTAATCAATCTGGTCTTTATTCTTTCGGGATTTATCTGATTCATCTCATCGTGGTTGAGATTTTAATAATTCTGCTGAATCGAATGAATCCAAACTCGACTTTTGAGGGTTCAACTTTGCTGTTCTTAGCAATTTCTATCTTCAGTTTTATCATAAGTTGGCTGGTGACATCGTTGCTGATGAAAAGAAAATCACTCTCTCGGCTGATGTTCGGTGTATAGTGGTGTCTAAATTAATCTGAAATATTAAGAGGTTGATGATGAAAATCCTGCATTTAAGCAGCACAGATATTGAAGGAGGGGCAGCACGCGCTGCTTACCGACTCCACCAAGGACTCTGTTCAGTGGGTATTCATTCACAAATGCTTGTTCGAGGTAAGTTTAGCACGGATCAAACCGTTATTGCGGAGAAAAGTCTCTTAACAAAGTTAGGGCCACCTTCATCTAATATCCCTTTAAAACTTTACCCGAAGCGTCCTAGAACTCGCTTTGCGGTTCAATGGTTTCCAGATATTCTCGCTTCTAAAGTCAGCCAAATTAATCCTGATATTGTTCATTTACATTGGATTTGTAATGGGTTTGTACAAATTGAAACTTTAGCCAAATTTAATCAACCTATTGTTTGGACTCTCCATGATATGTGGCCGTTTACAGGTGGGTGTCATTACGCCCAAGAATGCGATCGCTATAGTGATTCTTGTGGGGCTTGTCCTCAACTGAAAAGTGAGAAAAATCAAGATTTATCCCGTTGGGTTTTACAACGCAAAAAGAAAGCTTGGAAAGCGGCAAATCTCACCATTGTTAGCCCCAGTATTTGGCTGGCTGATTGTGCAGAATCAAGTTCTGTTTTTAAAGATGTCAGAATTGAAGTGATTCCTCATGGACTAGATTTAGAAAAATACAAACCCATTGAGATGTCAATTGCCCGATCACTACTCAATTTACCCCGAGAAAAAAAACTGGTTTTATTTGGGGCATCTCCAGGAACAACAGGGGATTTAAGAAAGGGGTTTCAGCTTTTGCAACCTGCCCTGCAAAGTCTTAGTCAGTCTGTTGGGGAAGATCAAATTGAACTGGTGGTTTTCGGAGATTCTCAACCTGAAAAACCCCTAGATTTAGGATTTAAAACCCATTATCTGGGTCAATTTAACGATGATCTTTCCCTCGCCTTGGTCTATTCCGCAGCAAATGTCATGGTTGTACCGAGCATTCAAGAAGCTTTTGGACAAACGGCTTCTGAGTCTTTAGCTTGTGGAACTCCGGTCGTTGCATTTGCAGCAACTGGACTGAAAGATATTGTCACTCATCAACAGGATGGCTATTTAGCCAAACCTTTTGAAATTGAAGATTTAGCCCAAGGAATTGCTTGGGTACTCGAAGATCGCGATCGCTATCAAATATTACGGACTCAAGCCCGCAAAAAAGCAGAACAAGAGTTAAGTTGGGAGTTACAAGCTCAACGTTATTATACTCTTTATTCTGAGATTAAAAGTTAGTTCAATCCTCCGATTTAAATCCAGATTTGGGTCTGTATTAATCTTGAGTAATTCCCAGAATATCTAGATATCGTTGACTTGAAACTTCCAACGTAAACTGTTTGAGCCAATCGGGATCAATTGGCTTTAAATTCCCCGATAAAACTTTCAGAATTGCCTCGGCCATCGCTTGACTATCACCAACTGGAGTTAACCAGCCATATTCACCACCCTTGAGAATTTCAGAAGGCCCACTTTGACAATCTGTAGAAATCACAGGGACTGCCGTTGCCATCGCTTCAATTAATACATTCGGTAAGCCTTCCCAAGCGGAGGATAATACAAAGACTGCGGATCGTGACATATAGGCATAAGGATTCAATACATGATCCGGTAATGCCACATCATTTTCTAAGCCTAATTCTTGAACTAATGCTTCGAGTTGAGGTCGTTCAGGCCCCCATCCTAAAATCATTAATCGAGCTTCTCGGACTTGTCGGACTTGTGCAAAAGCCCGAATTAGCATTGAAAAATCTTTTTGAATGTGTAATTTACCCACTCCTAAAATGACTGGAGGTTGTCCATCAGCAAACCAAGGATGATCAAGAGGTTCTTTCGCTTTTTCCTGTAACTCTGGAGTGATTGTGGGATTATAAATCGTTTGGATACGTTCTAGGGACAAACCAGAAACCTGAGAAAGATCCTCTGCAACTCCCTTAGAAACAGCTACAATATGATCAGCCCAAGGATAAAAAGATCTGACCAAAAAGGGTAGTAAACGTCTTTTATAGGGTGTCGATGCTTGGGTGTCTCTGGAAAGATTATTTGCCTCACGTACCACCACCCTTGTTGGAGTTCTAGAAAGCTTTTTCGCCAAGAGAGCCACTTCATTGGCATAGTGGAGAGTTGAAAGCATTCCTCTCGGTTGTTCTTGTTTTAAGTAACTGATCAGGGAAGGGAGGCAAGCAGTCAGGCGAGGTGTTTTGAAATCAATAATTCTGACTTGAGGTGATACTTTCTCTAAATGAGGCCCTCCGGCTGAACTTAACACCAAATCTACCTTTAAACCTCGTTCGGCAAAACTCCGAGTCAGATTAATGAAAACTCGCTCCGCTCCACCACCACCTAAGAAACCGAGAAAAAAGGCTACATCAGGTGATCTTTCTAGCATTTGAAAACTTGGCAACTTGTACTTTATTGAGTATATTATAGTATAACGATTAGAATAAAATTTTCTCAAATTCAGACTTCCTTTGTCCAGAGGCAGTCCGTTGAAAAAAAATTGATTTGAATCCGCTCAAACTCACCAACGTTAATTTTTAATCGGGAGATCCAAGTTAAATGTCCACTAAAATTTCAGTCCCCAGTTCAGAGAGTAGAACGGTTGAACAGTTAAAAGAACATTATGAACTCGAAAAACNGTATAACGATTAGAATAAAATTTTCTCAAATTCAGACTTCCTTTGTCCAGAGGCAGTCCGTTGAAAAAAAATTGATTTGAATCCGCTCAAACTCACCAACGTTAATTTTTAATCGGGAGATCCAAGTTAAATGTCCACTAAAATTTCAGTCCCCAGTTCAGAGAGTAGAACGGTTGAACAGTTAAAAGAACATTATGAACTCGAAAAACAGTTAGCGAGTCAACTCCTGAACTCTAATAAGGAAGAAAGACGAAATTTATACACCACTTTGTATGATAAGTTATACACCACTCTTCCCCATCATCCCCGATGGACACGCAAATCAAGCCCGGAAATTACGGCTTGGATTGTCACTCAACGAATGTATCTTTTGAAACGATTTTTGACTCCGGAAACAACCTACTTAGAAATCGGCCCCGGAGATTGTAGTTTATCGATGGAAGTGTCTAAATGGGTGAAAAAAGTCTATGCAGTCGATGTGGCAACAGAAGTCACTAAAAATACAACATTTCCAGACAATATGGAGTTTATTGTCTCAGATGGGTGCAGTGTAAATGCTCCAGAAAATAGTGTTGATATTGCTTACAGTCACCAACTGATGGAACATTTGCACCCGGATGATGCAGTCGAACAACTTCAGAATATTTACAAAACACTCGCTCCGAAAGGCAAATATATTTGTATCACGCCTCATCGTTTATCTGGCCCCCATGATATCTCAAAATACTTTGATGAGGTCGCTCGAGGATTTCACCTCAAAGAATACACCGTAACCGAGTTATATAAGCTTTTCCGAAAAGTTGGATTTTCCCAAGTGCTTTGGGTGAAAAGCACAGAAAAATTTCATCTAGAAATTCCTCTGAACATGGCAACACTTCCTTTAATTAGTGGGAGTGAAGTTATTTTGGAAAAGTTCCCCTATGCCCTGCGAAAAAAAGTTGCGAGTACCCCATTGTTATTTAGAGGAATGACGATTGTCGGGATTAAATAGAGAGGTGAAACAAACAATTCAGTGAGGCTCAATTCAGCCGTGAATAAACCGAGTGAAAGAGAAGCAAAAAGCACTCAAAAACTCATGCTTTTTGATCTGTCCGTGAAAGGTCATCATCCCATCTACATTCAACATCTGATTCAGTATTGGCATAAACAGAGCTTTTCAGGGCAGCTTAATGTCGTTGTTTCACCGCGATTTTTTGAGGAACATCGTAATGTTGTAGACTGGGCTGCAACTCATTCGCCGAGTCAAATTAACTTTGTGGGAATTTCCCCCGAAGAAGAAGCCGCTCTCAACTCTAGAAAGTCTAAAATCAAAAGATCTTTGCGGAATTTTCAAGAGTGGGAAATTTTCGGTAAATATGCAGAGAAACTCGCAGCAACTCACGCTCTGATTATGTACTTTGATACCTGTGAGTTTCCACTGGCGTTGGGTAGACCCTCTCCTTGTTCGTTTTCAGGAATTTACTTTCGACCTACATTTCATTATCCTCAAGAACTCACAAACTACAGTCCTACTCAGCAAGAACGCTGGCAACAATGGCGTGAAAAATTACTCCTCTCTCGCATTTTACGACACCCAAAACTACAAAATTTATTCTGTCTCGATCCCTTTGCTATCAATCACTTAAACCGATTTAATACTCATGTAAAAGCGATTCATTTACCCGATCCCGTTGAACTGATTGAACCTGAAAATTCGCCCTGTTCTTTACTGAGAGAAGAGTTAGGAATTGACCCCGAACGAAATATTTTTCTCTTATTTGGAGCCTTAACTCAACGCAAAGGAATTTATCAACTCCTTGATGCGATCGCTCGTTTATCTCCTGAATTGAACCAAAAAATCTGTTTATTATTGGTTGGGGAGTCTAATATTGCCACATCTTTAGACCCAAAGATTGCACAGCTTTGTCAAGATAAGCCCGTGCAAATCATCCGAAGATATGAGTTTATTTCCGATGAAGAAATCCCCGCTTACTTTAACTTAGCGGATGTGGTATTAGCCCCCTATCAGCGTCATGTTGGAATGAGTGGAATTCTCTTACTCGCAGCAGCAGCAGCTAAACCTGTTCTCAGTTCAAACTATGGGTTAATGGGGGAAATGGTCAAACGCTATCAACTGGGCTTAACCGTTGATTCTACAATGCCGAGTGCAATTGCAGAAGGATTAATTCGATTTTTACAAGAAGACTCAGACAAGCTGTGCGATCGCTTACAAATGCGATCTTTTGCTCAACAAAACTCCGCTCAAGCATTTGCTGAGTTAATTTCAAAGCATATACTTATTTAATCGTGATTATCAATAAAAATTCAAAAATTTCAGCAGTTTTCAACCGGATTTGTTTAAGTTATTGCATTTCTGAACATTGAAATGAATTTTACAGATTTTTCTTTTTGGTGGTGGTTGTTGTTAATGGCTATTCCCTTATTAGGAATTCGCTATTTGGGTCAACTTTTCAAGATGTTGCCGTCCTCCTATGATCGTATAGGATTGATGCTCGTTTCATTAATACTCTTCTGGAACGCAGCCCATTCAAGTTTTTTTATTTTTGCTTTGGAGTTGGTCTTCAATTACGTTATGGTTCGCTTGATGCAGAGTCAACCCAAAGTAATAGCCAAACCAATTGCTATAGTAACTATCACAATTAATCTTGCTATTTTGATTAGTTTTAAGTATCTAGACTTTTTGGTTCAAGATGTATTGGGATTAGGGTTTGGAGAAATCGCCGCAGGATGGAATGAAAACACGGGAATTTCCAACATTTCTGGAATTCCTCCGGGCATTTCATTTTATACCTTTCAGATGGTTGCTTTTGTTGTTGATTCCTATAAAACAAATGATCGACACCCCATCAAATTTATCGATTATGTAAATTTTGCTTCCTTTTTTCCCCAGGTTGTCGCTGGCCCGATTGAGCGTCGTTCAGACTTTCTCCCCCAAATAGAAAAATTCCGATTTAACTTTTCTTTTGAAAACATTGATACCGGCTTAAAATGGCTGGTGTTAGGACTGTTTATGAAGATTGTATTGGGCGATAACTTAGCACCCCATATCAACCTTCAAGAAACAGCCAATGCTTGGATAATTTGGTTATCGATTTATCTATTTGGATTAAGAATTTATTTCGATTTTGCCGGATACAGTTTCATTGCGCTTGGCTTGGCTAAAATGATGGGAGTTCAACTCACAGTCAACTTTTTGGCTCCCTATATTTCCCAAAGTGTTCAAGAGTTTTGGCGGCGATGGCACGTTACTTTAAGTGGTTGGTTCCGGGACTACCTTTTTATTCCTTTAGGCGGTTCTAGAGTCGGACGGACTGGATTAAATATTCTCACTGTATTTACAATCTCAGGTCTTTGGCATGGTGCAGGTTGGAATTTTATTTTCTGGGGATTTTATCACGGCGTGCTGCTGATTATTCATCGTTCTATCGGTCGTTTGTTCTCACTTCCTCAGTTCATCGCTTGGATATTAACATTAACATCTGTGATGTTTGGGTGGCTATTTTTTATGGAAAACAATACCAACCAATTGCTGCTTAAATTGCAAACCCTCATCACTCCTTCAGCCTATTCAATTGTCGCTACCCAGGAAAAAATTGCAGCAATCAATAATAAATGGGGCTTAGGTCTTACATTAATGCTCGCTATTATACTACTCGGGTTNATTGTCGCTACCCAGGAAAAAATTGCAGCAATCAATAATAAATGGGGCTTAGGTCTTACATTAATGCTCGCTATTATACTACTCGGGTTTGAGCAGATAGCATCTTGGCAAGACCGAGAACAAGTCTACAGATTTTTATTGCGACCGAACGTCTCATTGATGATCCTAAGCTTAGTCATTTTGTTTGCGGCTAAATCTTCTTCTCAATTTGTTTACTTTGCGTTTTAAAAATATTCTACTATGTGGAAAATTATTCGTTGGTTTGCTGTTGCTAGCCTAGTTTGGACTGCGGGTTACATCCATAATCGCTATTTAGATCCAGAAGTCAACTGGATTAAGACAATTTATGAAGAGAAAATTGAGCGGTCAAGTCAGATTAAAGGATCAAAACGAATCTTGATTGTCGGTGGCTCTGGTACGCATTTTGGGATTGATGCTTTACAAATTGAACAACAGGTGGGTATTCCCGTCGTTAACATGGGACTGCACGCAGGTCTAGGTTTAAACACTATTTTAGCTAGCGTTGCTAGTGAGATTCGCCCAGGTGATATTGTTCTTTTAATTCCAGAATATGGACTTCTGGCTGATGATGGAACAGGCTATTTTTCGAGTATGTTTGGAGCCGCCGTTTCACAGCCCGGTTTGGGAGGATTTGGGGTAGAGCAGAGAGCAAAAGAAGTGATGTTGATGGGCGTACCTGGCTCTGATAGAATTGTACAATCAATCAAGAGACTGCAAGAAAACTTGTTTGCCCATTTTAGTGAAAATACCAGTTCTACAAAACCAGATGGGCAGTATCAAACTAATCTTGATCAACGGGGTAGTCCAATGATTTTACCTTCGGGTTCCTCAACACCGGACAGTTTGAAAGTGGAAATCTCAGAACACAGCCTCAAACGATTAAATGTATTTCATCAGGATGTTGAACAGGCTGGAGGAATTCTAGTGTTTGGATTGCCCTGGATCTTATCTAAAAATGATGATCAGTCTGTTGAAGCTGCTCAAACCGTTATATCTGCTTTAAATGAGATAGCCCCGGTAATTTATGATCAAGATCTAAATTTAAAATCCGATCCCTCCCTGTTTGGGGATACAATCTATCACCTCAGCCCTACAGGTAGAAAAATACGATCTTCGGAAATAGTCAACCAGTTACAGTCGATTATCAACTAAACGCTTTGGAATTGAGTTAAAAACATGAGCCTGTTATGATAAAGTCTAATCAAAACTGATCAGCTCAAACAACTACTCCTCTGACTTAACTGAGGGATGACTAAACTCATTATCCAGATTCCTTGCTACAACGAAGAAGAAACGCTCGAGATCGCCCTCGCACAACTACCCCGTCAAATTCCCGGTATTGATACGGTAGAATGGCTGATCATTAACGATGGAAGCTTAGATCGTACCGTCGATGTCGCTCGTGGCTGCGGGGTCGATCATATTGTCAGTTTTGAATACAATCAGGGCTTGGCTAAAGCATTTATGGCGGGAATCGAAGCCTGTCTGAAAGCGGGTGCTGATATTATTGTTAATACTGATGCCGANTACCGTCGATGTCGCTCGTGGCTGCGGGGTCGATCATATTGTCAGTTTTGAATACAATCAGGGCTTGGCTAAAGCATTTATGGCGGGAATCGAAGCCTGTCTGAAAGCGGGTGCTGATATTATTGTTAATACTGATGCCGATAATCAATATTGTGCAGAGGATATTCCCCGTTTAATCGAACCTATTTTACTCGGTTATGCCGAAATTGTCGTGGGAGCTAGACCGATTCGCCAGATTAAACACTTTTCCCCCAGTAAAAAGTTCTTGCAACAACTCGGAAGTTGGGTGGTTCGTTTAGCCAGTAGCACTAATATTCCCGATGCACCAAGCGGGTTTCGGGCGTTTAGTCGCAATGCCGCCATGCAAATTAATGTTTTTAACGAATATACTTATACCCTAGAAACCATTATTCAAGCCGGACAAAAAGGAATTGCGATTACTTCGGTTCCCATTCGGACGAATCCAGATTTACGCCCTTCTCGTTTAGTTAAGAGTATTCCCTCTTATATTAAACGATCAATTTTTACGATTCTACGCATTTTTATGACCTACAGACCGTTACGATTTTTTACGGTCTTAGGGAGTATTCCGTTTACAATGGGATTTATGTTGTGTGTGCGTTGGTTGGTGTTATTCTTTGACAATATGACCAAAGCGAGAACACCCAGCTTGATTTTAGCCGCCATTTTAATCTTAATCGGGTTTCAATTGTGGATGTTGGGTTTAGTTGCTGATGTGATGGCTGTGAACCGGAAAATTTTAGAGGATGTGCAGTTACGATTACGACGCTCTGAGTTTGAGAAGTTTACAAATTCCAAGTAATATGGGTTAACTCTTGTGATCAAACGGCTGATTTCTATTGGTATTAGTTTAGTTATTTTAGCAGTTCTTTATTCTCAAATTGATATTGCGGGTTTAATTGAGATTTTTAAAAATTGCGATCGCCAATGGATGATCATCAGCTTAGGAATGGTTATTCCGATTACAATGATTACCGCTTGGCGACTGCAACAACTGATGCCTTTAGGCAGAAGATTGAGGTTTACTGAGGCGAATCGTTTAATTTTAGCCGCTAGTGTGCTGAATATGATCTTACCCTCCAAAATGGGAGATATTGCGAAAGCATACTTCATGCAACAACGGGGACATTTAACAGGTTCACTCTCTTTATCTCTCGTTGTCTTTGAAAAAACTTGCGATCTCTTATCACTATTGTTATGGTGTGTTCTAGGGTTGATCGTTTATCCTGAGAAAGATACCTTATTTTGGACAATGACCCTCGGTGTCAGCTTGGGTTTAATATTGGGACTCTCACTTTTAGGATCTCGAAAACTTGCAGATTACTTTTTTATAAGTCTGAGCAAAATTTCACATAAAAAAATTGGAGATAAACTTAAAAAACTACAAATTTCTTGGGGGGAAATGCACGAATATTTTTGGAGGGATAAAACTCTACTGCTGAAAATTAGTACAACTTCAATTTTTATTTGGTTCCTCCATTTACTCCAAATCTGGTTTTTCATTCTAGCACTGAACGCTTGGACTCCGTTTTGGGCAAACTTAGCCCTTTCTCCCCTCGCTATTTTAGCCGGATTATTACCCTTAACATTTGCAGGAGTTGGAACTCGCGATGCCGCATTAGTCTTATTTTATCAACCCTATTTTGATGCAACAACAGCCGCCGCTTTAGGCTTACTTTGTACCTCTCGATATTTCCTCCCCGCAGTCGGTGGACTTCCCTTTTTAGGACAATATNTTTTGGGCAAACTTAGCCCTTTCTCCCCTCGCTATTTTAGCCGGATTATTACCCTTAACATTTGCAGGAGTTGGAACTCGCGATGCCGCATTAGTCTTATTTTATCAACCCTATTTTGATGCAACAACAGCCGCCGCTTTAGGCTTACTTTGTACCTCTCGATATTTCCTCCCCGCAGTCGGTGGACTTCCCTTTTTAGGACAATATGCCACTACCCGCTCACAAAATTCTACCCTTTCCAAAGATTAAATTCGGTATTTAATAATGAATAATATTCGGATTGCTTGGTTACTCACCTCCGCCTTTTACTATTGGCATCCGCCTCTAGCAGAGTTAGCAAAACTATTTCCTGAAATGACAGCTTTTGTGGCAAACTGGCGAGGTTATGCTCCCGGTTTTGAAGACTCTTTTAAAATTGATATCGTCGGAGAACGAAAAATTATCCCGATTATCAAATCCTCTAAAGGTTATGGCTATAGTTTTACCTATCTGCCGTTAAATATCGTTAATCGATTATTAAAGTTTAAACCCGATGTCATTTTTTCCAACTCCTTTGGCGTTTGGACGATGATTGCTTTACTCTTTAAACCTATCGGAAAATGGAAAGTTGTGATTGCTTATGAAGGAAGTTCACCGAGTATTGATGCTCGAAATTCCGCCCCTCGGTTAACAGTACGACGAGCAATGGTTAAAGCGTCCGATGCTTGTATTACCAATTCAAACGCAGGTAAATCTTATCTAACAGAAGTTCTCAACGCGAAACCCTCACAGGTTTTTGTACATCCCTATGAAGTTCCTGCGGTTCAAGCTCTTTTTAGCCAGTCTGCTAATATTATAGATGCCCTAACCTCTTGGCAAAAACCTATCTTTCTATTTGTCGGAAGTGTGATTCCGAGAAAAGGATTAAATTTTCTCTTAGACGCTTGCACACACTTGAAAAAACAAGGACATACAAACTATACTGTATTAATCGTGGGAGACGGTTCCCAACAGGAAGAACTCCAACAGTTTTGTCAGGAGAATGATTTAACAGATTGCGTTCAATGGGTAGGTCGAGTTAACTATGGAGAACTAGGAGAATATTTTCAGAAAGCAGATGTATTTGTACTACCCACTTTAGAAGATACTTGGGGAATGGTTGTTTTAGAAGCGATGATATTAGGAAAGCCAATTCTTTGCTCAAAATGGGCAGGAGCATCGGAATTAATCACTGATGGTCAGAATGGATACTGTTTTGATCCCTATCACCCAGAACAGCTCGCGAACTTAATGCGTTGTTTTATTGAAAACCCAGAGTTAGTCGTGTCAATGGGCGCTCAATCAGAAGCGTTAATGAATCAATATGCCCCGGATAGGGCTGCTCAGTTTTTGAAGAAAGTCACAGAATCTTTACTCTAAAAAATATCATATAGCTTGATTTCAGGTTATGTGATTTGGGGATTCGGTGCAGATGACAAACAGTGATAAACAACACAGATAAAATCCAAGCATTATGTCAAGTTTAAAGCGTTTTTTTTGGTTATTACATCGTCCTAACTTGTATCCTGAAGCCCTCCGAAGAACTCAAAGAAAAGTCGAAAATACTTTCTGGCCTGAACGTTCGACTTATACAGCACAGTCAAGAGCAAAAGCACAAGAGGAAGCAACAAAATGGTGTGAACAATATGCAATTGACACTCAAACGGCGATTACAAAAATTACAGGTTTACAGCAGTTTGAACCCTTTGAGGAAAAGTTTCAAGAGCAATTGAGTAGAGCTAGAGAAATTACCGAAAAGTCTCCCGTTCAAATGGGAGGAGGTGGAAATCTAGAACTGATTTATCAGCTCGCAGAACACCTGCAAGCCCTACAGGTAATCGAAACTGGAGTATCTTATGGTTGGTCTTCTTTAACCTTATTACTTTCTCTGAGTCAGCGAAGCAATTCTCACCTAATTAGTACCGACCTTCCCTATTTTTTTGAAGGAAGTGAACAGTATGTCGGCTGTGTTGTCCCTTCAGAATTGAAACGTTTTTGGACAATCTTGGCAGCCGCTGACCGAGAAGCCCTTCCTCAAGCCCTAAAAAGGCTGAATGTGATAGATATGGCTCATTATGATAGTGATAAATTTTATGAAGGACGAATGTGGGCTTATCCTAAACTCTGGAATGCTCTTAAACCCGGAGGAATATTAATTTCAGATGATATACATGATGATTTTGCATTCCGTGATTTTTCTGATTCTGTAGGCGAAAATCCAATCATTGTTCAAACACCGATATTGGAAAATGCCAAGTATGTCGGAATTATTATCAAGCCCAATGCTTAAATAACGAGCTGATATTCTCAACCCGAGTCAACGAAATTTAATCAACATTAACTGAGTTTAATTTTCAATACAGATGGGAAAAAATTGCCTAACTACAAATGAGCGAATTTAACCGATTAGAACTTGAAGATAACGTGAACGGTCTGAACGTTTTAATCTCCGCCTATGCCTGTCGTCCCGGAGAAGGTTCAGAACCAGGAGTTGGATGGAACATCGTTCGAGAACTGGTGAAATATCACAAAGTCTGGGTTTTAACGCGAGAAAATAATCGTTCGGAAATCGAAGCTGAACTCCAAAAAAATCCCTTACCAGGCTTAGAATTTATCTACTGTGAACCTTCTCGTTGGGTACAAAAACTGAACCGAAACCAACGACTGGTTTATTTACACTATTATCTCTGGCAAATTTCCGCTTATTTTCTAGGCCGTAAACTGCATCAACAAATCAAGTTTGATATCGTTCATCATGTCACCTACGTTCGCTATGCAACGCCGAGTTTTTTAGCATTACTCCCCGTTCCTTTTGTTTGGGGGCCAGTCGGTGGCGGAGAAGTGGCGCCCCCAGCTTTTCGCAAAGAGTTTAGTGCTTCAGGAAAACGCTATGAAATTCTCCGAGATATTGTCCGAAACTTAGGAGAAATTGACCCCTTTGTTCACCTCACCGCTCAACGCAGTATTTTAGCTAGAGGAACAACAGAAGACACAGCCTCTAGACTGCGAAAACTCGGCGCCACTCATGTCGAAATCATCTCTCAATTAGGACTATCTCAAGAAGAAATTATTCAACTCGGAGAAGCCGTTCAACTTGAGCGAAATACCATCAGATTTGTTAGTATTGGTCGCCTGTTACACTGGAAAGGATTTCACTTAGGATTACAAGCTTTTGCTCAAGCGAATTTACCCAAAAATACAGAATATTGGATGATTGGCGACGGCCCAGAACGCCAAATACTTGAGGATTTAGTTGAGAAATTAGGCATTCAAACTCAAGTTAAATTTTGGAAGAAACTCTCTCGACAAGACACCTTAAATAAGCTCAGACAATGCGTGGCTTTAGTTCATCCTAGCCTGCATGAATCCGGTGGGTTAGTCTGTTTAGAAGCGATGGCAGCAGGTTGTCCTGTTATCTGTTTAGATTTGGGCGGGCCAGCCCTGCAAGTTACAGAAGAAACAGGCTTTAAAATCACGGCTGAAACTCCCGAACAAGCAATAAAAGATTTAGCCTTGGCGATGAAAACTCTAGCTGAAAACCCCGAGTTGCGAACGCAGATGGCAAAAGCCGGACAAAAGCGAGTTCAAGAAGAATTTTCTTGGGAAATTAAAGGTCAAAAATTAGCCCAACTTTATGAAAAAATTATCAGTTGATTTCTAGTTATTTTTCAGTTTAGGAGTTGATTTAATGCAGAACTATACAAGCAAACCCGCCGTCATCTTATTTAACAGCCTTTTGCTTCCTCCCTCCCAGACTTTTATACGAGACCCGGCGGAGAAATTTCAACAATTTACCGCCTATTATGTGGGTTCTCGTCGGGTACAAGGATTAGAATTACCCAGGGAACGAACCTTTGTTATTAATTCCGGGAATTTGAGAGGGAAAATAGAGGAACAACTCTTTAAACTTTCTGGCTTTGCTCCCCAACTTTATCGACAGGTTAAACAGTTAAATCCGGTTTTAATTCATGCTCAATTTGGGTTGAGTGGAGTCTTAGTTTTACCCTGGATAAAATCACTGAATATTCCTCTAATTGTTCACTATCGAGGCGCAGATGCCACCGTTGATGCCGAACATTCCCGCTATACCTCTCTGAATCATTGGATTTATTTTAATCGTTTGGAAAAGCTAAAAGAAAAAACCACTTTATTTTTAACCGTTTCTCAATTTATTCATAAAAAACTCCTAGAAAATGGCTTTCCGCCTGAAAAAATTAGAACCCATTATCATGGCGTAGATGTTAACAAATTCTGCCCCAATTTAGAAATAACTCGCGAACCCATCGTGCTGTTTGTGGGGCGTTTAACCGAGAAAAAAGGCTGTGAATATTTAATCGAAGCAATCAGCCACGTTCAAGCCGAAAAACCAGAGGTTCAACTGGTAATTATTGGGGATGGAACGTTAAAAACTCAGCTTGAAACTTTAGCCGAACAAAAACTGAAAAACTATCAATTTCTCGGAACCCAACCGCCTGAAATTGTGCGAAAT
>NZ_LATL02000190.1:2674-21471 GCF_000972705.2 Limnoraphis robusta CS-951 | reverse complement strand
CCTTTATATAGATCAAAGACGATTTAAAGAAGCTGAATCTATTTTTAAAAAAGCACTAAAAATTCATGGTAAAATCTCTATAAATCAAACGATTACAGATGGTGTATTTCTCAACTCTATAGAAAATTATATTCTCAATAATTTAGCAGCTATTTACTCGATTCGGAAAGATCACGATCAAGCAATTCCACTTTTCATGCAGATCATAGAAAATCATGAACAAGAACAGAGACATGAGCATCCTGAAATGGCAACTGTTCTTAATAACTTAGCTTTCTCGCAATTGGCTCAGGGAGATGTAGAGCTTGCATTAACTTCTTTAGCCCGAGGGCTAGACATTGAAGAAAGACACTTGAGTTTAACACTAACGATTGGTTCTGAAAAAGACAAAAAAGCATATATAAACACTTTAATCGATACAACTTATCGCTCAATTTCTCTCCATTTACAAAATGCACCCAATAGTCAGGATGCTGCTAATTTAGCATTGAAAACGATACTGCGGCGCAAAGGTCGTGTTTTAGATGTAATGGCAAATAGCATTAGTATTCTTCGCCAGAATATGGCATTAGAAGAAAAAGCTTTATTCGCTCAGTTAGAAGAAAAACGCAAGCAGCTTGCTATGTTGAGATTCAATCAAGTTCAAGCCTTAAGCCGTATTAAAATTGAAACGCTACAAGCTGAGGAGAAGCAATTAGAGGCAAAACTTTTGCAGCGAAGTGCTGAATTTCGGGCAGAAGCTCAACAGGTAAAAATTCAGGATATACAACAGCTACTTCCCGCTAATTCTGCATTGGTTGAATTGGTACTTTACAAATCTTTTGATGCAAGTGCAACTCCTGAGAAACGATGGGGAGAACATCGTTATGCGGCTTACATTCTACCCGCAAAGGGACAGGTGCGTTGGGTAGACTTAGGAGAGGCTGAACCCATTCATTCCTTAATTAATTCATTTGCGAGGACTTTATATAGGAGAAATGCGATGTCTGGACAGATATCTCCTGTCAAAAAAGCTGCTCGTATTTTAGATGAGAAATTAATGCAACCGATTCGTCAGCATTTAGAGGATGACGTTCGCCATATTCTCCTATCGCCTGATGGTAGACTTAACCTGATTCCATTTGCAGCTTTAGTTGATGAACAAAATCAATATTTAGTTGAAAACTATACATTTACTTATTTGACTTCTGGGCGAGATTTATTGCGTCTACAAATTGATACTTCTGCCCAGAAACCTCCTCTGATTGTTGCAAATCCAAACTTTCAAAATCAAAGCAATTTAGATTTAAGAAATACTTTAGTGCAAAGCCAAAACAGCAACTCGGATTTTAGAGGAATGAGATTAACCTACAAACCCCTACCGGGTACGAAAGAAGAAGCCCAAGTTATTAAAGGTCTTCTGCCAAATGCCATTGTGCTAACCGAATCTCAAGCAACTGAGAATGCTATTAAAGCTGCAATATCTCCCCAGATTTTACATCTTGCAACTCATGGTTTCTTTCTATCGACGGCTTCCAAGGAGAACCACGAAAACCCTCTACTCCGTTCAGGTTTGGCTCTAGCAGGCTACAATCAACGCAGTAGTGATGGTGAGGATGGAGTTCTAACCGCTCTGGAAGTTGCTAGCTTAAATCTGCGAGGAACTCAACTCGTTGTACTATCTGCTTGTCAAACAGGTTTGGGAGAGATTGATCGCGGAGAAAGAATACAGGGATTTGGAGAAGGAGTTTATGGATTACGACGAGCTTTCGTTATTGCAGGAGTAAGAAGCCAACTGTCTAGCCTATGGAACGTTGATGATTTCGCAACCAAAGAACTTATGGAAAAATATTACAAGCGTTTAATCACAGGTGAAGAAACATCCGAAGCATGGCGACAGACTCAGCTTGAGATGCTGCAAAGTCAGCAATACCAACATCCTTACTATTGGGCAGCATTTATTCCTTCAGGTGACTGGAAAGGCATTACTCTACTTCGGCTAGAAGATTTTTGATTTTCATCTAGTCCAAATCTTGATTACTCAATGTTAAAATCTAGCAATTCATACTACCAAGTTCTTTCATTCCCGATAAGTTATCTATTGCAGCATGACCATTATCACTACTGAAAACATTATTTTTTGTCTCTAGCTGTGTTATTTTTGAGGATAATGCTTTTGCTTCACTAATCATTTGACTAATTCTTTGACTCACTATATTTTTCGAGTCAACAGATATCAAAGTGTCGCTATCAGTAACATTTTCTGAAGAATTTTCAGATGGGGTTACTTCTTCATCTATCTCTGAAGGAGTATCACTATTAGATGGTGTAGTTGGGTCAGGCATTTCCAATGGTGAAAAACTAACAGAAATAATCCATGTAGAATCTGCATTTGCTGAAGGCTCATTGATACCCAAACTCAACGAATGACTGGAGTGATCGATGTTGTCAGGTAAATTGTAATTACTATTACTGCCTATTGGGTTAGCATCAAAGCCAATATCAGAGATGCTTTGGTTTTCAATAGAACTGTTATCATGTGAGAAAATAGAATTATTGAGATTAGTCTCTGTATCTATGAATGATTCAGTAATAGGATCACCTGTTAAGGGATCTTGTTGTAATTCTGAATCAAATGGTGTTGTAGGTGGTGCATTGTAAGAGATAGAAATTGTTATTCCTAACGGATGTTGATTTAATGGAATAGGAGAAATAGACGAGAAGTTATCGGGATTGATAGTTGAGATAGCATGATCATTCCAGATTATACTATTGTCATTAAAAGTATTGGAAATTGAGCCTGAATTCAAAATGAAATCGTCTACAGAGAAATTGGAACTATTATTTGTACTTATATTTGTACTGATGGGAGTATTGTCACGAGTTTCATGATCGGAGCTATTTTCTTCATGACTGTCATTATCGGAGCTATTCTCGTCACGAGTTTCATGATCGGAGGTACTCTCTTGACTAGATGTAGGTGCAGAACTAGAGAAGCTTTTGGTATCAAAGAAGGAATTACCAAAGCTGGATGAGGAAAAGTCAAATAGGGACTGAGAGTCGTCGTTAAAAAGGTCTTCCATAACACTGAATCCTGATCTGAGTTAGCCAAGGCGATCAAATCATGTCCTTTGTCTAAACATATTTCTAGCCTTATGCCACTTATGCAGTTTTCAAGGATGACTGACGAGGTTCTCCTGCGGGAACTTTAGTCGATCGCCCTCGATCGCCAAAAACCCCTAAACGCAAAGAGCGATAGTATTAGCCCTGGACTAACCTCTATCGCTGTTGATCATAAACACAAATTACGGGGTTACTGAAATTGACGAATGTCGCGATCGCTCAATTAAGCCGTAACAACCGGTTGATTCGTTCGCAAAGGCAAGGGTTTACCCTCCATATGTTCTGGGATGGGTGCGCCCATTAAATCTAGAATAGAAGGGGCTAAATCCAGAGCATGACCGGAAGATAAGGTAGACCCAGGTGCAATATCGGGGCCTGTCGCTAAGATAAACCCTTCAGCCCGATGGCTGGCGGCGCGATAGGGAGGGAATGGGCCAAAACGCCCGTATTCTGGACTTTCTATCACATCAGTTGCATATTCTTCTTGCCAAACCACAATCAAGTCGGGATCGGGTAATTTGGGATTGCGATCGGCGGCGTTTTTGCGGGTGCGAACGATATGACTGACCATTGGAATACCCTTGCGAGCATCTTTGAGGGCGTAAAGCTTCTCACAGAGTTCGTCACAAACCGCATCGTACTCCGTAGGATCGACAATTCCGTTGGGTTCACGACCTTTGAGGTTAATCCGTACATAACCCTCAGCAAAACTGGGAATCGCAAAAGCTTTCATCTTCGGCCAGAGCGGTTTGTACCACTGAGCCGGGTTCCAAGGAACAACGGTTTCTCCCTGACGCTTGAGTTGGAACGGAGAAATTAAATCAAATTCGCCCCGAGCATCAATATAAGGCTCAATCAGCTTAAAAATCCGAGTGGGTGTTTCTCGTCTGAGGAAGCGGCGAATTGGGTTAGGATCGGACTTCTCACCCCACAAATGCCGTTCCCAGTAGTTCCACTTCATCTTGGTAATCGGTGGCGGTAAGGGTTCAGAGGTTTTGCCATCGCCAATCCCGCATTTCCCAGGGAAACTGTAGCGATAGAGAAACTCAGGTAAGAAAATAAAACTTGGTAAGTCAATCACTGCCGCCCCAGTACCATGACCTGAGAAAATCACCACATGAGCATTTTCTGGAGCCTGGGTTAAGATCTCACCAATCGCTTTATCCATCGCTTGGTAAACCGCTAACAGAGGGTCGTGGGACACCTGGGGTCGCAGTTTTTCATAGAGGGGATGGTCGGGTTGGCTGAGATGCCAGAAGACGTGACCACCACCATGAGATTCACTGAATACGGTTAAGAATAAATCCCAAGGCTTACGCTGGAGCAAATCTTGACAAATTGCCGATCGCCGTTCAATCCCGGTGAGAAATCTTTCTTCAAGTTGCATGGTGGTTTTCACATCGAGGCAAACCGCATAATCCTTGTGAAGACCCGGATGGGGGCCATGCTTGTCAATGATCTCTTGGTAGAGGGATTCTGGTATAGAGTCACTGGGAATTTGAGGAGAGTGAGCCCCCCAAGCTCCGATTTGCAAGCCCTGGGTTTGAGGGTTGAGTCGCAGTTGGGGAACATCAAAGGTGATCACTCGGTAATCTTCTCCCAAAGCGGTGAAAGGAAGATATTCTTTGTAGTCGTAAGCGGCACGAGTTTCGGTCTCATAAGTCCCTTCGCGAAACCCCATTGCTGCCCAATACCCGGTTTTTTCAGGACGACAACCTGTGGAAAAAGTTGTCCAAGCTGTTTCAACGTTAGAGTCTTTGAAGTTCTGTAAACGGCTATAGATGCCTTGCTCACGTAAACGGCTTAGATTTTTTAAATATCCCTTAGACATCCACTCTTCGAGTAAAGGAGGTTGAGCAGAATCTAATCCAATAGCAATAACAGGATTCTTCGAGTTTTGCATAAAATCAGCCTCAGTTAATTCAGGATTGCGCTTCTGTACAGAAGCTTCTCAGTCAATTTTTACCAGAGCTTTTAACTGCTTTATAAAACTGATATAACGCGGTACAAACCGTGTTAATGTTTACTTCGGTGCCTCACCCCGGACTGTCAGCAGCACCCGGTCAGACAGGCATTTCACCAAGAAGCCCTCGGCATAACCTTCTAAATTCAGGCTCTCGACAATTCCAGGGACGCCTCTGCTTCCTGGCTTCTAGGGGGTCAATATCCCAAGACTTCGATCACCCTTTCCCCAGTCTTTCTGAAGTTCACCAGATGGATAGTTAAAACTTTTGTCAATAACTAGAAGTAGACCCAAGCTTCTTTGAGCAAGCAACCCTTTCTGCACAACGGTTGAACATTCACAATTGACGGGTTACAGAAGTCAAGACTTCTGTATTTACACCACTTCAATGGTGAGTCTGTGTTTTGAGAAGATGCACGTGTTGATTATACTCTAGTTCTTCAGAGAACGTCCATAACTCAATCTCCAACTTACAAGATCTTTAAAATCCCATGAGGTTCAAAGCAATAGGACTTCTAATTTGCTAAAGCCCCAAAATTTCTCCTGAAAATTTCTTGAAGATTAGAGAGAGTATGCTAATCTAATACTGAATGGTGCAACCTGTTAACCTCCTCAAGTCAATAATAATTAGTGAATAGATTGAATCAAGTCGGACTAATTGCTATCGGACGCAATGAAGGTCAACGCTTGCGTCAATGTCTACTTTCAGGGCTAGGGAAAGTAGATTGTATCGTTTACGTCGATTCCGGTTCAACAGATGGTAGCGTAGATATGGCGCGATCGCTAGGCGTTGAGGTGATCGAACTTGACCTTTCAATTCCCTTTACTGCCGCTCGCGCTCGCAATGCCGGATTTATTCATCTCCGACAAACTCACCCTCAGATTGAATTTGTCCAATTTGTTGATGGTGACTGTGAAGTTGTTGACGGTTGGCTGGAAAAGGCTCTACAAAAACTTGTAGACAAATCTGATGTTGGGGTGGTTTGCGGACGCCGCCGAGAACGTTTCCCTGAATCGACAGTTTACAATAAGTTGTGTGATATTGAATGGAATACTCCGCTTGGGGAAGCTGAAGCCTGTGGGGGTGACTCGATGATGCGAGTCAAAGCCTTTGAACAAGTTGGGGGATTTAATGATTCTATTATTGCCGGAGAGGAACCGGAACTCTGTGTGCGGCTACGTCAACAGGACTGGAAAATTCTTCGCCTAGATGCAGAAATGACCCTCCATGATGCTCAGATGAGCCGTTGGAATCAGTGGTGGAAACGGATGCTCAGAGCGGGTCATGCCTACGCAGAAGGCGCTTGGATACATGGTCAATCTCCCCAACGACATTGGGTGAAAGAAAGCCAGAGTATTTGGTTATGGGGGTTGTTTATTCCTCTGTTGGCATTGGCACTCGCTTTTCCGACCCATGAATTCAGTCTATTGTTCCTGCTCGGCTATCCAGTTCTGACCTACCGAATTTATAAATATTATACCCAACAACGGGGTTATTCTAGCCGGGACTCTGCTCTCTACGCGGTATCCTGTGTCCTGGGTAAATTTCCGCAACTTCAAGGCCAGATGCAATTTCATATTAATCGATTACTGGGTCGTCGGCGAACATTAGTCGAATACAAAACATAGCAGAATTTCCCAGTAAACTGTATGAATTGCATTAACATGAGCTACATTAGAAGACTGTTAATGTATTAATTAAAGTATGGAAAATTCTCTAGAATCTGCCCAAATGTCTGAAAAAAGAAAGCCTGTAATTTCGGCAACAGATCCCGATTGGAATCGAGAAAAAATGGAGCGTTGGTGGTCTCCTGGGAAACAACTTCTCAAGTCAATTCGTCAATACCAAAAAGTGCAAAAACGCGGGGATATTGTCGCTAAGTTGTTCAAGAATATACACACCCTTGAGCATCGATTTTGGAGTGCTGTATCCGGTGCAGATATTCCCTTAAACTGTCAGCTCGGCGGCGGATTGGTGATTACTCATCCCAACGGAATTGTGATTCATCCTCAAGCTTCTATCGGCCCGAACTGTCTGATTTTACAACAAGTTACAATTACGCGAGATGTTCAAATTGGGGGCCATGTGGACATCGGAGCAGGTGCTAAAATTCTCAAGAAAGCAAAGGTTGGAGATCATGCTAAAATTGGGGCAAATGCTGTTGTCATCTGTGATATTCCGCCAGGATCAACAGCAGTCGGTGTTCCGGCTCGAGTTATTCCGGCTAAGAAGACTCACTTAGAAGAGGATTCCTCGCCCTCTCTCGACGAGAATTCAGAAGATCTTGATTAAGCAGAACACCCTTGAATATTGGGGAAATCAGAACGGGATTTAGTTTATAACCCAAATTTCCGCTTTCCCTTGGGTAAAACAGTACGCCAGTTTGTTTTAGCGAAAGCCAGTTGTTGGTCAGACACTAAAGCATGAGTTAGGTTAGCTCCACAGAGATTAACACCTCGCAGGTTAGCATAGCTCAAATTGGCGTAGGTGAGATTTGCACCGCGTAAATCGGCATTTTCTAAGTTGGCATAACTCAAACGAGCATGAGTTAAATTAGCATCTTTGAAAATGGCATCGCTGAGGGATGCTCGACTAAAATCAACTTTGGATAAATCGGCATTTTGAAAATTGGTCTGTTGTAAGCGAGATTCGGTAAAATAAGCACCGGAAAACTTTTCGTTTCGCAAGTCTAAACCCTGGAGATCACAATCGGTAAAATAGCGCTCACCTCTAGCATAAGCATTGCGTAAGCTTGTTTCATCCCAACGATTTGAGTTATTTCTAGCCCGAGTATGAGCTGCTGAGGTAAACAGACTTACAGTTGGAGCGCCCTGAGTCGCGCTCAAACCCGCATCTACAGAAGCAAAGTTTTCTCCGAGTTGAGTATAGTCTTTTTTCAGACGACGTGCTTTTTGTTCTCGAATCTGTTGAGCCTGAGCCGCGAACGGTCGCAATGCAGTATGCTCATCATCATTGTAGACGGTCGTTTGATCGTCGGAGGCCTCTAATTGAGTCGGTGCTTCCGGGGCGCGAGGTGCAGGCTGAACCGCCAGTCCATGAGAAAAATCGGTGTAAAACTCTGTTTCATGATCCAACGCACCTAAAACGTCTTGGGCGGACTGGTAACGTTGATAAACAGACATCTCCAACATTTTTTGTAAAATATAGGCAAACGAATCACTCACCGAAATCAGCGATCGCCATAACACTTCCCCCGTCATGGGATTATGATCGAGAGAACTTGGAGATTTTCCGGTCATCAGATAAACACAAGTCATCCCCACCGCATAAATATCACTGGCATAAACGGGCCGCAGAGCCATCTGTTCAGGCGGTGCAAAACCAGATGTCCCGATCGCAAAATTAGTAAACGCCGTCTGTCCGGTTCCAAATTCCGTCACCTGTTTTACTTCATCTTTAACCGCTCCAAAATCAATCAAAACTAATCGCCGATCTTGAACGCGCCTTAAAATATTAGCCGGTTTAATATCGCGGTGAATGACTTCATGGGAGTGAATATAGCTGAGAATCGGCAGGATTTCCCGTAAAAACGCTTTAATCTCTTCTTCTGTATATAAACCTAATCGCTGAACTTCTTCTTTTAAATTACAGCCGTCAACGTATTCTTGAACTAAATAAAATTGCTGTTTTCCCGAAAAATAATCAAGCAGTCGCGGAATTTGAGGATGATCGCCAATTTTGCCCAAGGTTTTCGCTTCCCGTTGGAAAAGCTGGCGTGCCATCTCCAATATTTTAGAGGATTTTGCCGCCGGCCGGAGTTGTTTAACGACACATTTGGGAGAACCGGGCAAAGACAAGTCCTCAGCTAAAAACGTTGCTCCAAACCCACCCTTACCCAGAGGTTTCATCACATGATAGCGATTTTGCAAGAGCAATTTTGACCGACAGGCCTGACATTGTGAGGCATCCTCCGGGTTTTCAGGATGGGGACAATCTGGATTGATACAGTAACTCATAGTCTTTGAGAATGCTTCAACTTAAAGTTTAGCGGAGATAGACAATACAGCCATTCACCCAGAATCATTCGGAATTTGAGAAACTGATCATGACCGACAATGGGTTGAACTTTACTTGCTTTGTATAATGACAGCCAGCAATGGCACCAATATCCTGTCAATAGATAGTTTCCCCCTATTACTATTATTCACCAGATCAATAAGAAATTCCTGAAATTTTAACGCAGTCAGCCCAATTTTCACTAGGTGCTGAACTTTCCGCTTTCCTCTATGATGAGAACTGGACAATCAAACCGCCTGAACTCAAGCTAAACACCGATAGCAGAGTTGATCAGTCCATTTTGACGATAGACCTGCTGCTAGGTCTGAAAACCTCCTAAGTACGAACACTGAACCCCTGATAAAAGAATGCGTATCTCTCTAAATTGGCTGCGAGAATTAGTAGATATTAACATGACTCCCGAACAGTTAGCCGAAACTCTAACTGTAGCTGGCTTTGAAGTCGAAGACATCGAAGATCGCAGCAGTTGGGCGTCGGGAGTTGTTTTGGGCAAAATTCTAGAAGCCACTCAACACCCCAATGCGGACAAACTGAGAGTCTGTCAAGTTGATATTGGTGCTGCTGAACCCTTAAATATAGTCTGTGGCGCACCCAATGCCAAGACTGATTTAATTGTCGCTGTAGCCACAATTGGGACTTATTTACCCAAAGTTGATCTCAAACTGAAAAAAACCAAACTGCGGGGCGTTCCTTCTGAGGGAATGATCTGTTCTTTATCGGAATTAGGGTTAGAAAAAGAATCCCCAGGAATTCACTCTTTCAATCTGGAAAACCCTCAACTGGGCAGTGATGTTAGACCTTTACTCGGTTTAGATGATGTGATCTTAGATGTCACCGCTACTGCTAACCGAGCCGATGGTTTAAGCATGGTGGGAATTGCTCGAGAAATCGCTGCTTTAACGGCTGCACCTTTACGTATTCCTGAAGCCGCAGGCGTTTTGATCAAAGCTGAAAAAGCCGCTACAGAATTAAGCGTTAATATTAGCGAACCTCAAGCCTGTTCTATTTATACAGGTACAATCATCGAAGGAATTCAAATCGCCCCTTCTCCCCAATGGCTGAAACAGCGTTTACAAGCGGCGGGTGTTCGACCGATTAATAATGTGGTCGATATTACGAATTATATTCTGTTGGAATGGGGACAACCGCTTCACGCTTTTGATCGCGATCGGCTACAAAAGATTACCGCTTCTGATCACTTAACAATGGGAGTCCGGTTTGCTAAATCGGGCGAATCCCTGAAAACCTTAGACAGTCAAACTCGCCCACTGAAAGACGAAACCCTAGTAATTACAGCGAATGATCAACCCGTCGCCCTGGCTGGAATTATGGGCGGTGAGGAGTCAGAAGTCCATGAAGGAACCCAGAACTTAATGTTAGAAGCGGCAGTTTTTAGTTCTGTAGCCATTCGACGTTCGGCTCGTAGCCAAGGCTTGCGAACAGAAGCTTCTACCCGTTTTGAACGAGGCGTTAATCCGGCTGAATTAGTTCTCGCTTGTCGGAGGGCGATTTCGTTAATCACTGAACTCGCAGGCGGTATTCCCACGCAACAGGAGTCTGCTAGTAATCTGATTGATGATGTGACTTCCTCTGAAGTTTCTCTGCGTTTAAGTCGGACAAATGAGATTTTAGGTTCTCTCAAACGCGGTGAAAATACCTTAGTTGAATCTTTCCTACAACCGGAAGAAGTAGAAGCGATTCTAACAGCATTAGGATGTGGTTTGGTGCGTCAAACTGAGGAAAAAGAGGTTGCTTGGACAGTCACCGTTCCCGCTTATCGAGCGCGAGATTTAGAACGAGAAATTGATTTAATTGAAGAAGTCGCCCGTCTGTATGGTTATGATAATTTTTCTGATACTTTACCCGCTCAAAGTGTACCCGGTTATCTGCCAGCAGATCAGTTAGCCTTGCGACAGATCCGAACTGTATTTCGAGCGGCTGGATTAACCGAATTAATGCACTATTCCTTAGTGAAACAAGAAGGGGAAAATCAAGTTTTGATTGCTAACCCTTTGTTTGTGGAATATTCCGCTTTGAGAACCGAAATGTTATCGGGATTAATTGATGCGTTTGCATTCAATTTAGAAAACGGAAATGGGCCGTTAAATGGCTTTGAAATTGGGCGAGTTTTCTGGAAAGAAGGCGAAATTTATAAAGAAAAAGATGCGCTTGCTGGTATAATAGGAGGTGATCCCATGCAAGGACATTGGACGCAAGGGGGACGAGAACAACCGATCTCTTGGTTTGAAGCCAAAGGAATCCTTGAAGCCATTTTTAAACGGTTGTATTTGTCAGTAGATTATCAACAAGAAAGTCAAATTGAACAATTACACCCTGGAAGAACAGCGTCTTTGTGGTTAAACGGAAATCGTTTAGGAATTTTTGGTCAACTGCATCCTCAACTGCAAGAAAAACGAGAATTACCGAAAGAAGTTTATCTGTTTGAGTTCAATTTATCGCTGTTAATAGAAGCGATGACTCAAGGGGAAAATTCAATCCGAAAATTCAGTTCTTTCTCAACTTTTCCCCCTTCTGATCGGGATATTGCATTTTTTGTTCCGGTGGAAGTTTCAGTTGCCGACTTAGAACAATGTATGATCAAAGCGGCAGGAAATTTGCTAGAATCAATTAAACTATTTGATGAATATCGCGGCGAACACGTTCCTGAAGGTCAACGCAGTTTAGCATTTCGCCTCGTTTATCGGGCTAGCGATCGCACGTTAACGGATGCAGAAATTGAACCCAAACAGCAAAAAGTTCGTGAGGCGTTAGTCAAGGAGTTTAACGTTGATCTGCGAAGTTAACTGATTTCAAAATAGTAGGGTGTGTCAAATGATAGACTGTTTGACTTCGTTTCAGACAAACTCATTTGATACCCCTTACCCACTCTATTTTTATTAAAAAAATGCCAAAATATATTCTGTTTGGGACTTACTGTGAGAATGTTATCGAAAAGCGAGAACCTTACCGAACAGCCCATTTAGAAGGAATAAAAAAACAAAAAGAAGCCGGACTTGTGATGACAATTGGCCCGACTAAAGATTTAACCCAAGTTTTCGGAATTTATGACGCAGAAAATGAGCAAATTGTACGCAACTTAATTGAATCCGATCCTTACTGGATTAATGGAATTTGGATAGAATATGACGTGAAAGAATGGATTCAAGTGTTTTAAAATATCGGGATTGACTTGACTCAATCTCATCTCAATTAACCCCCAACTTCATTAACTTTGTTGCCCTGCCTTTAGAGATAATATAATTTAAAATAATTGCCTTTTGCTGTATTATTATTTCACCTGATTTCGTCCGTTTGCTTTTGCTCGATACAAAGCTTGATCCGCCATTTCAATTAAAATTTGGGGAGAGGTTTCATCAGTCGGAATCAGAGTCGCCACGCCCAAACTCAAAGTGACATAATCTGAAACATCAGAAAAAGCATGACAAAGCTGTAAAGACTCTACATTTTCTCGAATTTTCTCCGCAATGTCTCGAGCCGCATCTAGGGGAGTTTCGGGTAAAATCACGGCAAATTCTTCCCCTCCATATCGAGCAACAAAATCCGATGAACGTTGAACCGAACGGGCTAAAGTTTGTGCAACTTTTCTCAAGCATTCATCACCACAGGAATGCCCATAGCCATCATTAAACTTTTTAAAATAATCAATATCCAGTAAAATTAAAGACAGGGGAACTTCAGAGCGTTTTGCACGCCACCATTCCTTTTCAATAACGGTATCAAACTGACGACGGTTTGGGATTTCTGTTAAGCCATCAATCGCTGCTAAACGTTCTAATAAGTCTTGCTTGCGCTTAAGATTAAGATGGGTTTTCACCCTGGCGATAACTTCTCGAGATCCAAAGGGTTTGGTAATATAATCGACTCCCCCCGCATTAAATCCTTTTACCTTACTATCTTCATGATCTAAAGCGGTCATAAATAAAACAGGAATTGATTGTGTTGTGGGTTCTGATTTTAAACGACGACAAGTTTCAAAGCCATCAATACCCGGCATCATCACATCAAGTAATATTAAATCAGGAAGGGCATATAACGCCCGCTTGATTCCCATTTCTCCATTGCGAGCAGAAATAATCGTCAACCCGGCGGGTTTTAACGTATCAATGATTACCTTGATATTGGTTTGATCATCATCAATGACTAAGATTACACCATCACTATGACCATCTTCCATTATATCCTCCTAACTATTATTTGGGTGCTACATAACATATTAATTATTTTTATTGTTTGTCTAGATACTCGGTTAATAAATCTAAAATCATCTCATCCTCTAATTTCTGAGCGTAGGCGCGAACTTTTTGAGTAAAGGGACGATATTTAGAATTCATGTTTTCAATCTGATCGGCTTTGAGTTGGACTTTTTCGAGATCTCCAAACATCGTTAATTGATAAAGTTCTTCTAGTTCTTGTTGAGGAGGCGGGATAATATTTTCTTCTGAAATTTGATCTTTTTCTAAGAGATTTGGTTGAGAATTTACAGTCTCATAAATCCATTCAAACTGTAATAATTGAGCCAACAATGCAAACAATTTTTCGGCTTCAACGGGCTTCGATAAAAACCCTTGACAACCCATGTTAAAACTTTCCTCTTGATCATCTTCAAAGACACTCGCAGAAACCGCAACAATGGGTATATGTTGAATGTCTGGAGTTTGCTGAATGACTTGCACCATTTTAAAACCATTCATCACAGGCATGACTAAATCTGCTAAAATCAAATCAGGATAAACGGTTTTTGCTTGTTGAACTCCTTCTTCACCTTCTTGAGCTAAAATCACCTCAAAGCCCAAAGGAGCAAGCAAATTCAGTAACACTATGCGATTTTCTAATCGATCATCGACGATCAAAATTTTACGGCGTTTTCCTGAATAGCCAACAATTTTATAAATCTGCGGTAGTCTTGAACTAGAAACTACGTTATCGATAGCGATCAAAAATGGTATTTCAAACCAAAATATTGAGCCTTTATTTAGCTCACTTTCAACTTGAATTTCACCGCCCATCAGGTTAACCAATTGACGACTAATCGTTAAACCTAAACCCGTTCCTTCAACCCGTTTTTTGGCTTCTCCCACCTGTTCAAAGGGATGGAATATTTTCCTCATTTGTTCGGCAGTTAGCCCAACTCCTGTATCCGTAATTTCAAAGCGAATATTAACGGCTGATTTCTGATTAAGAGTAACAGAATCAACCCGTTTGACGCGAAAAGTAACGGTTCCCTGCTCCGTAAATTTTACCGCATTTCCTAACAGATTTAACAACAATTGACGCAACCGTTTTTCATCAGCTTCTATGGTGAGCGGTAAGTGGGCATCCTTTTCAAAGGAAAACCGAATCTCTTTTTGATAAGCCGCCATACGAATCACCCCAACTACACTCTCAAGAAAATCAGAAAAATTTATTTTATGGGGATACAATTCTGCTTTTCCGGCTTCAATTTTAGCTAAATCAAGCAGATCATTAATTAACATCAATAAATGATAGCCACTGTTATAAATAACATTTAAACCCTCTTTTTGTTCCGCATCTAAACCCTTTTCTCGTTGAAGGATTTGGGCATATCCAAGAATACCATTAAGAGGAGTACGAAGTTCATGGCTCATGTTAGACAGAAAAGCACTTTTAGCTTGATTTGCAACGTCAGCTTTTTCTTTAGCAAGGATTAACTCTATCGTGCGTTCTCTGACTTGTTTTTCTAATTCAAGGTTGCGTTGTTTGATCGCATACACCCGCCACCGATATACACCGATAATGATTCCTAAAGATAACACGATAAACACCCCTCGAAACCAAAATGTTTCCCACCAAGGAGGCGTGACAGTAATAGCGATCAATGCGCCTTGAGAGTTCCAGAGTCCATCATTATTCGACCCCATCACCCGAAAGACATAGTGACCGGGATTCAAATTGGTATAAGTGGCAAAATTGCGGTCACTGTCAACTTCGGTCCATTGTTTTTCAAATCCTTCTAAGCAATACTTGTAGCGGTTGTTTTCCGGGGCGCGATAATTTAAAGCCGCAAATTCAAAAGAAAAAACGCGATCGCGATAGGATAAAGTGATGTGCTTAGTTTTGAGAATAGATTGTTTGAGAACCGAATCTTTTCCAATGGGAACAGATTTACCTTTTAATTGAAAATCCGTAATTACCACTGGAGGAAGATGAGGATTATCTTGAATCTGATCGGGATAAAACGCCGTAATTCCATTCGGACCGCCAAAAAAGAACTCCCCAGTACGACTTTTATAGCTGGCATTTCTTAACGAAAAAGTATTGCTTTGCAGTCCATCGCTCACCGTATAAGTGCGAAATGTTTCAGTTTGGGGATTAAATCGCAGCAGCCCCGTAGAAGCACTCAGCCATAACTCTGCTACCTCACTCTTGCCAGAAACATCTTCTTCTAAAATATTGAAGATCATCTTTTGTAGGGTGTAATCCGTAAATCGACGAGCCTCAAGATCCAATTGACCTAGCCCTTTTGCGGTACCAATCCAAAACTGACCGCTTCGATCTTCATACATAGAGTATACGGAAGCCACAAGATTTCCGCCCTCGATGTTCAAGTTTTTGACATCATGGAGATAGTGGGTAAAGGTTTCTGTCTCAGGGTCAAAGCGATCTAGCCCCGTCATCGTCCCCACCCAAACTGTTCCCTGTTGGTCTTCGTAGAGAACATTTGTTTGATTGTCAATCAATGTATTAGGATTTTGGGGATCGTGTTGATAATGGGTGAATTTTCCCGTTTGGCGATCTAATTTATCCAAACCGCCCCAAGTACAAATCCACAGGTTCCCGGCGCGGTCTTGATCAATATCGGTAATAAAATTATGGATGAGACTGTCAGGATCGGTAGAGTCATTGACATAATGGGTAAATCTTCCCGTTGTCCGATCAAACTGACTCAATCCGTCGGCAGCAGTCCCGATCCATAGCATCCCCTCTTGGTCTTCTAGAATCGCTTTTACCCCCGAAGGTCTCACACTATTAGGATTTTTGGGATCATACTTGTAATGGGTGAAGGTTCCGGTTTTTCGGTTCCATTGACTCAACGCCCCAATGGTGCCAATCCACATCATCCCTGATCGGTCTTCATACAGCGTAGAGACGGTATTACTAAGCAATGTATTGGGGTCGCCTGGAATTGCCCGATAATGTTTGAATGCTTTAGCTTCAGGATCGAGAATATTCACTCCTTGAAATGTAGACATCCACAACATCCCGGTTTGGTCTTGATAAATGTGCCAGATCTCATTACTACTAAGACTGTAGCGATCGGCGGAATTGTTGCGATAGCGGGTAAAGGTGTTTGTGGTGCGATCAAAGCGACTCACGCCCCCAATCGTCGCAAACCAAAGAAAGCCATATCGATCCTCAACCACAGAAAACACAGTATCGCTACTCAAACTCTGAGGATTATTCGGATCGTACAAATAACGGGTGAATTTTCCGGTATCTCGATCTAGGGTGTTCAGACCTTCTTCGGTGCCAACCCACAGAACTCCCTGACGGTCTTCATAAATGAACCAGATCAGATTGTCACTAATACTCTGGGGATTGGTTGCATCGTGTTGGTAATGGGTAAACTTTCCGGTGGCGCGATCAAATCGGTCGAGTCCGTTGGCTGTCCCGATCCAAAGTCCCCCCGTCCGGTCTTCATGGATTGCCCAAATGGTGTTACTAATCAAACTTTGAGGATTGTTGGGGTCATGGAGATAATGGGTAAACTGACCTGTCTTTGGATGGAATTGATTTAAACCGCCTTTGGTTCCTACCCAAAGCGTGCCATTGCGATCTTCGTAGATAGCAGTGACGTTATTATTACTGAGGCTGTTAGGGTGATTGGGGTCGTGCTGATAGCGGATAAAACTTTCGGTTAAGGGGTCATATTGATTGAGTCCATCTGCTGACCAGGTGCCAACCCAGAGGGTTCCTGTGGAGGTAACATAGAGATTGCGTAGCACACTTGAACTCAAACTCTGGGGGTCGTCTGGAGCGTTTCTAAAGACCTTCACAGTATGACCATCATAGCGGTTTAGTCCATCACAGGTGCTAAACCACATGAACCCATCGTGGTCTTGGACGATATTCCAGATTAAGTCACTCGATAACCCATCCTCGGTCGTCAGGTGTTGGAATTTAGTAAATTTTCCCAGATCCCAGCTTGGGTTTGTTGTTGGTTTTGTACCGGGTGCAATGTGATTTAAGGGTTGGGATACTGTTGATTCTACTGCTTGTATTGTCCTTGGGTAATGGGTTGTATAAAGTAGGATACATACGAGGGGAAGGATCACCAGTATAAGCTTCTTATAGGGTTTTGATTGATTCATTGTCATTTTGATGAACTATTTGCTGATCAATTCATCGGGTCAACTTTGCTTTAGTTTTTCTCGGGATGCACAGATGTTTTAGACCGAGCGACTGACTATCAGTCGAACCCACTGCAAAAAGCTGATTTTTGGTTTTTATTGAGAGTCTTGCCCTCTTTTGGTCAGTGTCAAAGGGGACAAGCGACTAAAGTTAAAGACTTCCGACTGGAAAATGCTGCTATTTCTATTATCAGCGATCGCTTTGATCGCTGATCTTTCCTTGGTACAATAGGTTAAGCAAATCTTAAAAGTCATCATTCTGTTCACAGTGTACATTTTTTTGTATCTTAAGGTTTACTTAATAAACTTTCTCGGAGAGAATGAAGATAGCAGAGAATGATCTCTGTTGTGTTTGCAGTTTAATATGAGGATATTCTCACAATGTTATTTAAATGTGAACTTTGGCCCGGTAGCATCTGTAAATCTGATGTAGCCATTCATTCTAAGCCCGATGGGGGTAAAGTGATCACCGTTACAGAGTTACCCTGGAACACGGGAGTCAGTATCGGTCGAGCTTTTGAGATTTTACTCGATCAAATTTGTCAAAAATACTACATCGATCCCGAACGAGTTATGTATTTTGAACGCATACTCGAACGGGGGAGTTTAGTAGATCGTTGGTTTTTAGTTCATTTCGATGTCGTAGAAGGTCAAGTCTGTAACCCCCGTTGGCAAAATGTTAGTTATAGTTTTGTCCGCTCGGCGATGACGCTCTCATTGACAACTCAGGATCGATATTAAACTCAAGACCTGTGAACCCAGTTGAGCAACTTCATACAGTTATCGGATGTGGGGTTTGGGGAGCAATAAAACCCCGTCATTTATGGCGGGGATACATGGACTCCCCAAAGTAAAAAACAACCGCTCGATGTGGTTGTGTTAGACAAATCTATGCTATCATGTTCGGTATAAATTAAAAGGTAAGTAGTCCGAATTGATAGTTTTTGAGTTTAAAGCAAAAGGTAAAGATAGCCAGTATCAAGCAATTGACGAGGCGATACGCTCCTACAAGTTCATCCGAAACTCTTGTTTAAGATACTGGATGGACAACAAAATGGTGAGCAAGTACGACCTCAACAAATATTGCAAGGTGCTAGCTAAACAATATCCTTTTGCGAACAAGCTCAACTCTCAAGCTAGGCAGTCTGCGGCTGAATGTAGTTGGAGTGCAATTAGCAAGTTTTACAACAACTGTAAGCGAAAATTACCCGGTTTGAAAGGATTCCCTAAGTTTAAAAAACACGCTCGTTCTGTTGAATACAAGACTTGCGGGTGGAAGCTTTCAGAGAACAGGAAACATATC
>NZ_LATL02000190.1:0-2664 GCF_000972705.2 Limnoraphis robusta CS-951 | reverse complement strand
TCTTCATTTCTACCAACTCGAAGACATTAAGCGAGTGAGGTTAGTGAAGAGAGCCGATGGATACTATGTGCAGTTTTGTATTTCTGTTGATGTGCGAATAGAAACTGAACCAACGGGAAAAGCAATAGGCTTAGACGTTGGAATTAGATATTTCTTGGCAGATAGCTTTGGAAATACCATAGAAAATCCTCAGTTTTACAGGAAAGCTGAAAAACAGTTAAATCGAGCTAATCGCAGAAAATCCAAGAAATACATTCGTGGGGTTAAACCGCAGTCAAAAAACTATCACAAAGCCTTGTGTCGATATGCCCGTAAACATTTAAAAGTAAGTAGGCAGCGTAAAGAGTATGCAAAAAGAATTGCATACTGCGTAATCCACTCTAATGATGTGGTCGCTTATGAAGACTTGAATGTTTTAGGCATGATAAAAAATCGACACTTAGCTAAATCAATTTCAGATGTTGCCTGGTCTACTTTTCGTCATTGGTTAGAATATTTTGGAATAAAATATGGGAAGCTAACGATACCCGTAGCTCCCCATAATACCTCTCAAAATTGCTCTAACTGTGGGAAAAAAGTAACAAAATCTCTATCAACAAGAACCCATGTTTGTTCATGCGGATATTGTGAAGACAGAGATGTTAATGCGGCTAAAAACATTCTGAAAAAAGCCCTAAGTACGGTCGGGCAGACCGGATCTTTAAAGCTTGGGGAGTTTGCACCTCTTTTAATGTTGGATGATTCCTGCGTTGGAAAGTGCGATCCGTGAACCAAGAATTCCCGTCATTTATGGCGGGGAGTGTCAAGATAAAAGTTGTATGTCGTACTGGTAAAACAAGATGGAACTGGTTGAGATCTTGATCGGTCAACTCGGGGTGCAGGAACAGCAAGCCAAAGGAGGAGCTGGACTCCTCTTTCAATTGGCTCAAGAAAAGCTAAAAAATGAACAATTTTCTCAAATTGCTCAATATGTTCCGGGTATCGGTGAACTCCTAAACGCCGCTCCTCAAGGGGGAGGAATGATGGGTGCTTTGGGTGACTTAGCCTCAGCAATGGGAGCGCCTGCATCCATTGGAAATTTGGCGACTTTAGCCGCAGGTTTTTCTAAACTGGGCTTAAATACCAGCATGATCAACAAGTTTGTACCGATTATTCTGTCCTATATTCAAGGAAAGGGTGGCATCGGAGCCAGTCAGTTACTTGAACAAATTTTGAAAGAGTTCCTTTAAATGTAGTTAAGATTGAATCTTTTTAGGGGCGCACTCAGACGGGCGCCCTGTATTATTTATAATTAAGAAGAAAGACCACGAAGACACGAAGACACAAAGAGATGATTTTTGTTCCGCTACTTTAACTTAATTGGACTCGACAAAGTGATCGCTTGCTTCTATTAATGCTGAACGAATTCCGGGTTCACTCATGGAATGTCCCGCATCAGAAACGACAATTAATTCTGCTTCTGGCCAAGCTTGATGGAGTTCCCAAGCCGTTTTCATCGGACAAACTACATCATAACGTCCTTGAACAATCACTCCCGGAATTTGACGAATTCGATCTATATTTTTTAAGAGTTGATCTTCGGGTTGAAAGAAGCCTCCATTCACAAAATAATGACATTCAATGCGAGCAAATGCTATGGCAAATTCATCTTGACCAAACTTTTGCTTTAAATTGGCATCAACATATAGTTTACTGGTACTTCCTTCCCATATTGACCAAGCTTTTGCGGCTTCTAAACGAATATTGGGATCATCACTATTGAGGCGTTTAGAATAAGCTTGCAGTAAATTATCTCGTTCTTCTAGGGGAATGGGTTTGAGATATTCTTCCCAAGCATCGGGGAAAATATAACTTGCTCCTTCTTGATAAAACCAACGAATTTCAGGCGATCGCAATAGGAATATTCCCCGTAAAATTAAACCCTGACAACGTTCTGGGTGAGTTTCACTATAAGCTAAAGATAAGGTACTTCCCCAACTTCCCCCAAAAACCACCCATTTTTCAACACCTAAACAGGTTCGTAATTTTTCAATATCTCTAACCAGATCCCAGGTTGTATTTTCTCTGAGTTCAGCGTGAGGGGTACTGCGTCCACAACCTCGTTGATCAAACATAATAATACGCCATTTTTCGGGATTGAAATATTGACGATATTCGGGTAAACAACCGCCTCCTGGCCCACCATGTAAAACAACGACGGGTTTTCCGTTAGGGTTTCCCGACTGTTCAAAATAAATGGTGTGTAGATCGCTAACTTTTAAGGTGCCTTGAATATAAGGTTCAATGGGGGGATAAAGTTCTCGCATACAAGTTAGATACAATAGAGTTTATTGTAGGGGCGGGTTCCGCTTAGATCTATGTTTTCCTAACAATAACTTACATAAACCCGCCCTTTACATCGTATCATATTGTAGGGGCGGGTTCCGCTTAGATCTATGTTTTCCTAACAATAACTTACATAAACCCGCCCTTTACATCGTATCATATTGTAGGGGCGGGTTCCGCTTAGATCTATGTTTTCCTAACAATAACTTACATAAACCCGCCCTTTACATCGTATCATATTGTAGGGGCGGGTTCCGCTTAGATCTATGTTTTCCTAACAATAACTTACATAAACCCGCCCTTTACAGAGTATTATATTGTAGGGGCGGGTTCAGAACC
>NZ_LATL02000189.1 GCF_000972705.2 Limnoraphis robusta CS-951 | reverse complement strand
GAGCCACTTTAGTTGCTGTAAGATAGTAAAGAAATGACAAGTAAAACTGTACCAACTGCGTGTTGAAGTTTTCCTAGTACGGAGAAACCCCGGCAATCCGAAAGCGTAATATTGCATTATGGCTCCGAGATACAGCAACGGCAGGAAACTGAGCGTACCGAATTGGCTCTGTGTTGGAAGTTAAGAAAGTCTTCAAGCTAAAAAAGTAAACTATCCAACTTGTTTGGTGTGTTAGAGGCGATTTGACTTGGCCTATGAGTCTGACAATTTTCGGCGTCAGAAGTTCAGAAATACCCTACGGGGATTCCCCCGAATTAATTCGGGGGAGTAGTCAAAGGAACCCTCCTACTAAATCAACCCGGTTCAGGAAAAAATTTGAAAAGTTGCTTGACAAACTGAGTTTTTTGTGGAATCCTAGAAAGAGTCAAGCAATATTGCGGGTGTAGCTCAGTGGTAGAGCGCAACCTTGCCAAGGTTGATGTCGTGGGTTCGAATCCCATCACCCGCTTACTAAAAGAATATAAAGCTTAAAAAAGCAGCAAATAGGCTATAGGATTGCTGTTATCATCGGAAATAAGGAGTGCAAGGGAATAAAATTCTCTTGTATGATATTTAATCAACTCTCAACTTCTGTCGAGTCAATACTGATGTCAGGGAGACAGTCTAGCGTTTCAACTCTAGGGAAAAATCCATGAAAATCTAAAAACTTACGAAATTGACAAGACTGAGTTGGTCAGTATGATTCATTAAGTCTGTATTTAAAATCCGTAATTCTTAAACGCTTTATCTGATAACTGCTTGTGCCATCTCAGAAAGCCCAGAAAATCGAGTTAAACGGTGATTACCCTTGCCCCTGTCGGCGGAAGGGTCACTTAGTTCCGATCACGCTGACAGAAGCCTTTGGCTGCGATCGCTGTCAGCAAATTTTTGTTGTAGATGAGAGCGGTTACTCTCTAGAACAACTCTCAACCCACTATCCTTATAAACAAGCATGGCATTGGACAGGTCATCAGTGGCATCGAGCCAGTCCGGGTTTTCGGACTCATTACTTACCCCTAGCTTTAGGAATGCTCTTAGTGCCATTGGTAATTTGGCTACCTTTGGCATTGTATTCACCGGGACCCAATATTATACTTTGGGCAATGGTTGCGGTAATGTTGGCAATGTTGCCAGCATTGATGGTCTGGCTTGCTTACAGACGGTGAGCGAAGATGATAATTGATGATTTTAGTGCTTCACCCCCGCCGACGAACCCTATTCGTCGTGCCTATACAGCGAGTATACAACTAGCAAAGACGAAAGGAGAACATCGTAGCCGTACCTTACGGGCTATGGCTGAAGCCATTAGAAAAAGGCAAAACGATATTTTAGAAGCAAACACCCTAGACTTAGAAGCCAGTCGAGAACTGGGTATTTCAGAATGTGTGAGTGAGTGGTTAAAGCTGACTCCTGAAAGGCTAGAAACAACGGTACAAATCTTGAAACGGTTGGGAGAACTTCCTGATCCCATCGGACGAGTCATCGGAGTTTCCTATCAACTCGAACAGGGTCAGACCTACTATCAACTGATTCCGATTGGGGTGGTGGGGTTAGTGTATGAAGCCTTTCCCGAATTGGGTGCAATCGCGGCAGGACTGTGCATGAAAACGGCTAATAGTTTAATTTTACTCGGTGGCAGTGAAGCGAACTATTCCAACCAAGTGATCACTCAAGCTTTACAGTCGGCGATCGAAGAAGAAGGTATGCCTATAGGCTGTTTAGAAGCCTTTCCCGCCGAACAGGAAGCCAGCATTCAAGACTTAGTGACTCAAGACCAATATATTAATCTGATCATTCCCTATGGTCGGCCCCATTTGGTGCAGCAAGTGGTCAATCAATCGACTGTTCCTGTTTTGCGTTCGGCGATGGGGAACTGCTATCTGTATTGGTCAGCAACGGCCAACGTGGAAATGGCGCGATGGATGATCTTGGATAGCCATCAAAGCAAACCTGACCCCGTTAATGCGATCGAGAAAGTATTAATCGATCCCAACCAGAAGGGTTCATCCTTAGTCAGACTTTGGAACAATCTGCGTGAAGAAGGATTTGAACTCAAAGGAGACGAACTCCTCGTCCAACAATTTCCCGAGCTAACCCTGGCTGAACCCTCAGAATGGTCACAACCCTACCTCAATAAAACCATCGCTTTTAAAGGAGTAGACAGTCTAGAAGAAGCGATCGCCTGGATGAACGAATATAGTAGTGGTCATAGCAACTGCTTGGCAACCGAATCCTATAGCGAGAGCCGTCAATTTGCCTTAGATGTCAACAGTGCCTTAACCTTTATCAATGCTTCTCCGCGATTCTCACGCCATCACAATCGAGGGGATGCGATCTTTTTAGGAATGTCCAATCAGGTGGGATATCGGCGCGGATTAATTGGCTTAGAAAGCCTAACAACCGTCAAATATATCGTCCAGGGAAATCCCAACTTTTAGCTAAAAAAACCCCAAGGGAGAGGGGAAAAAATAACGATTCATGTTGTTCATTCAAGATTCAACTGTCCCCAGCTCCCAGTCTTAGCGAATAGTGTACTCAGCCTTACTTCGTCGTTGGGACTAATTTAACTTTTTTGGCTAAACCCAACGCTTGTAAAAGTTGAATCGTCATCCAGGTCTGATCAATTTCCCACCATTGCAAACCATGACGAGCAGAATACTGGTAAGCGTGATGGTTATTGTGCCAACCTTCACCATAAGTCAGGACAGCCACCCACCAACAGTTGGTAGAAGCATCATCACAATCAAACGTGCGGTATCCAAACTTGTGGGTTGCACTGTTAACAAACCAAGTGCAGTGGAACACGGCGACAATCCGCACAAACACTCCCCAAACCACAAAAGGCCAGCCGCCCAAGAGGAAAAGCAGACCCCCTAAAGCAAACTGAACGAGAATGAAATAGTCTTGACAAAATTGATAAACCGGATCTTTGCCGATATCCTGAGTTAAGCGATCAATGTCAGCTTTTGGCGGACGAGCGTACAGCATCCAACCCATGTGACTCCACCAAAAACCCTTGTTAGAGTCATGGGGATCTAACTCATGGTCAGAGTAAAGGTGATGCATCCGGTGTGAACCCACCCAATCAATCACTCCACCCTCACAGGCTAAAGTGCCACAGAACACGAGAAAATATTCAAGCCACTTCGGCGTTTCAAAACTGCGATGAGTCACAAGGCGATGAAAACCTAGAGTAATTCCCAAGCCCCCTGTTACCCAGTGTAAAAAGACTGCAATTCCAACCGCAGCCCAACTAAAATTACTCGGAAGTAATGCAAAAAGTGCGCCGACGTGGAGAATTACCATAAAGATGATAACTTTCCATTCGGGATTAAGTTTTTTTGAAGTTGCAATCGTCATGAAAATCTGAGCTTTCTTTACGAGTCTGTCCTATTTGCGTCATAATAAGCACCACTCACGCGGTTAGGCGAGTTCGGTGATGAGCAGTAGCATTTTACAACTAGATGAAGCAAAGCAGGCACTATTTACGATCTTTTCCGGAATCGATGGTCAGGTCAAGCAAAATCTAAAACGAGTTTTAGATGCTTTTCGACAACATCGGGTCGGAACCCACCATTTTGCAGGAGTTACAGGCTATGGCCATGATGACTTGGGCCGTCAAACGCTTGATCGAGTGTTTGCGGAAATCATGGGAGCCGAAGCTGCTGCTGTCCGAGTCCAGTTTGTCTCTGGGACTCATGCGATCGCCTGTGCTTTGTTCGGTGTTTTGCGTCCAGGGGACGAAATGCTAGCTGTTGCTGGCGCTCCCTATGACACTCTAGAAGAAGTCATTGGTTTACGAGGCAAAAGTCAAGGTTCACTTCTTGAGTATGGCATTTCTTACCGTCAAATAGATCTGCAATTAGATAGAAAAATAGATTGGGAAAGTTTAAAAGTTGGTATTACCTCTAAAACACGCTTAGTCCTAATTCAGCGCTCTTGCGGCTATTCCTGGCGTTCCAGCTTATCTATTGCTGAAATTGAGAAAATTGTCCAGATCGTCAAACAGCAAAATCCCGACACGGTTTGTTTTGTCGATAACTGTTATGGGGAATTTATTGAAACCCAAGAACCCACTGCGGTGGGCGCTGATTTAATTGCGGGTTCGTTAATTAAAAATCCAGGTGGGACTATCGCGCCTGCGGGGGGATATATTGCGGGACGGGCTGAGTTAGTGGAAGCGGCGGCTTGTCGGTTAACAGCTCCCGGAATTGGCAGTCATGGCGGTGCAACGTTTGATCAAAATCGCTTGTTATTTCAAGGCCTATTTTTGGCCCCGCAAATGGTGGGAGAAGCGATGAAAGGAAACCATTTACTCGCCTATGTTTTTGACAAGTTAGGTTATCGGGTTAACCCTTTACCTTTAGAACCCCGTCGGGATGTTATTCAAGCGATTGAGTTGGGTTCACCCCAAAAATTAATCGCCTTCTGTCGGGCTTTACAGAAGTATTCTCCGGTCGGTTCCTACCTCGACCCCGTTCCTGCGGAAATGCCGGGGTATGAGAGCCAATTAGTTATGGCTGGTGGTACGTTTATTGATGGTAGCACTTCAGAATTATCGGCTGATGGGCCGTTAAGAGAACCTTATATTGTGTTTTGTCAAGGGGGTACCCATTGGACTCATCTTGAAATTGCCTTAGAAGCCGCCATAGAAGCCGTTGGGTTTGCCAATGATTCTTAACAGAATTATGAATTATAAATTATAAATTATATATAGCACGCCAAAAACCCGGTTTCTTGAACAATACACATCGCCAATTTTCCGCGCACGGTAGAAGAAACCGGGTTTTTTAGTCTGGAGGTACCACGCCAAAAACCCGGTTTCTTGAACAATACACATCGCCAATTTTCCGCGCACGGTAGAAGAAACCGGGTTTTTTAGTCTGTACTGTACTTCATTCAACTCACAATGCAAAGTTTTTATTGCTTTCATGTACATCTTTGATTAACTACCTGAAATCTCAAATTTAACCTGAACTGCGCTGTACAGTATGCCTGCAAACTATATTCTTATCAATTTTGTTACAACAAATGTTGATTGATAGGAGCGTCATCTATAACGTTTTATGCTAGAATTAATGTTGGTTAACGAGAGACGGGTTGGCGCAGGAGACCTGGTGGATAAAAAAATTATCAGCGATGAATTTATAGAAACCTTGAAGGATGATAAATACGAAACACATCTTGATGAAATAAAAGATGCTTTATCAATCCTAGATGATGCTATTGAAAGCCTACAGTCTTGTATTCTAGATGAAGCTGCGACTCTACTCAAACAGAGGTGTTTTGAAAAAAGCACTATACTCTCTGAGAACACCCAAGCTTTGGATATAATTAGAAACCATATTCGAGAATATATTACCCAACTTGAAAACGAGGATGATTGGGATGATGAGAATAATAATGATTCGGAATTTGATTGGGAAAATGATGATCAATTCCTTGAACCCAGTCAACTCAACAACCCCCTAGAAATATCTAAGGTATTTACCTTAGATCAGTCCGTTGACGTTACTTACTTTAAACCTACATTATTTAGGTTCAAGCAGAATGAATATGAGGTTAACAGTTGGAGATATTTTTTACGAGATTTATGCTTTATATTGTACAAACTAGATAAAGAGATTATATTAAGCTTTCCAAATCGAAAAGAGTTTATTGGTCGCACAAGAAATTATTTTTCCAAAAAACAGTCAGATTTGACGTGCGCTGGTAAAATCAATACCAATCTTTATGTAGAATTAAATCTATCCGCGAAGGATGTACTAAAGTTAGTCAAAAAAATTCTGAAGGCATACAGAATAGAACCCCATCACGTTGAAGTAGAGGTTCGTCCTGTAAGGTCTATCTAGCACCCCATCAGCTAAATGCTCACATTTCAATTGTCTGATTGGGAAAAAATAAAGCGATCGCAAAAATGACAAGAATTGCGAGTGTGGGGGTTGAAATCCTGTCTCTATCGTGCTAAAGTAATAATGATTGCGATCGCTAATTCCAAGAATTTTGTGATCCTTTACCCACAAACAACATAAATCGCCCAAATTGCCATCGCCCTGAGATAATGACTCGCCCGAAAGGTTCCGGCTGCGGTAATAGCTTCAGGAGTGCGAAATTGTAAGCCATTTTCATAAATTTGTTTCACCACTACTTCGGCTAAATTAAACCCTTCCTCTTTCATTCCCATTTGAATTAAAAACGCCGCTAACCCAAAATTAATCCCCGTCCAAACTTCTAACGGATGAGTATCATTAGGGTTAACAGGTTCGCCATTTAGTCTAACGCCATTAGCAGCCCCTAATTGACCGTGATGGAAATTTTGAAAACAAGATTGATAAATCGTTTGTAAGGCTGAAATGGTTCGTTCTGGGGCAACAATATCTTCTAATCCTAACAGTTTAACATAAAATTGACCACAGAGTTGATCGGCCATCACAACATCGGAACCACTCTCACTATCAAGCTGATAATATTGACCATTCCAAAGCTTTTGATAGATCGGTTTTGCTTGTTTTAACCATGTTTTATAAGTTGAAATGGTTTCTGAAAGTGAGGGAAACAATGTAGAAAATTCAGTCTTTTCTAAACAGTTTCCGATTTCTATTGCTGCTTCTAACGCCGCTAACCACAACCCGCCACAATAAGCACTCACCCCCTGCAATTTCCAATCATCAAAGGTTTGGTCAGGGGCACCGCTATTTTCAGGAATTCCATCTCCATCTTTATCAAAGGTTTTGAGATAATCTAAGGTTTCAACGATAGCTAACCAACAGTCTTTTAAAAATTCATCATCCTCACTTCCCGTTAACACAAAATCTCGATAAACTTGCAACACAAAATCACAAGGTAAATCTTTCCAGAGATTACAATCTTGATAGCTAGTATAATTCGTTTTTTCCCAAGGATGTTCGTTCGGTGCGCCTAAATCGTGGGGAGTTGCGCCTGTTGCTTTACGAATCGCCTCAGCTTGATTATAACCGATAATTCGCGGAGTTTTATCACCTTTAGAAATCGAACGTGCAAAGGCTAATAACACAGATTTTTCCAAATCCGGCCATAATAAAAGCAGCGCAAACGACCCATATAAGCGCACATCCAAACTTTCATACCAACGATAATCCAAACATTCTAAAACCGCAAATTGACCTTTAGGATTATTTTCATCGGCTGCACTCCAAAGCGTCCCGCCATCGGTTAATAAATACAGTTCATTAAACAACGCCATCTTAAACCACGAAGGCAACTCTTGACGGTTTAAGATTGGATTTTGCCAGTCTTTAATATTATCCAACCAGACATCAGAATGCTTCATCGCCGTGCGAATCATCGACCAAGCATTTCTGCCATTGCGACCAAAAAAATCAGTGTAGCGGCGATAATAACAAACCCCAGATTCAAACTCAGTTACAGGTAAATCCCAAGCCAAGAAAAAAGGAATTTTGCGGGTTTTTCCAGGTCGTATCGTAAACTTAACCGCCAAAGCCACGCCAATTTGTTCACCTGTTGCGGCAGGACGTTCACTTTCTTGATCTAATAAAGTACCATCTTGGGCAAAATAATGCCAAATTTCCTCGCCCGTTCCCGCCGTATTCCAAGCCGTTTGATAATAGACTTCTACCGCCGGATTTGTAATGGTTGCAATTGCCATTTGTCCTTCGCCTTCTCGGACTTCTTCACTGACACTCAGGCGAGACATGAGACAACCAACCCGATGAAAATCTTCTACTAAATGATTAAAATTCCCGACACTATTTCCCCAACGGGATTGATATTCATAAACCGGACTGCCATCATCTCGGACTTGAACTTGAGGTTTATCTAACGCATTGGTAAACCAACCGATTGTATTTTGCCAAGTCAGGAGAATACTGAGGGTAATCGGTTCATCTGTAGGATTATGGGCAATCCATTCAAAAACAGCAATCGGATAACTACTTTCTTGATAATTTCCTGCCCAAATTGGCGAAAATTGTTCACAACTTAACTGGGCTTTAAAGACATTTTCATAGACAAACCAACTGCGAGGATAAAGGGCGTGATAGGTTCCCGTTTTCTGCGAATTAGAAGACGCCGGGTACCAATTCCAAGCCGACAAATTCCCATCTTCTGGCGGTTCGGTACAAAGGGCATAGGCTTGAGTTTTGCCGTTGGTTTCCTCAAATACACTAAACTGACAAGCGGGTAAACTGCGGAAAATATGTTCACCGCCATCGAGATGCCAGAGGTTAAAATCTCCTCGCGATGAACGACCAATACAACCCGCCCCGAACCCTCCTAACGGCATCCCATGCCAGGGGCCATCATCGAGGTTACTGCTGTAGCGGACAGTATAGGGTTTCTCCCAACCTAGACCGATGGGACGATTCCAGGTATGGGGCGGTATGTCGTGGCTCGTCGGTTGATTCATCATAAAGTCGATTTTATCGCAAAATGGCTTCTCAAGTGCATAGGCTTGACTGTTCCAGACATATATGGTTGTAGATAGAAAAGGTTAGTGCAACTTTTGTCTCACTGATTTCTGGAGGAGGTCAAAATGAGATTTAAACCGCAATTTGTTAGTTCTTTAAAAAAATGAAAGAAGAACCACAAAGACAGGAAGACACGAAGATTTCCTGGTTTGAGGTTCTCTGTAAACCATCCTACAATTGCTGAACTTGGAAACGATTTTAAGATTTCAAGTTACAGTTGATATTCGTATAAATACGAGTTCTTGTGATTCAACTCTTGATCAAAAATAAAATGACTCTAAGAACAATAAAATGGAGTTAAGTAAAATTCACTCAACTCCATTCACTAATCTATTGATTTTCAATCTGACTTAAGAGTGAGGCATAGTACCTGTGGATGTTCGACCTGGCCCTCCTTCAGGAATAGTTTCCCACTCACCATTTGAACTTTGTTGATATTGATTTTTGACAGAGTTCCAAGCGATTTTTTCAGCACCATCTTTACTCAAGCCATCAGCAGTGGCACTATTAAAAGCGGCTAAAAAAATCTGTTGTGCGCCGCGAGGCAGTTTAGATTTAACAGTTTCAGGTAACTGTTCAAGAGTTTCGTAAGCCATCTTACTGTTTCCTCAAAAATATATTTTGTAATCTTATTATTGATTGAACCGTTGAATTCACCAAAAAACATCTGACCTCAGACAGAGATTAGAAATGAATGCTAAAATTACCAACAGAACTCTTCCTTGTGGTAAAACTTCAGTCAAGTTATGTTGATGAATTGAGAGTTGATCCATCGAGAAAATCTCATCTACAACAGCAAAATTTAAAAACAAACGCACAGGCAGACAGGGGTGACGAAAAATTGAAAATGATTGCTAGGGTGCGTTACCAAGAGAAGCAGGTTTAGAGCAAGGTCGTTTACGACGGATTATTTTTGTGCTACAATAGTTTATCGTGGCTCGATGCCGATAATCTATGCTTGTGTATGAAATGAAGCTGCAAGGAACCCAATACCAGTACAGAAAGTTAGACGAAGCTATCCGTACTGGTAGGTTTGTTCGCAACAGCATCATCAAAGCATGGATAAATGGTCAAGTTCAAAGTCGCAACGATGCTTATGCCTACTGCAAACTGCTGTCAGACAATCCAGATTTTCCCTGGGTAAACAAACTCAATTCTATGGCTCGACAAGCCCACGCAGAAAGAGCATGGGCATCCATTGAACGATTTTATCAAAAATGTCGGCAAAAAATACCGGGGAAAAAAGGATTTCCAAAGTTTAAAAAATCTCAAGTCCGAGCATCTGTTGAATACAAAACATCGGGATGGAAACTTTCAGAAGATAGACGCTATTTAACCTTTTCCGATAAGTTTCAAGCAGGTACATTTAAGCTTTGGGGTAGTCGAGACTTGCACTTCTATCAACTCCAACAAATTAAACGAGTTAGGGTGATTAGAAGACACGATGGGTATTATGCTCAATTTTTGATAGACCATGAAAGGGAGGAAAACAAAGAACTCAGTAACAAACAAACAGGGCTTGATGTAGGTCTTAACTATTTCTACACTGATTCCACCGGGATACAGGTAGAGAATCCCCGTTTTCTAAGAAAAGATGAGCGACGAATTAAAAAGCTACAACGTCGATTATCTCGAAAAAAAAAGGGAAGTCAAAACCGTAAAAAAGCCAGGAATCGGTTAGGTAGGGCGCATCTCAAGGTTTCACGCAGACGTAATGATTGGGTTTGTAAACAGGCCCAACACGTCATACAGTCTAACGACTTGGTAGCGATTGAAAACCTACGGATACGCAATTTAGTTAAAAATCATCATCTAGCCAAATCAATTAATGATGCTGCTTGGTACAGATTTAGAGAATGGCTGGAGTATTTTGGGAGAATTTATGGGGTTCCGGTGATTGCTGTTGAACCCGCATATACTTCTCAAAACTGCTCAAATTGCGGTGAAAAGGTTGTCAAAACTCTCAGTACGAGAACTCATAAATGCCCTCATTGCGGATACACGAGTGACCGAGATGAAAATGCCGCCAAAAACATTTTAAAATCTGCACTTAAACAGCTATCAAATACCGTCGGGCAGACGGAAATCAACGCCTCCCGAGAGACTGATCTCTGCTTGAGTGGGGAAACCCAACCGAGTAAGTCAACTCAACGAAAGAGGAAACCCAAACAGTGATGTTTGGAATCTCCGTTGTTTACGACGGAGAGGATGTCAAACTACGTTCACATCGTCTACCCAGAGATTTTTGGTCAGTGGGTCGTCCTGAAAAATTTTAGTTGACGCAGGGTTAACAAGAGTCGCTAGGATAAAAAAGAGTATGGTTTGATCCGTTCATTCGACAGGAGAACACTTAATGGATTTAGTCGCCCTGCAAAATGGGTTAGATAACCTTTCGTTTGCAATCTTGTTCGCCAGTATGCTAGTTTACTGGAGTGGTGCTGCGTTTCCTGGGATTCCCTACCTGCAAACTTTGGGAACTGCTGCGATGACGATCGCTAACCTGTGTATCGCTGCGTTACTCGCCGCTAGATGGATAGAAGCAGGTTATTTCCCCATCAGTAACCTCTACGAGTCGCTATTTTTCCTCACTTGGGGTATTACAACCATACACTTGGTAGCTGAAAATATGAGCCGATCTCGGCTTGTCGGTGTGGTAACAGCACCTGTGGCGATGGGAATTAGTGCTTTTGCGGCTTTAACGCTACCGTCTCAAATGCAACTGTCTGAACCTTTGGTTCCCGCCCTTAAGTCTAACTGGCTGATGATGCACGTTAGCGTGATGATGCTCAGTTATGCCACTTTAATGGTAGGTTCATTACTCGCGATCGCCTTTTTGGTGATTACACGGGGACAAGAGATTGAACTGAGTGGAAGTTCCTTAGGAACTCGTATTTCCCGAAACCACCACTATAAACTCAATCATTCCACCGAGTTAACCGCCACTGCTTCTGAAACGGTTGTTAATGCTGGATCTGAACTCTCAGCCAATACCAACGGCAAAGGAACAACAGCCCTGTTAGAGTTAGTCAGTTCTACTAATAGCAAATCGGCTGCTTTATTATCACCCCAACGCTTGAGTTTAGCGGAAACGATTGATAATATTAGTTATCGAATTATTGGACTGGGATTTCCATTACTCACCATTGGGATTATCGCTGGGGCGGTTTGGGCAAATGAAGCTTGGGGATCTTATTGGAGTTGGGACCCGAAAGAAACCTGGGCGTTAATTACTTGGTTGGTTTTTGCCGCTTATTTACACGCTCGAATTACCAAAGGATGGCAAGGACGCAAACCCGCTATTTTAGCTGCAACCGGATTTTTTGTCGTTTGGATTTGCTATTTAGGTGTTAATCTTTTAGGTAAGGGTTTACATTCCTACGGTTGGTTCTTTTAGGTTCAAATTTTTACACCGGAAAACGGCATTCATTCAAACGCTAATTCCGTTTTCCTTTTCAATAAACGATTACAGGAAACAGTAATGAATCACCCAATTCATATTATAGATAATGATGATGTTCTGCACACCGGGGCGAGTGCATTAATGTTTCAATGCACGTTCAAAGTTAGTGAATTTCTGGCAATGATGCAAGCCAAATTAGAAGAAGAATATATCTTCGGTGATGGCCTTGAATGTGACCTATTGAGTCCGGGACAAACCTGGAGAAAAGGAAAAATTAAGGTGCGTCTGGAGTTTACCTCCCTAGAGAGTGAAACCCCTGAAGTCCCGATTTCTGTCCCCCAATTTCCGAGTATACCGACTCCGATCCAAACTGCGAACCCCGAAGAACTCCCGCCACCCTTGAGACGACAAATTCATCCAGTGGGGATGTGGAGTTAAAACAGTTTACAATTAGGGGCCTTGAGGAACGGGGGAACGCCTCTTTACTCACAACCCCCATTCCCCTGATTGATTGCTGCCTTCAAACTCGTTTTTCCTGGAAATTTCGCGATTTTTTTTTCGGCAGACCCTCTTGACTTTTGGGGCGGCTAGGGGTATGATTATTTTATAATGGGATATTCACGAAAAAAATATTTCTTTCAATACTCGATTATTAAAAATACTATTCATACTATATCAGAAGCCGTCCTCCCTTGTCAACCCTCAAAGCGAGGGAGATGGAAATTGACATACTCCCCATTTCTAAAGAAAGGGGATTCTCCAAGCCTCACGGCTTTGGATTACTGATTCATTGACAACCCTTACAGCAAGCTAGTTTCCTGACCTACTCCAGAGGGGTGAGTCTCCCCAGTCGTTCATCCCATTTCAGAGATAGTTTCGGTATGCCCTACCGTACTTGAGAAAAAATGCTTGATTCTCTGTACTTGGTGCTTTAAGGTTTTATATGGCCAAAGCATTCAGAGCAAGAACCCCGTACCTTAAGTTTTCAAGGTTCATTGCATCGATTAGATGCTGGGTTTTTCAACTGGTTGAATACCCTGCCAGTAGAGTTATTCTAGCATTAGAA
>NZ_LATL02000188.1 GCF_000972705.2 Limnoraphis robusta CS-951 | reverse complement strand
ATCATTTTGCATGATTTTTCATAGCAGATTTTGGTGTGAACTTTATTCACAAATCTATTGTGAACGGAATTCACAAACCTGTCAAGTGTTTTCGTGAACTTTATTCACAACCGACTGATTTGCCATAGAATCTTGAAGGTGACTGCAAAAAATTCAAACTGAAAAAGATGGTCATTTCTAACCATTTGACTACAGGTGGAGATTCTTCTCGAAGGGGTTAGAATATTTCAGCGAAGTGTTCGGTAAGATAGGGGTTGCTGTACCCACAGAATACAACTCTCAGATCTTAGATGATGAACTCTGGATTATTTTTGACGGGTCTTGTAATTTATCCCCTGCGACGAATTAAACAATATGGCTGGGTTTCCCTGCTGTTGTGGTTGTTGATGGTTGCACCCGCCCAGGCGGCTGTGTTGTTGCGTGTTGCTGTCACTCAAGAAGCCGATCAGGTGAAAGTCGGGAGTTCAACCCAAGCCGTTGTCCGTAATGCCAATGGTCAAACTTTAGGACAAATTTCTCCCCAAGGGGGGTTAATTGCAAAACCCAACTCAGGAAACATTTCTTTGGGTCAATGGAAAGGAAGTCAACTCTGGATCGAACCCACCGGAAATGGTCATGTTTGGATCGCTGAAGGCTGGTATCGGGGACGGGTGTTATTAGTTCCGCGAAATGGCGGGATCACCGCAGTTAACTATGTCGATCTCGAACAATACCTTTACAGCGTGTTAGGGGCCGAAATGGATGGCGGTTGGCCACTCGAAGCCTTGAAAGCCCAAGCGGTAGCCGCCCGAACCTACGCCCTTTACCAGCGAGAACGCAGTAATGGGGTTTATGATTTAGGGGATGACCAAAGTTCTCAGGTTTATAAAGGGTTAGCAACCGAGTCGGGCGGCACTCAAGCCGCAGTCAGGGCGACAGCCGGACAAGTCTTAACCTATAACGGTCAAATGATTTTAGCAGCCTTTCATTCCTCCTCGGGGGGACATACGGAAAATGTGGAGGATGTTTGGGATGATGCCTTGCCTTATTTGCGGGGCGTACCGGACTATGACAAGGGTTCACCCGTGTTTGAATGGACGAAGACGTTTTCTCAAGCTGAACTGTCTGGGCGCCTTTCTGGAGTGGGTAAAATTGTCTCAATGACACCGGAACGCACAACGGCATTTGGAAGTATTTTGTCAATGAAAGTCGTCGGGGAGGGCGGGACTCGAACGATGACGGGAGAAGCGATCGCCGAAGCTTTAGGACTGAGAAGCACTCGGTTTCGGGTCAACCGCCAACCCAATTCTACAAATTTTACCGTAGTTGGCAGGGGTTTTGGGCATGGTGTAGGCTTGAGTCAATGGGGGGCTTATAATTTGGCAAGAGCCGGATACACCTATTATCAAATTCTCATGCACTATTACCGCAATACGAGTTTGGCAAAAGTTCGAGTCCAATAGTGAACAGATGTTCGGCCTGAGTCTTCTAAAATGGCTGATGTACTGACGTTGACGCTACTTGATCCACAGTATAAAACTCCTCAAAGGCAGTGGAAATTTGAGGATCAATCTGTGATTGAGATCGGACGGGCTTCAGACAATCAAGTTGTGATTGTTGATCCGTTGGTGTCTCGTTATCATTTGCAACTTCGCAAACTGAGTGATGATCCGATCAAATGGATGTTAGTCAATAAAGGAACAAATGGCACCTTTGTCAATGGGGTTTTAACCTCTCAAGCTGTGATCACGGAGGGGACTTTTATTGAGTTAGCCAAGGGCGGGCCTCTGCTACAACTAAATTGGCAAGTTATTCGTCCGGTTTCTATCGCCAATTCTTCCGGCTGTACTCATGCGGGAAATCCACCGAACAATTTATTTTGTATTCACTGTGGTCAACCGACTCATGTTGAGCGAATCATCCGCAATTACCAAGTTCTGCGGACTTTAGGACAGGGCGGAATGGGAACGACGGCGATCGCTTGGAATCCGAAATTGGGCTTGACAGGTTCTAGTAATACCCAAATTCCAACTTTGGTTGTTCTCAAGGAAATGAACGCAGATATGGCACAAATAGCCAAAGCCCAAGAACTGTTTGAACGAGAAGCCCGAACCCTGAAAGCGTTAAATCATGGGGGAGTTCCTCGGTTTTACGATTTTTTTGTGGAAGGGGGGAAGAAATATTTGGCGATGGAAATGATTCATGGTCAAGATTTAGAGAAGATCGTACAGCAGCGCGGGCCTGTTACACCCCAACAGGCGATCCATTGGATGATGCAAACCTGTGAGGTGTTAAGCTATCTTCATGTTCAAGATCCGCCGATCATTCACCGAGATATTAAACCCGCGAATTTGCTTTTGCGAAGTCGAGATCAGCGCATCGTTGTACTTGATTTTGGGGCGGTTAAAGAGATTGGAACTCCTCCCGGAACCCGCATCGGTGCGGAGGGATATAGCGCCCCAGAACAGGACCGAGGACAGCCTCTGACGCTTTCTGATCTCTATGCAGTGGGTTCAACCCTGATTTTTTTGTTAACCGCCGAAAGTCCCCTAAATTTTTATGGCAAACGAGGCAGTAGCTATGGCTTTAATTTGGAAAGCGTTCCCACCATTACCCCTCAACTGCGGATGGTGATTGAAAAAGTCACCGAACATCGACCTCGCGATCGCTATCCTAATGCTCAACACCTCTGTGATGCCCTGCAAGCTTGCCTGAATGGATGAATCAGTCTCAATGCTCGTGATCATTGACGATTTCAAAAGACTTAACGACATCCCAACACCCTGTTAACAATTGGCGATTGATTGATGTTGAGATGCTTTAGATTTAGTCTTCGTCCCAACCTTCTACGGCTAGGAGTTCGCTAATCGGATCTTGCATGGAAAAACCAAACTCTAAAAGTTCTCGTTTCCAATACTCCCACTCTGCGCCATAGAGAAATGCAATCTTCCAAAGGCTATCTGTGGGCTTAATTAGATCAGACTTAACGAGGGAATGCACCTGACGTTGTAGTTTCTCCATCTGGTGTATAACCTGTTGGCTCATAATACCTCTTTAGTTGTTTAAATCTTAGGTTTTTTGTTGTTCTTCCCGATGCTTAAGTGTGAGTGGTTGAGAGTTTACCTACGCATAAATCGTGGATTTTTGGGGGAAGGTGGCTACTAATTTCATACCTTAACATACTTCATTTCAAATTGTGTTATTTTCGGCACAAAAATTAAATTTCCTTAAATTTCTCCGCAACAATTCCATCTCAGCATAGAATTCCTCTGTGATCATTTCAACACTTGAGGTCAGGGATTAGATGAAGTTATCAAACTCTATCTTTGACTTCAGGATTTTCACAGACTCAACCCCCATTTAGGGGATTCAGCTTCTGGTTTCATCCGCCAATGCCAGCCTGTGGTCTCAGGCAGATTTATACGGATGCTATGTTAGCTTGCCCTTTGGATCGGTGCTTTCAGGTTCGGAAGGCTGGTTCCGAAAACATCAGCATCGAATTTTTGCTGTTGGCAGAGCCGTATCTTTCTAGAAATTCTGAGACTTCTAGCATCCAAAACGGGCGATACTTTACAGAGTTCTCTGCCTCGCTCTCATCCCAATCCCCTCTAGATTCGGGGGGATTCTTGCTCGGTTTTTAATAGTTACTCACCCATTGGGCTTTCTTCAAAATCCAACTCAAGACTGTCTCTTGAGTAACCAGAATATCAGCCGTTCCCTTCATTCCTGAATAGATCCTGTATCGATGATCGCCTTTCACCAAATCAGCTCCTTCGGGTTGAATGAGAACTTCGTAATACGCTTTGGACGTTTGACGAGCAGAGGCTTGAGGGGTAGTGCCGTTGAGGGAGATTCGTTTTACCCTTCCTTTTAGAATACCATATTCTCGAAAAGGATAAACAGCAATTTGCAAATTAACCTGTTGATTAATTTCGATGCGGGAAATATCCTGCTCCGCTACCCAAGCTGTAAACACTAGAGGAACTCGAGTCGGAACCATCTGAGCAATAATTGCATCTGACTCCACAATTTGACCAGGGTTAGGGAGATCAAGTTGAATAATCGTCCCTGCTATCGNATTTCGATGCGGGAAATATCCTGCTCCGCTACCCAAGCTGTAAACACTAGAGGAACTCGAGTCGGAACCATCTGAGCAATAATTGCATCTGACTCCACAATTTGACCAGGGTTAGGGAGATCAAGTTGAATAATCGTCCCTGCTATCGGGGCGCGGATCGCCTCATGTCCGATTAGACTTGTCACCTGTTCTAGCTGTCTTTGAGACTGAACAAACTGTTTTTCGATCTCCCATCGTTGTTTGAGAAGTGTTCGTCGTTCTTGAGCGAAGCCTTGAGCGACTTCTGGAGATGATTTGGTTAACTCAATCACCGCCGACTCTACCGACACATCATCCAGCTTTTGACGCGAGGCGCGAGAAACTTTAGATTTTAACGTCGTCAAAATTTGTTCATCGAGGTTGCTCACATATTGTTCGACTTGATTGAGTTCTCGTTGAAATTGAGAGACTCGATCTTGGAGATTCAGCTTTTGCTTTAACAGCAGAGACTGATCCACATAAGCAATCACTTCTCCCTGTTCTATCGGTTGATTTTCCTGCGCCACAATGCGCTCTACAATTCCGCTCGTGGCTGATCGAACCAGTTCAATATCCCCTCCCGGTTGGGCGATGACAGGCACTCTAACAGTGGGAGTATAGCGAATAATACCTGCCAACACAACTACAACACCAAAAGTTCCTAATAGTATTATCCCTCCCCAATGAGTCCAGGGACTAATCGGAGGTAAGAAGTCATCACTATCAAAGGGTTGAAGTTCCATCGGGTGTTAGTTGGAAGCCATAGTGCGGGGGTTTTATCCAATCCCTAAGATTGAGGTTGCCCATCTGTGAACTTTTGTTCAAAATTCATCTTTTCTCTGGCAGGAGACCCCCGTTATAATCTTCGATTTAACGGGAGAGGAATGCCAGTCCTTTATGTAGGTTTACAACTAGGTGACTTGAATAGCGAAGTAAACAAGTATTTTTGTCGCTTACTCCTTGTTTTAGTCTCTTTTTCTTCGGAAAAAACTGATACAAATCGTTGGCACTGATATAACCCTTGAGGGTAGAACGCTTAGTTTTGTATTCAACGTAGTCCCCGTTTTTGAAAGAATGCGTTCCATCAAACCCACCATAAGTATCACGGACTCCACCTTTTTGAACAGTTAAGTCGTGCATTTTACGGGGTCTTGAAGGAAGACGTTCTNGCACTGATATAACCCTTGAGGGTAGAACGCTTAGTTTTGTATTCAACGTAGTCCCCGTTTTTGAAAGAATGCGTTCCATCAAACCCACCATAAGTATCACGGACTCCACCTTTTTGAACAGTTAAGTCGTGCATTTTACGGGGTCTTGAAGGAAGACGTTCTACGATGCCAAAGGTAAAAGGCGTCACCTGAATTACCCCCTTCCATTGGTATCCGGTCTGAAAACCAGTCGTATTAGGTGTGTATCGGATGAAGTGTCTAGATGCTAGAGCTATGGCATCCGATACATGAGCATTGGGGGTCTGTTCGGCTTTGTTTTTTGACTTAGGAAGTTTCAACCACTCCCTTGTCCCTGATGTCTCCCATCCCTTCACTAATGCAACTGGAAAATATTTTCCTAGTTCTTTAATTAGGAATGTTTGACCTTGTGCTGCGACTGTAAAGCCCGGACTATCAGACTTATTAAGTCGTTCTATGTATGCGTGGGCAATGGGATACAATTGCCGCAATTCGTCTACAACTCTCAGTTCCAGTTGCTTGTTAGCTCGAATACTGGGAGGTAATTTAGATTGCCGACGATTATCAAACCGCTTTTGTCTGTGGTTGCGTTTTTTGAATAGCAGGCTTCTTTTAATCCGTCGCCCACGTCGAGTTCTTCGTAAAACTCTCCTTTCCTCTAGACGTTTTTGAACCCGCTTTTTGGGTAAGTTCAAGTTTAATCCAATCAATGTGTCTCGTTTGGACTGAACGGCTACACCTGTGAAACACGAACCTGGGTCAATACCAAGACTAATATCTTGGGTTTCTCTCCCTGTCGGTTCTTCTAGTAACTGAACGCAGAATACCTGTAAGTCGTTCTGTACTACTTTTGCCTTGCCATCTCTAACCCAACGCCTTGCCCTAGATGCTTTGGTAGGCATCACTGGTGAGCCATCGGGATTGAGAACGGGTACACGTTTGTTAAACATTGGAGATAATCCAGTTAACTGTACTTGTTGGATTCCCAACTACACCTCGCCCATTCTTTGCCGCGATTCCCAACAACTNTTGTTAAACATTGGAGATAATCCAGTTAACTGTACTTGTTGGATTCCCAACTACACCTCGCCCATTCTTTGCCGCGATTCCCAACAACTGGTTGGGTCAAACAGGGAGTCCTTGCGCTCTGTGGTACAAGGAAGTGTGTAACGTCAAAGAACTCGGTGGGCTATTCAGCTTGCTTACCGCTTGGAGTCCAGTGTTTCTCCGCAAGCTCCCGTTATAATCTTCGATTTAACGGGAGAAGCTGACTATTCTGACAAATCTTAACGCGAATTTGAGCAATCCTACTAGAAATCTCGGAATTTACCTGTTAACATAGTCGCAACTTCTCAGACCTGCGTCAATCTGGGGATCAACCTCCGGGGGTTTGCAGTCTGAGTCGAGTTCAATAAAAGCACAGTCTATCCGTTGTTTCGAGGACATTGATTATGGCTGAAAACAAAACTAAACAACTGTTTACTGACCTCTCTAAAGAAGAATCTTCCAGCATCAATGGCGGTAATCGCTATTGTTACTACGATTCCTACCAGCCATCAAGCTACTATTACAAAAAAGCCTCCTACGACTATCACTACGCCTCCGCTTACCATAGCGGATCTGCCCGTTATTGCTACTAATTTCCTGTGAGATGCTGTATACTGTAGCACTCTAGTTTTGATACTTAGTCCTGCCAATACACCCGTCCAGTTGCGGGTGTTTTTTACGTGATATCAGTATTAAAATGAAATATCCCGTTGTCTTACAACACAGTGAAGAAGATTGCGGTGCCGCTTGTCTGGCTTCTGTCGCCCAATATTATGGACGCACATTCACCCTTCCCCATTTACGAGAAGCATCCGGCACAAACCAACAAGGAACCACTCTACTGGGACTCCAACAAGGTGCCGTTGCCGTTGGGTTTAACGCTCGACCTGTCCGCGCTGCTGCTAATATTTTAGACGAAATTGATCAAGTTCCTCTGCCATTAATTATACATTGGAAAGGCTATCATTGGGTTGTTTTGTACGGCTACCAACGCCAAAAATATATTATTGCTGATCCGGCTGTGGGAATTCTTCAGCTTTCCAAAGAAGAATTAACCGCAGGATGGAATGACTGGGTTTGTTTATTAATTGAACCGGATCAAGAACGATTTTTTCTCCAAACTAGCGATCAAGTCACCCATTTATGGCGCTGGATAAAACGCAGTTGGATTTATCGTCAAATTTTAACAGAAGTTTTGGCGATTAATATTGTTCTCGGTTTACTCTCTCTCGGTTCTCCTTTTTTAATTCAAATTATTACCGATGAAGTTTTGGTGAGGGAAGATCTGCAACTTCTACAATCTATTATAATTGCCGTCGTGATGATCAACCTATTTAGTAGCGCTTTGGGCTTAGTACAATCTAACCTGATTGTTCACTTTGCTAAACGTTTAGAACTGGGGTTGGTGATGGAATTTGGGCGAAAAATGTTGCATCTTCCCCTCAGTTACTACGAAACCCATCGTGGCGGTGATATTGTTAGTCGTCTCAAAGATATTCAAGAACTCAATCAATTTATCTCCCAATTTATTGTCAGTTTACCCAGTCAGCTTTTAGTGGCAATTATTTCTCTAATGGTCATGCTAATTTATAGCGTCCCTCTGACAATTCTAGCGATGATCATCGGAGGATTAATGGTTTTATCGACTCTCGTGTTACTGCCAACGCTTCGACAAAAAACTCGCAATTTATTTGCAGTAGAAGCCGAAACTCAAGGCGTTTTAGTCGAAACCTTTAAAGGATCTCTCACCCTCAAAACCACAAACAGCACGGCGCAATTTTGGGAAGAGTTACAAACTCGTTTCGGACGACAAGCTAACCTCGCCTTTCGCACCACTCAAATCGGCATTCTCAATGAGATGTTTTCCGGGTTCGTCAGTGGAGTCGGTGGTGTCGCTTTGCTGGGGTTTGGAAGTCGTATTGTGATGACAAATACCCTCAGTATTGGTCAACTTTTAGCCTTTTTAACCTTGCAACGCAACGTCACTCTTTTTGTCAACTCTATCGTTCGGTTTACCGATGATCTGACTCGGGTGCAAACGGTTACACAACGGTTAGCGGATGTGATTGATGCCCCTTCCGAAAGCCTGGAAACCGACAAAAAACCCTCTGCTTATATTCCCCCAAATGCGGACATTACTTGTCATAATATCACCTTTCATTACGGCGGACAAGTCAATTTACTCGATAAATTTTCAGTCGTCTTTCCCGGCGGTAAAACCATTGCTTTAATAGGACGTTCAGGTTGCGGAAAAAGTACCCTAGCCAAACTGATTGCAGGTTTATATCCCCTACAATCGGGTAATATTAGATTAGGCATCTACAATCAACAAGATTTATCCCTCGACTGTCTGCGTCAACAAGTGGTTTTAGTTCCTCAAGATGCTCATTTTTGGAGTCGTTCGATTATCGAAAATTTCCAGTTAGGACACCCCGGAATTCCTTTTGAAGCCATTGTACAAGCCTGTCAAATTGCGGGTGCTGATGAATTTATTAGTCAACTTCCCGAAAAATATCAAACCGTTTTAGGCGAATTTGGGGCGAGTATTTCCGGCGGACAACGCCAAAGATTAGCCATAGCGAGGGCTATTGTAACAAATCCTTCTATCTTAATTTTAGACGAATCAACCGCTAGTTTAGACCCTCTGAGTGAAAGCGAAATTCTCTATCGACTCCTGCAACAACGACAAGGAAAAACAACCATTTTAATTAGCCATAGACCCCGAGTTATTAATCAAGCAGACTGGATTATTCTATTAGATGAAGGTCAACTCAAACTTCAGGGAGAATTATCAAAATTACAATCCTTACCCGGTGAACATCTGCCTTTTTTAACCCCTTAAAAGATGACCTCTCCCTAACCCCTTTCTCACCCCCCTTTCTAAGGGGGGCAGGGGGGATTGGCGAGGGGAGTAATAGAATAAAGGTGATAAAAACAACGCTCGAGACGCTCGACACAAAGAGGTAATTTTAGTGTTTTTTAGGTGAGTTGAAGTTATAAAAACCACAAAGGCACAAAGACACAAAGAGGTCATTTTAGTGTTTTTTTAGGTGAGTTGAAGCCATAAAAACCACAAAGACACAAAGAGGTCATTTTAGTGTTTTTTTAGGTGAGTTGAAGTTATAAAAACCACAAAGACACCAAGACACAAAGAGGTAATTTTAGTGTTTTTTTAGGTGAGTTTTCCCCTGAATAATTATTCCCCCTCGCCTTCATTGAGAGGGGGTTAGGGGGAGAGGTCAAACCCAAAACTGCATAACTCAACACCCCTCAGACATAAGTGATAATGAACTTGGCGTGACTATCTACCCGATGAAGCGAACACCCCTCAAACCCTTTCTTTGGCTAACTGTTGTTATTGGATGTTCTGGACTATTAACGGCAATACCTCCTGTTATCGGACAGACAAATTCTGCTGTCGTTCAACAGTCTGATGAACTCGAAGAAGCAAAACGACTCGAACAACAGGTTATTCAACTCTATCAACAAGGCAAATATAACGAAGCAATACCCATAGCAGAAAGGGTTCTAGAAATACAAGAGAGAATTTTAGGAGAAAATAACCCCGATGTCGCCACCAGCCTCAACAACTTGGCAGAACTTTACCGTTCCCAAGGACGCTACGATGAAGCTGAACCCCTCTACCAACGTTCCTTAGCTTTACTTGAGAAAGCCTTGGGAGAAAACCATCCCAATGTTGCTACCAGCCTCAACAACTTGGCAGGACTCTACTCCTCCCAAGGACGCTACGATGAAGCTGAACCCCTCTACCAACGTTCCTTAGCTATCCGTGAGAAAGCTTTGGGAGAAAACCATCCCGATGTCGCCACCAGCCTCAACAACTTGGCATATCTCTACCGTTCTCAAGGACGCTACGATAAAGCCGAACCCCTTTATCAACGTTCCTTAGCTATCTATGAAAAAGCGCTATCGACNGCATATCTCTACCGTTCTCAAGGACGCTACGATAAAGCCGAACCCCTTTATCAACGTTCCTTAGCTATCTATGAAAAAGCGCTATCGACAGAACATCCCCTTGTCGCTACCAGCCTCAACAACTTGGCATTACTCTACGAGTCCCAAGGACGCTACAATGAAGCCGAACCCCTCTACCAACGTTCCTTAGCTATCGACGAAAAAGCCTTGGGAACTGAACATCCCTCTGTTGCTACCAGCCTCAACAACTTGGCATCACTCTACCAGTCTCAAGGACGCTACGCTGAAGCGGAACCTCTTTACAAACGTTCTTTATCTATCTGGGAGAAAGCCTTGGGAAGCGAACATCCCTCTGTTGCACTTAGCCTCAACAACTTGGCAGATCTCTACCGTTCCCAAGGACTCTACAACCAAGCAGAACCCCTCTACCAACGTTCTTTAGCTATCCGTGAGAAAGTCTTGGGAACTGAACATCCCGATGTCGCCACCAGCCTCAACAACTTGGCAGAACTTTACCGTTCCCAAGGACGCTACACAGAAGCAGAACCCCTCTTGCAAGGTTCCTTAGCTATACTTGAGAAAGCCTTGAAAGAAAACCATCCCAATGTTGCTACCAGCCTCAACAACTTGGCAGAACTTTACCATTCCCAAGGACGCTACGCAGAAGCAGAACCTCTTTATCAACGTTCCTTAGCTATCTATGAAAAAGCGCTATCGACAGAACATCCCCTTGTCGCCACCAGCCTCAACAACTTGGCAGGACTCTACCGTTCTCAAGGACGCTACGCTGAAGCCGAACCCCTTTATCAACGTTCCTTAGCTATCCGTGAGAAAGTCTTAGGACTAGAACATCCCGATGTCGCCAATAGCCTCAACAACTTGGCATCACTCTACGAGTCTCAAGGACGCTACGACCAAGCCGAACCCCTCTACCAACGTTCCTTAGCTATACTTGAGAAAGCCTTGGGAATTGAACACCCCAATGTTGCTACCAGCCTCAACAACTTGGCATCACTCTACGAGTCTCAAGGACGCTACAACCAAGCCGAACCCCTCTACCAACGTTCCTTAGCTATCCGTGAGAAAGCCTTGGGAAAAGAACATCCCGATGTCGCCAATAGCCTCAACAACTTGGCATCACTCTACCGTTCTCAAGGACGTTACAATGATGCCGAACCCCTCTACCAACGTTCCTTAGCTATCTATGAAAAAGCGCTATCGACTGAACATCCCCTTGTCGCTACCAGCCTCAATAACTTGGCATTACTCTACGANCAACGTTCCTTAGCTATCTATGAAAAAGCGCTATCGACTGAACATCCCCTTGTCGCTACCAGCCTCAATAACTTGGCATTACTCTACGACTCCCAAGGACGCTACAATGATGCTGAACCTCTTTACAAACGTTCTTTATCTATCCGTGAGAAAGCTTTGGGAGAAAACCATCCCGATGTCGCACTCAGCCTCAACAACTTGGCATCACTCTACGAGTCTCAAGGACGCTTCAATGAAGCTGAACCCCTCTACCAACGTTCTTTAGCTATACTTGAGAAAGCGCTATCGACAGAACATCCCGATGTCGCTACCAGCCTCAACAACTTGGCAGGACTCTACTCCTCCCAAGGACGCTACAATGAAGCTGAACCTCTTTATCAACGTTCTTTAGCTATCCGTGAAAAAGTCTTGGGAGAAAACCATCCCGATGTCGCACTCAGCCTCAATAACTTGGCATCATTTTATTTATCTCAAGGNCTCCCAAGGACGCTACAATGAAGCTGAACCTCTTTATCAACGTTCTTTAGCTATCCGTGAAAAAGTCTTGGGAGAAAACCATCCCGATGTCGCACTCAGCCTCAATAACTTGGCATCATTTTATTTATCTCAAGGCGATACAACCCAAGCCATTAACTTCTTGAGTCGAGGACTAGATGTAGAAGAACAAAACCTGAATGTTCTCCTCGCAACGGGTTCGGAACGTCAGAAACAAGACTCGATGAAAACAGTTTATAACGCAACGAATTTTGCTGTTTATCTGCATATTAAAGATGTACCAAATAACTTAGAAGCCTCTCGTTTAGCTTTAACAACTATTCTCCGTCGCAAAGGTCGTATTCTAGATGTAATGACCAATGACTTACAACTGTTACGAGAAAATATTACTCCAGAAAATCAACAACTCTTAGATGAATTAGCAACGGTTAGAACTCAACTCGCGACTTTGATTTATAATAAGCCTGAAAATATCCCCGATGAACAATACCGTCAACAGGTTGCCAATTTAAGAGAGAAATCAGAACAACTCGAAGCTGAACTTTCTCGTCGTAGTGCAGAATTTAGAACCTTTTCTCAAGCTGTTACCATTGAAGCGGTACAACAGTTAATTCCCGAAGATGCAGCGTTAGTTGAATTTGTATTCTATCAACCGTTTGATGCTAAAGCTACGCCCGGAAATAGACAGGGAAAACCTCATTATGCGGCTTATATTCTTAAATCTTCTGGTGAACCGCAATGGGTTGATTTAGGTGAAGCTGAACCCATTCACAGAGCGGCTTTCTTTCGCTTCAATTTAGACCTGAAAGATTCAAAAGATACTGGAAATTCGGATAAGGTTAAACAA
>NZ_LATL02000187.1 GCF_000972705.2 Limnoraphis robusta CS-951 | reverse complement strand
CTCCATCAGGGGGGCGTTTTTAGTTGTTTATGTATGGCTCTGAGCTAGGTTATTACTGTTGATTGCTAAATATCGACGGATGATGAGCTACAATCAAAAGAGTTCTCTATTGGTCACTAAACGTTTAATTATGTTTTGTCATGTCTAGGGTTTGACAAAGATTTAATGTATTGTTGAAATATAGAATTTAGGATAAATAGCGATCGCTCTCCCTCTGATATTTTTTCCACTAATCCCCGTCTCACTAAAGATTGAATGGCTTGCAACAAGTCTGTCTTAGATAATTTCCCATCAGTCAGTTGTTGAGAAATATTGAGTGGTTGCTGTTGATCAGCCAATGAGGAAATAACCTGTTTTTCTAACTGTGATAATCGTTCTAACTTAACTTCTAAACTCGGGGACAACTCTCCTATAAATATATCATTTTTATCTTCTAAAAATTCGGAAACCCTACCATTAAATACTTCCAATATGGTTGAGGCGATTAGATTTAACCAGACGGGATGACCTTGATAGCGAGTGATTAAATCAAGCCATTGTTGCTCATCAGTTAATCCTTTTTCTCTCAGGATTTCTGTCGCTTCTTCTCCTAAGCCTTTGAGGTGTAATGTTTTAATCGGTCGGTTTTCAGCTTCTAAGGTGGCAATTTCTCTGGGTTTTTCCCAACTGATTAGGATTATACAACTGTGATGGGGAGTTCTAACAGTTTGTTTAAAAAATGTTCCGTAGTCTTTATATTCTGCTAAATATTGACCTGCTAATTCACCTGTTTTAAAAATATCCTGCATATCATCGAGAATTACTAAACAGCGAGAGTTACGAAAATAATCAATAACTGTAGATAAAGGTTGGAGTTGAGATTGAGAAAAAAATTCTTTAAGTTCGGTTTGTAGTCTTGAAAGCGTAGGAAGGTTATTAAGGCTTTTCCAGATAATATAGTCAAATTCGCTATGAATTTCTTGGATGAGTTTAAGGGCGATCGCACTTTTTCCAATTCCACTTAATCCATAAATGGTAATTAAGCGAGTATGATCTTCTAATATCCATTGTTTGAGGGTAGTTAATTCTGAGGTGCGATCGTAAAAGGTAGTTAATTCGGGTGCGTCTATTAAATTGATGATTGTTGATTGATTTTGGGTTGGTGAAGTTTCTGAGGGAGATTGCGATCGCTGTCTAGTATCTTCTGAATATCGCATCTTTTCTCCATAAATATTGATAGGGCTATTAATATAACTACTAACTATCTCCAAAGATTCACCGTAATTGTAAATATTAGATACTGCTTTTCTTTCTAAAATAGAGCGAACATTCATTTTATTGATATCTTCTCCTAACAAATCCGATAGAGTCTTCCATAATTCGGAAGCTATATTTTTAACATGGGACTTACTCCGATAGCAACTTTTCCCAATTTCTTCATATTTTAATCCTTGCCAAGTTCCTTCTAAGATAGCCATTTCTACAGAATCGAGGTGTTTTCCTGTTTTGGTAAATACAATGTCATCCGCCCAATGTAAGAGTTCCTCAGTAGTCATAGATTGAGTTGGGGGTGAAGTCTGGCTTAAGGTTATCTTAATTTATCGTACTTTTCCGTACTTTGGCAAGTCTATCCTCGATAAATTGATAAAAAACTTTATAAAACTACTGACTTAATGTTACTTATTAGGATTGTTACATCTAAAATACTCTTATATAATAAAACAAGTCAGTTGTTTCAGAAATCCAGTTGGAGAGAAAAAGTCATGAAAAAATTAGCAACAATTTTTTCCTTTTCCCTTTTAATCATTTTGCTTGTTGTAAGCAATGTTTTACCTGTATTGGCAAGTCCATCCTTGAATCTAACACCTAGTGTATCTGTAAGCAATACATACACTTATAACTCACAGAAGAATGAAATAAAGAAACATTTGATTGTCGGGAAGTTGGTTTGCAAATACGTTGATGGCCACAAGAGATGTTGGGATGAATAATTGAATAAATTCTTACTTATCAATTATTTAATTTTTAATAGCAATCAATCTACACTATTCTTTTTATAAGTGTAGATTTTATATTTGTTTTCACCTCGTTCCCAAGCAGGAGCCTGGGAATATATGATAGAGGCTCCTCCTCTTATTTCAGGTGTCAGAGCTACCCTGATATCATTTTTAGGTATCACTACCGTATATACATTACTTAGAGGAAAATTCGTGAATAAATTTAGATTGATAGGTTTAGCGATCGCTCTCCTAGCTCCTTTTGTCTTGCAACCTGCCCAAGCTGAAATGGTAGTTCTTGGTACAGCTTCCACCGGAGAAACCCTGACTCTCGATACTGATTCTGTCTCAAGAGGCACACCAGCAGGTACTGGGTTATTCATAACTGCGACATATTATCTGGATAGCGAAAGAATAGATGCAACAATTAGCTGTAGACATAACTATTGGGTTGTAGAAGGAGATTCGACACACTATACTCCTCAATCTCAAGCAACACGAAATCTTATATCTACAGCCTGTGCAATTGCAATTAACAGTCAAACTCGTCAATCTAAAACGTTGTACCGCTAACTTCAATTTTGGGGACAAATTTTCATCAAGGAGAAACCGAACTTTCATGTTTTAATTTCTCCTGTTCTCGTTGCTGCTTAACCGCTTGTAAACGTTGCCTTAAAGGTGAAGGATGAGTGATAAACTCTTGATAATGTTGTTCTCGCTGTTTCCATAACCGCAATAGATAAGCATCCATCGCCGAACGATTTTGTAAATAATAGGTAATCACAGCATAGATTTTTTCAAGGTTGAGGGTAGGTAGCTCTTGTAAAATTTGTTCTGGGGTGTATCCATCCAAATAATATTTGATAATATCCTCAATGCCAATACGATGACCTTTGAGACGAATTTCATTAGGATTAATAAATTCTAAATAATCTTCTAACTGCATAATTACAACGATCTGTTATATTGTTCTTCAGCAAATTGCTCAAAATCTCGAAACCGTCCCTGTTCAAAATCCTCTAATCCTTGTTTAATTCCTTCAATCGCTTCTTCTGTATCATCCGCTCGCCATTCCTGTTCAATACGCTGTTCAGGTAAACGAATTGCTTGTAGAACAGAATCAGAAATTGAAATTTGTATTCCCATCTTCGTTTATTATAAATAAATTTCAGGTAAGAGTTGAAATTGTATTCAATCGTTAGATTCTTTAGATTTGTCATACTTTATTAAAATTTACAAACCTAGTGCAGAAATGGCATCTTTAACGGTTATCATCAGAATCATTGGTTCAATGGGTGAAACCGTAAATCCACAATTCTCATAAAACTGTTTCGCTTCTAAAGAAATAGCTTGAACAAGAATTGCCCGAATGCCGACAATTTCAGCAGCTTGTAAAGTCCGAAGAATTGCATCTCGGAGTAAACCCCGACCGATCCCTTTCCCTTGCCATTGCCGATCAACTGCGAGTCTGCCAATCACCATCACGGGAATTGGATCAGGCATATTACGGCGAACTCGATCTGTTGCGATGGTTTGTGCTACCGCCCCACTAGCAAGACAATAATATCCAATGACGACATTGCCAACGCAAACAACATAAGTGCGTGAACCTCCCTCTAACTCATTCTTCAAAGCACGTTTTTTCAGCCAGTCATTCAGTTGATGATTGCCGGAATCAAAGTTATCAATTTGATGAGATGAATTGAGTTTTTCTGGCGGGGTAATTCGGTTTGATTCTGAATTTAATCCCACAGTGGCTTAGTTGTTAACAATTGCTGCAATTGATGATTGAGGGTTGGGGGTTCATCTAGCCGATCTAAAAATTCTTGAAATCTGACTTCATTTAAACCAAAAAAACATTGATCTAAAAGAATGTTTTGGGCTTTTTCATAAGCAGCTTCGAGCATAAACTCAGAGCGACTTTTTCCCTTAATTTGAGCCGCATGATCAATTAAATCTCGTTGATTCTGTTTGGCTCGAATATTAATGGTCACGTCACGGGTTTGACCCGCTTGGGTTTCAAATTCTGATGGTGACATAATCGGTATTAGATTGAGAGACTCACAAAAGCCTATTTATACCCTAACGCTTTGTGTATACGTTGTCAATACAATCGTTGTCATCGGGAATCACGACCGTTATTGATTAGCCCAGCTTATCAAAGCTATCAGAAACCCTGTTGTTAAAAGACTTTACAAACCGTAATAAAGCCGTTAATGTAGTAGACATAGATACCAAACGAACCTCGAAAAATACATAGCAATCATACCTAACATGACAACAACCTTACAGCAACGCGAAAGCGCCAACGTTTGGGCGCAGTTCTGCAACTGGGTAACATCCACCAACAACCGCCTGTACATCGGCTGGTTCGGCGTGTTGATGATCCCCACCTTGTTAACTGCAACCATCTGCTACATCATCGCCTTCGTAGCAGCACCCCCGGTTGACATCGACGGAATCCGTGAACCCGTAGCCGGTTCCTTAATGTACGGAAACAACATCATCTCTGGTGCAGTTGTTCCCTCATCCAACGCCATCGGTTTACACTTCTACCCCATCTGGGAAGCAGCTTCTCTCGATGAGTGGCTGTACAACGGTGGCCCTTACCAGTTGGTAATCTTCCACTTCCTGATCGGTGTATTCTGCTACATGGGTCGTGAATGGGAATTATCCTACCGCTTAGGAATGCGTCCTTGGATCTGTGTTGCCTACTCTGCACCTGTAGCAGCAGCAACCGCAGTATTCTTAATCTACCCGATTGGACAAGGAAGCTTCTCTGATGGTATGCCCCTGGGAATCAGTGGAACCTTCAACTTCATGTTAGTGTTCCAAGCAGAACACAACATCTTGATGCACCCCTTCCATATGTTGGGTGTAGCAGGTGTATTCGGTGGTTCACTGTTCAGTGCAATGCACGGAAGCTTGGTAACATCTTCTTTGGTTCGTGAAACAACTGAAACCGAATCTCAAAACTACGGTTACAAGTTCGGTCAAGAAGAAGAAACCTACAACATCGTAGCAGCACACGGGTACTTCGGTCGTTTAATTTTCCAATACGCTAGCTTCAACAACTCACGCGCCCTGCACTTCTTCTTAGGAGCATGGCCGGTAATCGGAATCTGGTTTACTGCTTTAGGTGTATCCACCATGGCATTCAACCTGAACGGTTTCAACTTCAACCAATCCGTAATTGATTCTAGCGGACGGGTAATCAATACTTGGGCAGACGTAATCAACCGCGCTAACCTGGGTATGGAAGTAATGCACGAGCGCAACGCTCACAACTTCCCCTTAGACTTAGCTTCTGTTGAGTCTGCACCTGTTATCAAAGGCTAATTGCTAGCTTAACTAAATAACCAAGAAACGCTCTCCACTAGGGGGGCGTTTTTAGTTGTTTAATATTATGAAATCGAACATTCTTGGGTTTTATAGACCCTAAAATTTTGCCCGAATGGTAAATGAATAATCCCCCCCAGGTTCGAGTTTATAGTCGCATTTTTCGAGAAACCGACCTAAAGGTTCGTGAATTAAAGCACGACCTTGAGAGGGTTGAATAATCAGGGTTTTATTTCGTCTAAATCGCCACTGAAATCTCCACTCAAAGCCGCCTGCACTGACTTCTCCTTCCAAAATGCCCTGTTGCCAGGATTGACGTGTCACCTGGACATAAGCGGTCGTTTCCGGTAAACCTCTAGAACTCACTCTGTTTATTCGTCAATACTGCGACTATTGTAGAGGCTCATGGCTTTCTCAACGCCCTGCTTAAGACTTAATTCCACCGCCTCTAACACCAGTTTAAGCACTTTATCCATCACCAGGGTTTCAGAGGGGGAAAATTTCCCCAAAACATGAGAGATGGTTTCTCCCGTTTGACTGGATGCTGGGTCTTTTGGCTTCCCAATACCAATTCGTAAACGGGGAAAGTTCTGAGTTCCGAGATGGGAAATAGTCGATTTCATCCCATTGTGACCTCCCGCAGAACCCGACAGTCGCAACCGTAACCGCCCCATCGGTAAATCCATGTCATCATAAATCACTAATACAGACTCTGGAGGAAGTTTATACCAATTGAGAACGGCTTGAATCGCTTGCCCGGAACGGTTCATGTAGGTGAGGGGGTTTAGGAGTCTAATTTTATCGCTTCGTCTCCAAATTCCTTCCCCAAATTGTCCTTGAAACTTGCGGTTTTCAGATAGAGATATTTGCCAAGTTGTCGATAAACTATCAACAGCAGCAAAACCGATGTTATGTCGGGTGCGATCATATTTTGACTCAGGATTCCCTAAACCGACAATCAGTTGAGGAATGATTAAGGTTTGGGGTGAAGAAGCCTCCGTCATGGTTGATGAATAGAAGTTGTGTTGTAATGATTGTGATGACTACGAATTAAAACAGGGAGAAAGTTCGACTGTTCTCCCTAAATTTATGACAATTTTTGTTCTTAACATTGATCTCAACACTTATTAATCTTAAACATCAACCGCTTCATCCGTAGAAGCCTCAGTGATCACTTTTTCAGGTTGAGATTTACTCACTTTTGTCGCTTCTTCTAACTGTTTGGCTTCTCGTTTGAACTCATTCTCAAATTCCTGTGAAGCTTCTTTAAATCCTCGAATGGCTTTTCCGAGACTGCTACCAATCTCCGGTAACTTTTTCGGGCCGAAGATTAACAAAGCCAAAACAAGTATAACAGCCATTTCCGGCAAACCGATTCCAAAGATGTTCACAATGATCTCTCCTAGCTGTTTCCTCGAATTTTTTCAGTTAGGCATAGGTTAGGGAATATCCCGCTTAAAACCTTTAACCGTGAAATATGGACTCATTTCACATGATCACAGCAATTAGGCTGCTCTCCCCGAAATTCCTACGCCTAACAATCTCTTAGCGAGTTAAGTTAGCCCAGTCTACATCAACGCTTTCAAGCAGCAGTGAGGAGTTGTAAATCTGTAAGATGATCAACAGAAAGACAAAGAACAACACCATAAAAACTGCCATCAGGGGAGTTGTACCCCAGCCGGGGGCTACTTTACCGTATTCGGAGTTCAGAGGACGTAAGACATCTCCTAACCAAGTGCGTTGTGCCATAAGTTACCTGCTTATTTAAATCGACAACAAATTTTAATGTTTCGTAATATTATATAAGGATGAGTGTCAAATTAGATTAACCTTATGGAACCTGCAATAGCTCTTAACATTTCGATCGCGGCTGTGGTGGTCGTCATTACAGCCTACTCCGTCTACACGGCTTTCGGGCCTCCTTCTAAGGAATTGAGCGATCCCTTTGAAGATCACGAAGATTAAAACATTGTAAATCAGTGTAGCAATCTTAGACCCCTTTGGGGCATGGCAGTAGGTCGCTTGAGTTCAAAACGCGATTGCCTCAAACCTGCCCCTTAGAGTCTCTGGTGATCATCTGCGATGTGAAGTGAGGGAATAATAATCAAGGTGGGGATGGGGATCAAGCTCATCTCAAAAAACCAAGATTTGCTAGAATCAATGCGGGGAAATGTTATCTTGACAATCATCTATTAACTATGGGGAATAGTTTTGGGCATTTATTTCGCATCACCACCTTTGGTGAATCTCACGGAGGCGGAGTCGGTGTGGTGATCGATGGATGCCCACCAAGATTGAAGATTGACGCATCTGAAATTCAAGCCGAGTTGGATCGCCGCCGTCCTGGACAAAGCAAGATTACCACACCCCGAAAGGAAACCGACACCTGTGAGATCCTCAGTGGTGTGTTTGAAGGTCAAACCCTGGGAACTCCGCTAACAATCTTAGTGCGAAATCAAGACACTCGCCCTCAAGATTATAGTCAAATGGAAACAGCCTATCGTCCCTCTCACGCCGATGCGACCTACGATGCCAAGTATGGCATTCGCAACTGGCAAGGAGGCGGACGATCTTCAGCCCGAGAAACCATTGGACGAGTCGCCGCAGGAGCGATCGCCAAAAAAATATTAAAGCAAGTCGTTGGCGTGGAAATCGTGGGTTACGTCAAACGAATCAAAGACCTAGAAGGGATTGTCGATCTCGATACGGTAACACTAGAACAAGTCGAAAGCAATATTGTTCGCTGTCCAGATGCCGAATGCGCCCAAAAAATGATAGAACTGATCGAACAAGTGCGTGATCAGGGTGATTCGATTGGCGGTGTCGTCGAATGTGTTGCCAGAAATATGCCAAAAGGACTCGGTTCTCCTGTATTTGATAAACTAGAAGCAGATCTCGCCAAAGGGGTGATGTCCTTACCCGCAAGTAAAGGATTTGAAATCGGCTCGGGTTTTGCAGGTACCCTTTTGACCGGGAGTGAACATAACGACGAATATTATACGGACTCACAGGGAACAATCCGCACCGTGAGCAACCGCTCCGGTGGTATTCAAGGGGGCATCTCAAACGGAGAGAATATCATCTTACGGGTGGCTTTTAAGCCAACGGCGACCATTCGCAAAGAGCAGCGCACCGTTACCCGTGAGGGAGAAGAAACATTACTGGCAGCAAAGGGAAGACACGATCCCTGCGTCCTGCCAAGAGCCGTCCCGATGGTAGAGGCAATGGTTGCACTCGTGTTGTGCGATCATTTGTTACGTCATCAGGGTCAATGTGGAACTTTAAAGCCTGAAGATTAACGACATGGAAACCGCGACCACGCTTACTATGGTAACTTCTCTCGATAGCCCAAAACCCAACTATTCTTCTTTTAATCCAGACGATTTTGTGGTTCAGTTCTGGGGAGTGCGAGGGAGTATTCCCACTCCTGGAAAAAGTACCATTCGCTATGGGGGAAATACCTCTTGTTTAGAAATGCGGGTGGCGGGTAAACGGTTAATCTTTGATGGTGGTACGGGTTTGCGAATGTTAGGCGATGCTTTGATGGCGGAAATGCCCATAGAAGCTTATATGTTTTTTACCCATTACCACTGGGATCACATTCAGGGCTTTCCGCTATTTACCCCGGCATTTCTTCCCGGTAACTGCTTCCATATTTATGGTGCAATTCCTCCAGAAGGGGAATCAATGAAACAGCATTTTATTGAACGAATTCTGCATCCGAATTCCCCGGTTCCCCTGAAAGGTTTACGGGCGGACTTGAGGTTCTATGAACTCAAGGCAGGAAATTCGATGATGCTTGATGATATTAAAATCGAAACTGGACAACTGAACCATCCGAATACAGCGATGGGATATCGGATTACTTGGAATGGTCGCAGTGTGGTTTACTGTTCAGATACAGAACATTTACCCGATGGTATCGATGAAAATGTGTTGAACCTCTCCAAAGATGCCGATGTTCTGATTTACGATGCCATGTATACCGATGAAGAATATCACAGCCCCAAATCTCCGAAGATAGGTTGGGGACATTCAACCTGGCAAGAAGCGGTTAAAATGGCAAAAGCCGCAGGGGTAAAGCGAGTTGTGATTTTCCATCATGATCCAACCCACAGTGATGACTTTTTGGATCAGGTAGAGCAGGAAGTACAAGCGGTCTTTCCTAAAGCAATTATGGCGCGAGAAGGTTTAATTTTGCCGATTGGCGTTTAGCCCGCATTTGGGGATTGATTCAATTTTCAATCACAGTGACGAGGAAAACTGTAGTCAAAGATGCGGTTGTTCAAGACTGAGCGATCGCCTTCTTCGCGTAAAAATTAGCTTGACATCCTCCCCCGTTAAATCAGAGATTATAGCGGGGGATTCCTATCTTCACAGACAGGGTTTCCTGCTTCATCCACACAACTTACATCAAAACTGTCTCCAGTTTCAGTGCAGTGGTCGTCGTGTCCACAGGCTTGCGTTCCCGTATGCCCTACGGTACGGAGTCCAAGCTCCAAAATGTTTAGCGCAGCATTATGGTCACGGTCTAACTTGCATCCGCACTGGCAAATATGAGTTCTCTGCGAGAGCGTTTTCTTAACAACCGAACCACATGAACTACATTTTTGGGAGGTGTAGTGGGGTGGAACCGCTACCGTGACTACACCAAAGACTTTGCCTAAATATTCAATCCATTGCCGAAACTGATACCAAGCCGCATCAGAAATGGACTTGGCAAGGCAATGATTTTTAACTAAATTAGACACCTTCAAGTCTTCATACGCCACCACGTCTGCCGACATGACCACGCACCGAGCTAGTTTTACTGCCCAGTCTTTACGCTGGCGTTGGACTTTTAGGTGTCTGCATCCTAGACGATTTCTTGCCTTAGCACGGTTTTTAGAACCTTTTTGCTTTTTAAATAATCGTCTCTGTTCCCATTTCAGTTGTTTCTCAGACTGTCTTAAGTATTGGGGATAATCAACTTGATTGCCGTCAGAGTCAGTGTAAAAGTGGGAGATTCCAACGTCTAGACCGACAGTGTGATTAGTTGGTTTTTTGGTGTTAATCCGTTCTTGATCAACAACAAATTGGCAATAATATCCATCGGCACGGCGAACAATCCTTACTCTTTTAATCTGAGAAGGTTGGTAGTAGTTCAGGTCACGACCACCCCGCATTTTGAAAGTTCCTGCTTTAAAGCCATCGCTGAAAGTGATTTGGTCTTTCGTCTCCGATAGTTTGTATCCGCTAGTCTTATACTCTACGGATAAACGGGTTTGATAGTGCTTGTATTTGGGATATCCTTTTTTGCCAACTTTCCCAGACTTACAATTATCGTAGAACCGAGCAATCGCTGCCCAAGCTCGTTCCGCCATTGCCTGACGTGCCTGAGAATTGAGCTTTTTTGCCCAAGTGAACGATTTAGCCAAAGTCTTGCAATAGCGATAAAGGTCGTTTCGAGACTTTGCTTGCTTATCTTCCCAGAGACGCAAACACTTATTACGGACAAACATAGCCGTTCTTAGAACTTCGTCCAAGATGGCAAACTGTTCTTTTGTTCCGTACAATTTAGTCTCGAATACTAACATTTATCACGCTTAACTCATGCTAAAATCATACGACGCCGATTGAGGATAAGGCTGCCCTATCGGGCTTTATTTAATTGGCGACGATTCATCACATCGCCAAATCAGAGATTGTGGCCAGAGCATTCTCGTCGCAACTAGGTAAAAATAGCGATCGCCAAAATCTAGACTAGGAAGAAGAACAGATTCAAGCCTTCGGTTGTATCCAAACTTGCATCCCCTCAACCCGCAACGCCTTAGCACGAGTCCCGCAGAATTTCCCATTAGAACAAACCGGAACATCACCGACATTTTGGACGTGAGCCGTGTAAAAAATATTGTAGTTCGAGGCTTGTGGCCCGGTCAGTTCAATAGAAAATCCCTCAATTTGGCGGTTTTTACCCGGTTCGCCAACGCGAGATCCTTCAGAAATCATCGGAGTATCTCCTACTTCTGAAATATGCGCCCCATAACGTAAACTCAAACCGGGAACCGGAGGAACAATACTAATTTGAAATGCTTCTAAAGCAAGACCCTGGCCACGAGTTCCCGCATATTCATTCGCGCCATATTCGCGATCGCCGAGTCTTTGAATAGAAACTCTCAGCTTCAAACCAACAGGCTTGAGTTGACTGACTTGAGGAGGAGTAGATTTTCCTGAAATGGGAGCATTTCCAAAAACAATATTTGTTCCGTCAATTGTGGGGAGTATTTTGGGAACTTCAAGACTCGGAACAATAATTACATCTTGAGGTGCCAGAGAAGTCGGTTCACCCAAAATGACAATATCAGGGTTAGCCGCAGGAGGTAAAGAAGTAGAAACAGTTTCGGAGACAGACAGAGCGATTTTACCGCGAGAAATCGCCACTGCTAAGGCTTTCCCAAAAGAAGCTGCAACCTTTTCTTCGAGAATCACCCAATGTTCATCATCCAAACTCTCTGAAGTTTCTATCAAAGTCAGCAAAGCTCTTAAAGGATGTTCACCCGCAATTAGTGCTTCGACTTCTGTAGAAAGTTCAACCGTTGGATCTGTAATTTGAGTTCGCAGTTGAGTGGCAGCTTGTTTAACCGTTTGTAAGGGTGCAAAAGTCCCCTGATCCTTGTGCGTTAGACTCAAAACCCGTTCCAAGACGATTAAGGCTTGGGAGCGTAAATTTTGAGAGTTGATCGGCTGAACTTTCTGATGGAGTCGCTTTTCTAAGTCTGAGAGGGAAATTCCCTCTGGAGAAATCGATTCACCTTCTGCAATCACCTCTTGTTGGAGGCAGTTGAAGTCCCGATTGTATTTAACCAATTCCTCAAGTAATTGTTCTGAGATAGGTGTGCCAACTTGCTGAAGTTCTTGAGCCGCTAAACAGAGACGAGAGCCTAAGCTCGAATGACGTTTGGACAGAGAAGTGAGTTGTTGCAGTAAGGTTTGGTGTGCGGATTCCATAGGTATTTACTTCAATTCCTTTACAGTCTGGGTTGGTGATCTAAATCACAAGATTTTACAGGACAGATTACCTGTCAAAGCTGCATAAATTTTCAGAGTCGCTCCTAATGACATGATAAGTGCCGATGTTTTCGTCTCGCAGGTGGCGACGTGAATATTCGGATACTGAGAGGAACGAGCTACTGTGAAAGAGGAAAATCCGACTATGAGTTGCATTCACGACGTTGTTAACCATGCTTTAAGTACAGGCTATCTGAGTTTAGAAGCCGAAGAACGACTACGGCAACTGTTACAAACGACTCGCTATGGAGTGGAAGAGATGAATGCTTTTGTCAACTTGCAGCTTGCTGCTATGGCGGGTCAAGTCAGACAAGAATCACGGGAATTACTCAGACAAAAGCGTGAATCTGAACGAGCCTTATCTTGTTCTACCCGATGACTGGACTGGGGTTCAACCTCCAGTTCAAGGTCAATCTACCATGAACCGTTAATTTGTTTGTTGCCCTGGCAATATCCTTGAGAAGCGCGTGAATGACTAGGATTCGCAGGCTAATTTATTAGTTTTATGGGATAGCTGATCTATTAACGATCTGTTCCAAACACTTCCTCTTCAAGACCAACCCACCATTCACCCAAGTTCATCAAGTCTTTCTGAATATCTGCTAACTCTTGTAAATACGCTTCAAAATCAAGCTGCGAACGACGTTCCTGAAGTTTCTGCAATCGCAGTTGAACCAATAACCAAGGTTTCGAGATCCCCTCAGTTGCTTCGATATACTTGGCTAAATTTTCACTATTCATATAAAGATCACAAGACGACAACAGCGATGGAAAAGGCAGCCACTCTTAGACCTGTGACTGCCTTCTCAGTTTAACAATATTTGTTGTGCAACCCAATCGCTACAGGCAATTGCTGATTGTGACGACTAAGCGGCTGCTAAATTTTCAGCAACAAAATCCCAGTTGACTAACTTCTCTAAGAAATTCTCAATGTAACCCGGACGAGCATTTTGGAAGTCGAGATAATAAGCGTGTTCCCAGACATCCAAAGTCAGTAAAGGAATTGCTCCTTCAACGATGGGGTTAGCAGCATTAGCAGTCTTTGTGACTTTGAGCGTACCATTGTCTAAGACTAACCACGCCCAACCGCTACCAAATTGGGTAGCTGCTGCTTTTTTGAACTCTTCTACAAACGCTTCATAGCTGCCGAAGTCCGCAGTAATTTTTTCGGCTAATGCGCCATCCGGCTTTCCGCCTCCACCGGGTTTCATGCAGTGCCAGAAGAAGCTGTGATTCCAAACTTGAGCGGCATTATTAAAAATACCCGCTTTGCCGGGATCATTGGCGGTTGCTTTAACAATCTCTTCGAGGGACGAACCTGCTAAATCTGTTCCCTCAATCATGCCATTCAGGTTTTTAACGTAAGCGGCGTGGTGCTTGCCATGATGGTATGAAAATGTTTCCTTAGACATCCCAGAGGATTCTAAAGCATCTGCGGCATAGGGTAATTCTGGAAGTTCAAAAGCCATCGTGTTCAATCCTCTCTCAACGACTGTAGATCTGAGTTGACTGTGATAGGCTATGAGCCTACCATCACTCGCCCTCTCCCTAAAGGGATAACAACGAGTTTCTCATCTGGTCTACATAAATCTTTACATTGATTTCATTTTATAACAAACCGGATCAAAGCTAAAACTTTTTTGCGGATTTGAACAAATTGCCAGTAGAGGGGTCATCGGTATACCGCCTTTAAAAGGCTGGGCTTGCTTCGGACTCAACAAGCGAGTCAAGCTGTCCAGTCTTGACGGATTCAGTCCCCTAAACTTTAGGTATAATACCTACTGCCATCTTGATTTTGCCTCTACCGTCAGATAGAAACCCGGGTTGTGATTTCCATAACGGATGAAATGCCCGTTTATAACGCTGATAATCCCGTTCAACCTAAATTTTCAGGAAAACGAGTGAAGCGTGGCTTGTACCTCTCAAAAGAGGGTCATAATAAACGAAAAGGACAAACTACTGATGAGCTTGCAGCAATGGAGGGAGGAACAAGAATTAATATTAAACCAAATCGACAATGCGATCGCCCTATTTGATCAAAACGCTCATCTGATCCTATTCAACCTCAAACTAACGGAGTTGTGGGGCTTATCAATCGAACTCCTGGCGAGTCAACCTGATTTTGAGAAGGTTTTTAGAGAAATTGTCAACCAAGGGTACTGGAGCGAGGAACAGTGTCAACATTTAAAAGCTTGTTTGCTGAAATCTGAATCTCAAGGGTCGGCTTTTTGCCTAGAACAAAAGAACGGGGTTTGTCTAGAAGTTTACACGACTACCATGCCGAGTGGGGGATGCTTATTTACCTTTCGAGAGGTCACTTACTACCGCAACTCCCAAGCCAACCTCAACTCTGAAGTACGACGGTTAAAATTCCTACTGGGTTTAAATGAACGTTTGCAAAACTCCGATAACCTGCGAGAAATTGCTCAGTTTGCGCTCAACTACCTCGTGCGTGTGATGAATGCCGCTTTCGGGGATGTCAAAGTCGTGACCGGAGAGGGCAATCAACGACAAGCAGGCCCGATTAATAACGAAATATCCAGTCAATTTATCGCCAGCTACGGAGAACCCGCCGTCGCCGAGATGCAAAAATTACTCGATCAAGGCATTCCTTACGGTCAAGGCTTACTCTGGGAAGTCGTCGAAACAGGTCAGCCCGTCTATGTTCAAGACTATGCCCATCATTCCAAGGCAGTACCGGGTTTTCGTCATCCAGGGATTGGACAGTTGGGGATTTTTCCAATTCCGGCCATAGACGGTCGGATTATTGGAATCTTAACGCTAGAGTCTCGCAACCTTGAACAACTGCAAGCCTATCCTCAACGGGATATGCTCTATGCGGCTTGTAGAACCCTCGGAGCCGCCATTGAACGCGCTCAGTCTCAAGACCGTCTCCGGCAAATTAACGAAGACTTAGAACGGGCTTCTCAGATGAAATCGGAGTTTCTGGCTTCTATGTCCCATGAACTACGAACGCCCCTCAATAGCATTTTAGGATTTTCTGACTTGCTGAAACGTCAAATTTCCGGTGAACTGAATCACCGCCAAATCAATCATGTGAAACTGATCGAAAAAAGCGGTCAACACCTCCTCCAACTGATCAACGATATTTTAGATTTATCGAAAATCGAAGCAGGAAAGACTGAACTGAATCTTCAAGCGGTTGAGATTCATCGCCTTTGCAGCGAGTGCCTGAAGATGATCCAACCTCGGGCAGATAAAAAACGACTGGCTTTGTCGCTAGAATTGGATTATCGGATCAACCAGGTGTTGCTTGATGAGCGTCGAGTTCGACAAATCATCATTAACTTACTCTCCAATGCGGTCAAGTTTACACCCGAAGCAGGCAGCGTCAAACTCAGTGGACGCTTGGCTTACGGGAGCCAGATGCAGGGAGATTATCGTCCCGACTGTTCTCCGGTTAATGCTAGTACGCCATACCTGTGTTTGGAAGTACAAGATTCAGGGATAGGCATTCCAGAAAACCGTTGGCATCTACTTTTTCGTCCTTTTCAACAGGTGGACGCTTCACTGACGCGACGACATGAGGGGACGGGTTTGGGTTTGGCTCTGACAAAACGTTTGGCTGAACTGCATGGGGGTACTGTTTCTTTGCAGTCTGAGGTGAATACTGGAAGTCGGTTTCGGGTTTGGCTTCCCTTAACGGAAATGCGACAAACTCTTACACAAAGCGATGAACAGTCTGAACCCTCTTTGGAAACCTTGTCTAGTGCAACTCTTAGTTCAAATTCTGATCCTCGTAATGCTCCTCGCATTTTAGTTGTCGAAGATCAACCCTTTAATCAGTTGTTGGTTTCGGAGATTTTGGAGTTAGAAGGCTATCAGGTTGAACTGATTTGTGAAGGTCAAACGATGATGGAGATGATTAACTCACCATTTGTACAGGCGAGTATGTTACCTGATCTGATTTTAATGGATATTCAACTTCCTGAAGTTGATGGGTTTGAACTAATGCGTCAACTTAAGGCACATTCTATTTGGCAGTCTGTTCCAGTGGTGGCGGTGACGGCGATGGCAATGGCAGGAGATCGTGATCGCTGTTTGGCGGCGGGTGCAGTGGCTTACCTCAGCAAACCTTTGGATGTGGATCAAGTATTAGCGACGGTGAAATCATTACTCCAGAGTTAGAGACTGGGTTGAAAAAATTTTTGTATTTAAAAAAATAAGTCTTAGGGGCATTCTACAGCAAATATTTACTGATCAATATTAAGGTTAAAGCGAAAGGATTTTTAGGGAAAATTTAATTTAACCTAATTTGATCTATTTGTTTTGTCTGATTGCCCCGTCTGATCATTTACTAACCCTATGTCAGAGCGCTCACCTCATATTTTAGTTGTTGATGATGAACCTGCTAATCTTATTTTATTAGAAGAACTTTTAGGATCACAAGGTTATGAAGTTCTCTTAGCAGCATCGGGAATAGAAGCTATCGAACTGGCAAAAACCACATTGCCAGATTTAGTATTGTTGGATATAATGATGGCCGAGATGAATGGGTTTGAAGTCTGTGATTATCTGCGAAAAGATCAGCAACTCCAAGTGACACCTGTGATATTTCTGACTGCTTTAAATGATGATAATTCTCGTCTGAGAGGGCTAGAATTGATGGGGGATGATTATATTACAAAACCGTTTAATAGTCGCTTGCTCTTGGCGAAAGTTTCGAGTACATTGAAACTCCATAAAATGCGAAACAAAAGCTTTAAAACCTATAATCAAACGCTTTATGAAAGTGATAGAAAAGGTGCAGTTGCAGTGCAGGTTAAGGAATATTTTTCTGAAACATTACGGTTATTTGTTCCTGAACAATTTCTTGAACGAATTGCTCCTCAAGGTTTTGAATCGATAAAATTAGGAAATTTCACCGAAGAAGAATTAACGATTTTATTCTGCGATATTCGCGGCTTTACAACCATTGCTGAGTCTCAAACTGCAAGTGAAACGTATGAATGGTTAAATGTGTTTTTTAATCAAATGAGTGCTTGTATTGACGCGAATTATGGCTTTATTGATAAGTATCTCGGAGATGCGATCATGGCGGTTTTTGATCGAGAACAGCTTCATGCACAAGATGCTCTAAATTCAGCGATAATGATGCAACAAAGTCTCGAAAAATTTAACGAAGAACGCTCTCAATTTAGAATTAAAGAACCTCTAAAAATTGGTATAGGAATTAATACAGGAATTGGGATGATCGGTACATTGGGTTCAGAAAGTCGGATGGACTCAACGGTTATTGGAGATGTGGTGAATACGGCTTCTCGTTTGGAAGGTTTAACTAAAACCTATGGCTGTAAAATTATCGTTAGTCAAGCGACAATCTTTCACTGGAAACAGTCTTTAAACTCAAATTTACTAACCGACATCAACTTAACAGAAAAATCAAAAAAAGATTCGAGTTCATTTTATTATCGCTGGCTGGATAAAGTCGCCCCTCGCGGAAAGCAAAAAGCCATTAAAATCTATGAACTTTTTGGAAATCAACATCATCTGATGGATGTGAGTAAAATCGCAACATTGTCTTTATTTGAAACCGGGGTTAAAGCTTGGCAAATAGGAGATTTAACCCAAGCTTTAATCTATTTTCAAAAAGTGATTGAAAAAGATCCCACTGATCTTGTAGCAGAATTGTATATTAAACGGTGTCAAGAAGAACTGAAAATAGACAGTTCATGCTGTTAACTCAGTGGGAAGAAAAACCCTAAAAAAATAACTTTAAGTTCCCCAAGAATCAATTATAGCCTGTAAAGACTCTCCTGCCTTTTGCCAGTTATTCGCTAAGTCTGTACTGCGATCTTTTTTGAGGAAATCTGCTTCTTTCTGACAATGAGAAGCTAGTCCTTGAATAACAGTTTTTATGCCGTGTTCTTCAATCAGTTGATTGAGAGAACGGATTAATTTTTCGTCTTTTGGTTCAACCATAATTCGACACAATTTTTGACTAAAAAGACTTGACAAATGACAGTATTCATTTTACCAGAACATACACATCAACCCGATTTCTAAACAGTATTTCAACATTTCAAGTCAGGTGTCGGGTGTCCGATGTCCTCTAGGGGCGGGTTCAGCGATCAATGTATGTTTCCGAGAAATATAGCGGTGTGCGATCGCCTAAAAATTGAAAACCGCTATAGGTTATTCATAACAGACATACATCTCGGCGGAGGTGCGCCCCTCGGCTGTAAAGATTGGTGAGTATCAAGAGAAATCAGGTTTATAAACGACGAGTAAGTATATTCTAGGACGTTCTAATTTTTCTTGAGTGTTTATTAATACATTAGAAAACCCGGAAAACACTGTTTTCGCTAGCCCCATACTCGGGTAACAATGTTAAATATATTACTTTTCTCGGGAAACCCGAATAGGAGCTTGTGATTATGAATCAGGGTATACCACAGTGTCAAAATTTGCAAGAACAGGTTGAGAGTCTGCTGGGACTGCTACACAGTGAACCGACACTCCGACAACAGGATGTGAGCGGGGTACGCGCCGCCCTCAATAAAGTGATTTCTCCGACGTTTGAAATTGTCTTTGCGGGGGCTTTTAGTGCGGGAAAATCGATGTTAATTAACGCATTGTTGGGGCGAAAATTGCTTTACAGCGCCGAAGGACACGCCACCGGAACCGAATGTTATATTCGTTATGCGGAACAAGATCAAGAACGGGTAGTGCTGACGTTTTTGAGTGAAGTTGAAATTCGCGAACAGGTAAAAACTCTGTGCGAACTGTTAAATTTACCTCTGGTTGGAAATATTAATCAACCGGAAACTTGCCAACATTTACAACAGCAAGCCCAAAAGATTTTAGAACAAGAAGGCGGAGAAGCCCGTTCGGAACGAGCTAAACAAGCGAAAGCATTGGAGTTACTATTAGAAGGATTTGAAGCAAACCGCGATCGCATTCATACCCTGAATAATGCAACCTATTCGATGGAGCAGTTTGACGCTAAAAACATTGAAGAAGCAGCACAATATGCACGTCGGAGTAAAAATAGTGCGGTTATCAAACGAATTGAATATTACTGCAATCATTACTTGCTGAAAGATGGTAACGTTATTATTGACACGCCAGGAATTGATGCACCTGTTAAAAAAGACGCTCAAATTGCTTACGATAAAATCGAAAATCCTGATACTTCGGCGGTTGTTTTTGTTCCGGCAGTAGCAAAAAATGGAGCAATGACAACACCAGAAACCGAACTTCTGGAAAAAATGAAAGGAAAGCCTGCAATTCTCAATCGCGTGTTTTATGTGTTTAACTATATCGATGAGACTTGGTATAATGATGAGTTGCGTTTGAAATTAGAGACGATTATCAGAACTGATTTTCGCGATACAACTCGCATTTACAAAACTAGCGGATTACTCGGGTTTTATAGCAACTTAGTTCAACAACAAACTTATCAATCTGATCGTTGGGGTTTAGATTCGATTTTCGCCGAGAATATACAAAGCGAAAATGAGGTTAAAAATACGCCCCAGTTTGTGAATGAATTTAACCGTTATTGTTTGGTTTCGGGACGTTTACCGTCTAGCCAGTTCCGCATTCCTCCAGAAGTTTTAATTGCAGATCATCCGAATGAAAAATATACCGCCATTCTCAATACTTTGGGAAATTCGGTTCTCGAACATTTGATTCAAGATAGCGGTGTTGAGGAATTTCGGGACGCAATGACCGGCTATTTGATGGACAAAAAACGCCACGAGTTGTTTGAAGTGTTAGCGAAGGATTTACAATCGGTTTGTATTAGTTTGCGAGAATCTTATCTGAAAGCTTGGCGGGAGTTAGAGAGTCAACCCCGTGAAGTAGATGCACTCAAAGAACTGAAGTTGAAACACCTAAATATCGAACTCAAACAAATTGGGGATGATTTTTGCAAACACATCGAAAAAGAGTTAAATTTGGTCGTTGCAAGTGCTGAAAATTTAGCTTTTGAGAAGGATTTTAAAAAGCTTCAGCACCGAATGATTAGTCGTTTGGATGTATTAATTACAAGCTTCTCTGTTGGGGAGACTCATAAACGCGCCCAAGCCAGCCATGAACGCAATGCAGTAGTCCCGATGATGGGAATTTTAGCAGAGGCTTTCTATTACTTGGCGAATGAGTTAGAAGTGGTTTTGGAGGATGGGTCTAAGGAGTTGATGGATAATTTCTTTTATCAACTTTCTGAACGAGTTCGTAAAGCGGATTTTTACAGCAAACTGTATCGTTTGTTGGGGAATGATAACGGGGTTGAACAGAATTTAGAACGTTGGTGTGAACGGGCGAAAGAGGCGTTAGTAAATGAGTCTAAAACCGAATGCGATCGCTATATTCGAGAACGTCCCGAATTTTATTCAGAAGGAACGGTTTCGGTGTTTCAATTGCGTCAAGTTTTACAAGAAGCTTGTCGGGGTTATGACTATGAAAGTATGGTGCAAGCGGAACCTGCTATTCGTCAATTGTTGAAGATTGATTTTGAGCCAAAACTTAAGGAAACGATTCTGCGAACTTATCGCCCAACGGTGAATAAAACCCTAATTCATCATTTGTTAGAACCGTCTCGAAAGCTGGCTAATCATATTTTGCAACAGCATGATAAAGCTTGTGAACATTTAGCCAAAACGTTGGATAAAGAAGCTTCTGAACAGTTAATGATTAATGAGAAGCAAAAGGTAGAGTTAAAGCAAAAAATTGAGGCTTACAATCAGTCTGTTAAAGGGGTTAACCAGTGTTTAGAAACGATGCGACTTGATCGCAAAACGTTACCTGAAATTTCAGAGATGGATTTATTGACTTTACCTGTTTTTGAGGTGAGTTCAACGGAAAGTTTACAAGAAAAACCTGCGGAGATTTATCAGTCTGAAAATGGGTTAGTTTCGACTGAGTTTGAACGTTAACCTCTCCCCTAACTACCAGGAGATGATCAAACCTCTCCCTACCCTCTCTATCCCCCCTGCCCCCCTTTGAAAGGGGGGTTAGGAGAGGGAAAAGGTGTCCCTAATGGGACTATTATTTAATGGAGAGGGGAGTAATAAAAGAGGAGGTTGGTGGGGGTAAAATTAATTAATAACCTCCTCCAACCCCCCTTTTTAAGGGGGGATCAAGGGGGGATTCAAG
>NZ_LATL02000186.1 GCF_000972705.2 Limnoraphis robusta CS-951 | reverse complement strand
GGTTTATCTTAGTTATTAGTGAGTGAAATAGATCATTGCAGAACCCGCCCCTACAAAACGGTTTGCTGATCATTATTAAATGATTGTATTTCTTTCTTGATTTTCTGTGGCGATGATGTGAATATCAATATCGGGAAGCGATCGCATTAAACGCTGAATAATTGAGCCTTTAAAGAATAATTGCCAGCGAGAACGATGGGTTTCACCGATGACAATTTGAGTAATTCTTTGAGTCTGAGCAACTTCTACAATTGTATCTAAAACATTCGTTGATTGAACTCGAATAAATTCTCCATGAAATTCTTTACAGAGTCGTTCACAAGTTTCTATATGGATGCTATCTTCTTTGGAGAGAAACTGATTCTGATTATCTACAAATAAACCGTATAATTTGGCATTCATGTAATTAGAAACTCTTGCGCCTCGTCGCAAAAGTCTGATAGAATTAGGATAAGTGGAAATACAAACTAAAACCCGTTCACGGATATTGCAATAGTCAGATTTATTCCCATTACAACCACTTTCTTCGACATTATCCGCAACTTCTCGCAGTGCTAACTCCCGCAGTGCAATTAAATTACGTCGTTTAAAGAAATGATTCAACGCCTGATCAATTTTTTCAGGAGCATATATTTTCCCTTCTTTTAGCCGTTCTTGAAGGGTTTCTGGGGTGACATCAACGACAACCACTTCGTCGGCTTCATCCAAAACAGAATCAGGAACTCGTTCTCGAACAACTATACCTGAAATGCGAAAGACTAAATCATTTAAACTTTCGAGATGTTGAATATTAACCGTTGAATACACATCAATTCCGGCGGCGAGAATTTGTTCGACATCTTGATAACGTTTGACAAACTTTGAACCGGGAATATTGGTGTGCGCGAGTTCATCGATTAACACCAGTTGAGGCTGCCTTTCTATTATGGCATCTGTATCCATTTCTGTCAAGCTTCGATGGGATAAAATCACATTTTTGCGAGGAATTAATTCTAACCCCATCGCTTTATTTGCAGTGTCTTCTCGTCCATGAGTTTCTAACAGTCCAATTACCACATCAATTCCATCTTGTTTGATAATTTTTCCTTCTTCCAACATCCGGTAAGTTTTACCAACACCGGGCGCCATTCCAATAAAAATTTTGTGTTTTCCGCGACGAAGTGACACTTTATTTTTTCCTGTAACTGGAGAATTAACGGTTTTCAAAATTTCGTTGGATTTAATCATTTTTATTTTTCTGAGAAACCGGGTTTCTCTACGAAAAATCTAGACAAGCTTATAGAAGTTGCAAGAAACCCGGTTTCTGATAGTACATCAAAAGAAATTTCAGAAAAACCGGGTTCGATAACGAAAAATATAGACAAGCTTATAGAAGTTGTAAGAAACCCGGTTTCTGATAGTTATGCAAGAATAAACCGATGTAAATTTGATACACCCCAATCCCGATAATTGAATTAACTCAGTTGATTTAAAGCCAAATTCAACTTGAGGACATTAACGCCCGGTTCTCCGAAAATTCCGAGAAAGCGTTTGTCGGTATTTTGAACAATTAATTCTTGAATTTCTTCGGGAGAAATTGAACGGGCTTGTGCGACTCTTGCAACTTGAACTTGAGCCGCTTCTGGGGTAATATGAGGGTCTAAACCCGAACCAGAAGCATAAACTAAATCAGCAGTGGGTTCAATTCCGGCTTGTTGAAGTCGAGTTATTTCCTGTTGAATTCGGGTGATTAAATCAGGATTACTCGGTGCAAGATTACTCGCCCCTGAAATTCCTGTTGGTGCGCTATCTTCACCCTGACTATAATTAATGGTACTCGGACGACTCCAAAAATAGCGTTCAGAAGTGAAAGATTGTCCGATTAAAGCAGAACCAATAATTTCACCTTGAGCGTTTGTAATTAAACTTCCATTGGCTTGATAGGGAAAAGCAACTTGACCGATAATTAGAAGAAAAACCGGATAACAAATGGCGGTGATTACCCACAAAATAAACGTGTTACGAACTCCAATCATTAATTCTGAAATCATGTGTTGAACTCCTATTAGGTTAACGACTTTTAAATTGAGACTTAAGCGAGATTAAAAACTTTGTGTTTTTGGGTTTGATTGCGTCGCAGTCTCCGAATATTTTTAAAACGGGTGATACGACTGGGGAAATAATGTTCTGAGGTGACAGTCTGTTCAAAAGCAACAGCATTTTCAACAGATAAGCTTGGGGAAGCGATAACGGAATTATTCATCGGTTCAATAAACGCCAATTGACCGATTGTTAATAGACTCAATGGATAGAGAATCAACAGAAGAATTCCCCGGATTATAGTATTGTGAATTCTGATGATAAATTGTTTCATCATGGGATTGACTCCTTTTCAAGCAACGAATATAAATTGTTAGCCTTCGTTTAAATATTGTTTGGGTTTTTTACGGCGTTCGATGCGGCGTTTTCTAACATCGGAAAGTCGGCGTTTGAACCGAGAAAAACGGATAACTTCGCGAAGTTCTAGAAGTAATTCTCTTAGCATGATTAAAACCTCTCGGGTTGAAGAATGACAACAAATAGATAAACAGCAAGTCCGATAACGACTAATCCTAAAAGTCCTAAAGCATAGGCGGAACTTTTAGCAATATTGTTGTTAGTCGCCGCATAAACTAAGGGTGCGAGAACCACATTGAAACAAAGTGCTAAAAACAGACTTAGGGAGAGTTTTCGATTGACGAATCGACTCCCAATTAAATCACAGGTTTCGAGAAAAGAATTCAGTTTCATTGTCCGTAGGGGCGCAAGGCTTGCGCCCCGATAAATGTACAAAAATTGTCGGATATTTTGTTTGTAGATAGGTGAGGATTTGTGTTTATATAAATTGACAAATCCTTGGAAATACTGAAATGTTTGGTTGTGTAGCGGGTTTATATAAATAATTGACCAACATCGAGATTGTTGCCGAACCCGCCCCTACAAAATCACCCTTTTTTACTGTTTGGTTGTGTAGTAGGGCGGGTTTATATAAATAATTGATTAAAATCGAGATTGTTGCCGAACCCGCCCCTACAAAATCACCCTTTTTTGCTGTTTGGTTGTGTAGCATAATTTTTCAGATTTCCTGTCCGTTACGCCAAACCAATCGCCGAAATCGTCACATCAATAATTTTGATAGCGATAAACGGTGCAATCACACCTCCAAGACCATAAATTAAGATATTGCGTTGTAACAATTGATTTGCCGTCAACGGACGAAACTTAACCCCCGTTAACGCCAACGGAATTAACGCCGGAATAATCAAAGCATTGTAAATCAACGCCGAAAGAACCGCCGAATTCGGACTATTTAAACCCATGATATTTAACGCCCCAATTCCTGCACCAGCAAACATCGCCGGAATAATTGCAAAATATTTTGCAATATCATTCGCCACCGAAAAAGTGGTTAAAGCGCCGCGAGTAATTAACAGTTGTTTTCCAATCGTAACCAAATCAATTAACTTCGTCGGGTCCGAATCTAAATCCACCATATTCGCCGCTTCTTTCGCCGCTTGAGTTCCCGAATTCATCGCTAAACCGACATTTGCTTGGGCTAAAGCAGGCGCATCATTTGTACCATCACCCGTCATTGCGACTAACTTTCCTTGGGCTTGTTCTTGTTGAATAACTTGAATTTTTTCTTCGGGTGTAGCTTCGGCGATAAAATCATCAACCCCCGCTTCTTTAGCGATAACAGACGCCGTAATGCGGTTATCTCCGGTTAACATTACGGTGCGAACTCCCATCCGACGGAGTTGATTAAAACGTTCGCGAATTCCGGGTTTGATAATATCTTTGAGGTAAATTACGCCGTAAATTTCGTTATCCCGACAAACCGCCAAAGGTGTTCCTCCGAGTAACGAAACCCTCTCATAAGCGGTATTCACATCCTCTGAAGGTTGTCCCCCTCGGGAACGAACAAACCCCCGTATCGCGTCTACGGCGCCTTTGCGAACTTCGCCCCCGTCGGGTAAGTCGGTTCCGCTCATGCGAGTTCGGGCGGAAAATTCCACTCCTTCGGCTTTTTCGATGTTAAAATTCAGTTGGGCGCCCATTCCTTCGGCTAACCGCACGATGGATTTTCCTTCGGGAGTGGTATCAAAAATACTCGCAGCAAGGGCAATTTTAGCGACGTCTTCCACGCTGTATCCATCAACGGGAATAAATTCTTCGGCGAGTCGATTTCCTAACGTAATGGTTCCGGTTTTATCTAATACTAAGGTATTGACATCGCCGCAAGCTTCCACCGCCCGTCCTGATGTTGCAACTACGTTAAATTGAGCAACTCTATCCATTCCCGCAATGCCAATTGCACTTAAAAGTCCGCCAATTGTTGTGGGAATTAAGGCAACTAATAATGCAATTAACAGGGTGATGCTAACAGGACTATTGGCATAAAACGCAACCGGGGGAATGGTTGCAATTACAATTAAAAAGACTAAAGTCAAAACCGCCAGAAGAACCGTTAGGGCGATTTCGTTGGGGGTTTTGCTGCGTTCTGCCCCTTCAACTAATGCAATCATCCGGTCAATAAATCCTTTTCCGGGGTCAGCCGTCACGCGGATAATCAATTCATCGGAGATAATTCGGGTTCCGCCCGTGACTGAACTGGCGACATCCGAACCCGCTTCTTTGAGAACTGGCGCCGATTCTCCGGTAATTGCCGATTCGTCAACCGAGGCGACTCCCTCCAACACTTCACCATCGGCGGGAATCACGTCCCCGGCTACGACTTGAATGCGATCGCCCTGTCTGAGGTCGGTCGAACTCACCTGTTCGATTGTACCATCTGGGAGCAATTTTCGCGCGGTGGTTTCGGATTTTGTTGATCGTAACGCATCGGCTTGGGCTTTTCCCCGTCCTTCGGCGACGGCTTCGGCAAAGTTGGCAAACACAACGGTGAACAACAAAATAACCGCAATTAAACCGTTAAATAAATAGAGATTGTCTCCGGTTACGGTACCGAATAAGTTGGGGTTTACGGTTAATAAAGCGGTGATTATTGTTCCCACCAATACCACAAACATGACGGGATTTTTTGCCATGATGCGGGGGTTGAGTTTGATGAAGGCTTGTTTGAAGGCGCGTTGATATAAACCGGACAAATTGGGTAACGGATGGTTTGGTTTTGAGATTTTGGAGTTCATGCTTTTGGAAACGGATTGGGTAACGGATGGTTTGGTTTTGAGATTTTGGAGTTCATGCTTTTGGAAACGGATTGGGTAACGGATGGGTTTTTTTTGAGATTTTGGAGTTCATGCTTTTGGAAACGGATTGGGTAACGGATGGGTTTTTTTGAGATGGATGGGTTGGTTTTGGGTTAGGAAATGCTGGCTATTTTAAAGGCTTCGGCTACGGGACCTAAGACTAAAACGGGTAGGAAGGTTAAGGCACCTAAAATGACGATAGCCCCGGCGGTGATACTGGTAAATAAAATGGTGTCTGTTCGCAAGGTTCCTGCGGTTTCGGGAACGGGTTGTTTGCGAGTCATATTATCAGCGAGTAATAACAGCGCGATAATTGGAATATAACGCCCTAAAAGCAGTGAAAAACTGGCGCTGAGGTTCCACCAAAGGGTATTATCGCTGAGTCCTTCAAAGCCGGAACCGTTGTTAGCCGCCGCCGAAGCATATTCATAGATGACTTGAGAAATTCCGTGAAAACCGGGGTTGGTAATTCCTGAGAGGATATCGGGAAAAGCGAGGGTAATTGCTGCGGGAATTAAGATGGCTATGGGATGAACCAGTAACACCACGCTTGCGAGAACAATTTCTCGTTTTTCGATTTTCCGTCCCAAAAACTCGGGGGTTCGTCCGACCATTAATCCGGTTAGGAAAACGGACAAAATTAGAAAGATAAACAGATAAGCGGTTCCGGTTCCTTGTCCGCCCCAAATAATTTGTAAAAACAAATCGGACAATGTGGTAAAACCGCCCGCAGGCATTAATGAGTCGTGCATTCCGTTCACTGCACCGCACATTGTTCCGGTTGTAGAAACCGCCCAAAGTGCTGTTAACGCCCAACCAAAGCGCACTTCTTTTCCTTCAAAATTTGCTGCGGGTTCGCCTAAAATGCCGTTAACAATGGGGTTGCCTTGGTATTCGCCAATCGCCGTAATTGCAATTAAGATTGTAAACAGAATAAATACCATCCCAAAGACTAACCAACCTTGTTTTCGGTTATCTGCCATGATGCCGTAAGTATGAATTAATCCGGCTGGAATAATCAGCATAATGACTGTTTCTAAGAAGTTGGTAAATCCGTTAGGGTTTTCAAAGGGATGTGCAGAATTGATTCCAAAAAATCCCCCGCCATTTTCACCGAGTTCTTTGATAATTTCAAAGTGGGCAACCGGACCGCGAGCGATATATTGGGTTGCGCCTTCTAGGGTGGTAATTTCCGCAGGTGCGGCTAAGGTTTCGGGAACTCCAGCGATGAGTAAAATAATCCCACCAATGATAGAAATGGGGAGTAAAATTCGGGTAATGGATTGGGTTAAGTCAACGTAAAAGTTGCCCAAAGGTTTACCCGTTAGTCCGCGAATAAAGGCAATTGCAACGGCAATTCCTGTCCCCGCCGAGGTAAACATTAAAAACCCTAACGCCAGCATTTGTGAGAAGTAACTATAGGTTGTTTCTCCTGAATAATGCTGTTGGTTTGTATTCGTAACAAATGAAATAGCGGTGTGTAGGGCTAAATCCCAACTGGGGGGGTTTAATTGAGTTGGGTTAAGCGGTAAAATCCCTTGCAATAGGAAGATTGAAAACACGAATATTCCCATCACAAGGTTACTAAAAAGTACCGCCCGAATATATTGCCAACCGTTCATCGAGTCTTTGAAATGAACTCCGCTTCCGGCATAAATAAACTGTTCAACGGGCTTTAATATTCGGTCGAGTGCGGTTCTTTGATGTAAAAAAACACGCGCCATATAAGCCCCTAAAAGCGGAGCAATTAGCAGCAAAATGAATAAAGTTAGAGCAATTTGAAAGAATCCTTGTAACATGGTTTGAGAAAATACTATTATTTAGATATTTGAGAAACTGACAAGGGTTTTAATTTCTTTAAACAAAGTTGTAATTCGGGTGAATACATGGGATTAATAGCAACAGCTAATAAAACGTCATCGCACTTAACTTCGGGATTTTCGCTCACAAAAATAACGTTATTTCCTCGAACTAATCCCAGCATTTGACATTCTTCTGGTAGAACGATATCTCTCAATCTAATGCCACAGTAACAACTCTTAAAACAAACTCTGATACTTACTGCTGTGGGTTTTTCTCGGTGCATCATTTTCCTGAAATAGCCTAAATTTGGCTATCGATAAAATAGTTGATAGCTTGATTATGCCGAAGATTTCACCAAAAAAGAAGGTATAGAGGCGAGTTAATTGGAAATTTATATTAACCTGTTTAAGCCGAAGAATATAGAAGCGTTTAGCTTGAAGCTAAACATCTATATCAGCAGGTATAGATTTGCCTAAACGCCCGGTTTGTTATTAAACTAGATAATTAATCGAGATCGGGCTATCGCCGATTATTAAACTCTTTTTGGTCATTCAATATGCAATTTAGATTACCCGCTTTCTTTCATCGTCTCTGGCTGTATCTTCCCTATACTCAATGGCTAATTGTACTGGTATTTGCGATTGTTATTGCTTTAGAATATTCCACTCCGCCGCCCTATGTGTTTGGCTATCTGTATATTGGGGCAATATTACTGGCTAACTCACACCTCAGTCGCAAAGCCACTGCACAAGTGGTCTTATTTGCGGTAATATTAACTGTATTAAACTTAGTCATACCGGGATTAGAAGCGATTTCACCTGCAACGGTTGCTAATCGTTTTATTGCTGTTACCGCTTTAATTGTCACGGGTTGGTTAAGTCAAAAAAACCGCAGCTACGAAGAAGCAATAGCCCGTCAACGAATGCAATTATTTGCCCAAAAAAAACTGATTCAATTACGAGAAGATTTTGCGTCTACTCTAACTCACGATTTGAAAACGCCCCTTTTAGGTGCAATTGAAACTTTAATCGCCTTTGAACAGGGAAAATTCGGCGCAGTTACTTCAACACAAACTAAAGTGATTGATATTATCAAACGGAGTCACCAAAATACTTTACAACTGGTGGAAACGTTACTCGATGTTTACCGCAATGATACGGAAGGTTTGCAGTTAAAACGAAAGTCTGTAGACTTAGTAATCTTAGCCGAAGAAGCGATTTCAACCCTAACAACTCTCGCTTCTAGTCGTCAAGTTTACATCCGTTTAACCCAAGAAAACTCCGATTTTCGTTCCCGATGTTGGGTGAATGCAGACCCCCTACAATTGCTGCGTGTCCTCGTTAACCTGATTTCTAATGGAATTAATCATTCTCGTCGCGGAAGCACTGTACAGGTGATGCTGATGGCGGATAATGGCGATTTTGTGGTAAAAGTAATAGATGAAGGTCAAGGCATTCGAGATGAGGAACTCCCGATGTTATTTGAACGCTTCTATCAAGGAAATGGCGATCGCCAAGCCAAAGGTTCGGGATTAGGACTTTACCTCAGTCGTCAAATTGTAGAGGCGCATGGTGGTAAAATTTGGGCAGAACAGCGATCGCCTCATGGTGCGATATTCTCCTTTCGTCTTTCGGCTGAAATTTCCTCTGCGATGGCGAATTCTTAATTAATGAACCCCAAACCGTTAAACATTTTATTAGTAGAAGATGACGAATTATTTCGTCTCGGTTTAGTCACTCGACTTCAGCAAGAAGGAGATATTCTAATTGTCGCAGAAGCCGAAGATGGAGAAACAGCCGTAGAATTGGTGAGTCAGTATTCGTTAAATGTCGTGATTTTAGATGTCGGACTTCCCGGAATTGGTGGCGTAGAAGCCTGTCGCCAAATCAAACAAAAACAGCCCTTACTTCCGGTTTTAGTTTTGACTTCTCACTCTCAAAAACCTCTGATTAATCGCTTAATTGAAGCCAAAGCACAAGGGTATTGTTTAAAAGGAATTGCACCGGAAGCATTAATATTAGCCATTCGTTCGGTAGCCGCAGGTGCTTCTTGGTGGGACCCGATGGCGACTCAAGAAATACAAGAAACCTTTGGACGATTTGCAGAGGTTCCAGAAGGTTCAGAAGCATATTCTGCGAGTAATCCTTTAACGAAAAGAGAACAGGAAATATTAGCTTTAATTGCTTCGGGTAAATCTAATCAAGAAATAGCTGATATTTTGTATATTGCACCGGGGACTGTACGAGTTCATGTGCATACTATTTTGAAGAAATTAAATGCACGCGATCGCACCCAAGCGGCTTTAGTTGCTATACAAAAGAAACTGGTTGCAGCGAATTTTTTGGAGTAAAGCCGAAGCATTGATTCTCATCAACTTTGAAGCGGTTTGATTTTCGACAAAAGATAGACAGATCGGCGATCGCTTCTCTTGAGAAAAAGGGATTTGTGCCGGAATGTTACAGATTGTTGCATTTGTTCACAAAAATGAGACGTAAACCCCGTGATCCCCTAATCTGAAGGATGGTATAGTGATGCCAATATATTCCCTTGTTATCAAGGGATGGCTTAACAGCCAGATGAAGTTATCAACGTTAACTTTGAGATTAAGGAGATTTTAAGTGGCGCTTCCTTTATTAGAGTACACACCCATTAGCCAAAATGTACGGGTTGCCGGATACGAAGTCGGGAGTGATGAACAACCCAAAAAGTTTTCGTCTGAAAATTTACCCTCTGGGGCGGAATGGGACGAATTAATTTGGGCGGCTTATCGCCAAATTTTCAGTGAACACCAGCTTCTCAAGAGCAACCGTCAAAAGATTTTGGAGTCTCAGCTTAAATTTGGTCAAATTACCGTGCGAGACTTCATCCGGGGTTTAGCAACTTGTGATCCTTTCCTGCGGTTCAACTACCAAACCAACAGCAACTACCGTTTTGTGGAAATGTGTGTTCAGCGCATTTTAGGACGGGACGTTTACAGCGAACGGGAAAAAATCGCTTGGTCTATCGTTGTTGCAACCAAAGGGCCATTAGGCTTTATCAATGCCCTGGTTGAAAGTGATGAGTATCTCGAAAACTTTGGATATGATACCGTTCCCTACCAACGTCGTCGGGTTCTCCCCCAACGTAACCAGGGAGAAACACCGTTCAACCTGAAAACCCCTCGTTACAACGAGTATCACCGCAATCAGTTAGGTTTCCCTCAAATCGTTTGGCAAACCACTGTGCGTCGCTTTGTTCCTCAAGAGAAGCAAGTCAAAGCAGGCGATCCTTCAATGTTCTTGGGTATGGCGCGGGAAGTTTCTCCTGGCGTCAATAAAATCACCCAAGTTGCAGTCGGTAACATCAATATTGAGATGATGGTTCCTTACCGCAAAAAATAAAGCTCTAACGATTAATTAGAAGAGCAATTTTTGAAGGTCGTTGATTGTCGCTGTCAGGAGTTAGAAGTTAGGAGTCCGTTGCTTAGTGCAGAAGACGCTTAAGGTTTAGCACTTGACAGCGACTATTTTATTTTTACAAGTTCTATAAAAAAGAACGCACAACACCATTGAGATCAGATTCAATGGGATTTCCTAACGCTTTAAATTTCCACTGTCCGTTCTCTTTATAGACTTCTCCCATCAACATGGAAATTTTTCCATCATAAGAGGGTTCTCCAGACAAGCTATAACGAGCAATTTCAATTCCCGCCGCATCTACAGCCCGCACAAATGCGTTTTCAATCATCCCAAAGTTTTGCTTTCTAGCCACTCCCTCATAAATATTCACCCCCAAAACAATGCGTTCATAGACTTCGGGAAGGCTATTGAGATAGAGAAAAATCTGTTCATCATCGCCATTACCTTCGCCTGTGAGGTTATCTCCTGAATGCACAACCGTTTTATCGTTAGATTGCAAATGAGCGTAATAAATCACATCTTCTTTGTAGTTTTTTAACTTATTATTTCTCCCCAGTAAAAGAGCATATCCATCTAAATCAAAATCAACCGTTTTACCCAGTAATCCTTCAATTAATCCTTTCGGTTTGGCGACATCCCAACCGAGTCCCATTGTCAATCTCGATAAATCATATTCACTTTTATCGAGAACGATGCTTTGCCCTTTTTTTAAGTTAATTGCCATTTTTCTGAAAATATTATATTGAGCAATATTCTGGTTACAGCAGAAGTCAGGAGACAGGAGACAGGAGACAGAATTGAAACCTTTATCATAAAAGGATTTGACAGAAAAACAGTGTCCTAATCAAAGGCTTCGACTGCTATATAACCTTGCCTAAAACCTCTCTACTGTTGTTACACGTACTTGTCTACAAAGCTTTGTAAACCTGCATTATAACCCTGTCCAACCGCTTGAAATCGCCATTCGCCATCTTTTCGATAAAGTCGGCCAAATTCAACTGATGTCTCTCTAGAAAAGTCTTCCTCTAAATCATATCGGGTGACTTCAGTATTCGTTTCCGAATCATAAATTCGGATAAAAGAGTTACGAACCTGTCCGAAGTTTTGGCGGCGTTGATCAGCTTCGTGAATGGTGACAACAAAAATCAATTCTTGAATGGCGGAATTAATTTGAGTTAAATTAATTTCAATCGTCTCATCATCTCCACTCGCTTCGCCTGTGCGACTATCTCCTAAATGTTTGACTGAACGATCAGGAGAGAGTAAATTATTGTAAAACACAAAGTATTCATCCTCGGGAATTTTGCCATTTTCACTCAGCATAAATACAGAAGCATCCAAGTCAAATTCCCCACCCGTATCGGTAACATTCGCATCCCAACCTAACGCCACTCCGACTTTTTTGAGTCCGGGTGCTTCTTTAGCCAGGTTGATTCGTTCTCCCTTTTTGATGTTGATTGACATAGTTATAACTCAATCTTTACCCTTTACTCAAAGTCTTTATCTAACTAGGCGTACTGAGCTACATAAGCTTCTAAATCAGAATTTGACCCTTGTCCAACGGCTTTAAATTGCCACTCATTTCCCTCTTTAGACAACCGTCCGATTTCCACAGAAGTTTCTCGGGAAAAATCTTCTTCTAACTCATAACGGGTGACTTCGGTTTGGGTTTCTTCATCATAAATTCGGATCGATGAATTTCTCACTTGTCCAAAGTTTTGTCGGCGGGCTTCCGCTTGAAAGATCGTGACAATAAACACTATTTCTTGGATAGAACTATCGACTTTTTGCAAGTCTATTCTGATGGTTTCATCATCACCCTGACCTTTTCCGGTGCGACTATCTCCCGATGACATCACCGCACCATCGCCTGATTCTAGGTTATTATAAAAGACCAAAAACTTTTCACTGGGAATTTTACCATTAGCTCCCAACATAAACACCGAAACATCTAAATCAAAATCAGTGCCGATCTCAGAAGAATTGACATCCCATCCCAGTCCAACCCCAGCTTTTTTCAAGCCCGGAGCTTGTTTGGATAGATTAATGCCTTCACCTTTTTTGAGGTTAATTGTCATGTTTTCTCACTCTATTTACTCAAACAACAAGCGTAACGTCCAATTCTAGCTTCAAGGAAGGACTCACCAATATTAACAGTTAATCCGGTTTCAACCTAACGAAATCTTTTCAGTCCAAAATGTTAACATCGAAAGGTCTAACACCTGCCCCTCGCTTCAGAATTAGCCTGTGTGTATCCCGTTCTCTAGGTCGGTCTACGACCACTCTAATTGTAGCGTAGACGTCTAATCTTGCGACTCAGCTTTTGAAATTCAGGTTAACTCTAACGACGATACAAAGCCTGATATTCAGCTTCGGTGAGCCAATCTTGATCACTCTCGACTCGATCTAAAAACAGGATTCCTTCGAGATGGTCATATTCATGCTGAAAAATACGAGCCACAAAATCCGTCAATTGCTGTTGCTGAAGTTGACCATTTCGATCCCTGTATTCAACCTCAATCGTTTGAAATCTGGCAACCAGTCCCCGTATTCCTGGAACACTCAGACAGCCTTCCCATCCCTTTTCCTGTTCAGTCGAATGACTAACAATTTTCGGGTTAATCATGGCGGTTGGTTCCATCAACGGCGCTTGGGGATAGCGAGGATTAGGACGAGAAGCGACAATAAACAGGCGATCGCTTTGAGAGACTTGGGGCGCCGCAATTCCCACACCGTTAGATTTTATTGTAGTAGCAATTAAATCATCAATCAGGCTTTGAAGACGGGGATCTGAAATTTCAGTAATCGCTTCAGCTTGACGACGCAATACTGGATTTCCCAGTTGAGCAACTTGTAACATATCAACCCTAAAACTCAGATCTCAAAAAATAAGGTAGGCACTCTTGCAACAGGTGACGGGTACGGGTAATTTATGAAGCCACTCCTACAACTGTTAACTGTAAAAACTGATAACTGATTACAATTGTGGGGGTAGATTTCCGGTCATTACACTGAGCGTTAGATTCTGCCCATTGCGGTTAAGTTCCACTTGCAGAGAACTACCGACAATTTTATTTTGAACGATCTGCTGCACGGTTTCGGATTTGCGAACCGATTGACTATCAACTTTTTGAATCACGTCTCCAGGTTGAACTCCTGACTGTTCCGCCGGAGAACCAGGAACCACATTCACCACCAAAACCCCTTCATCTGTGGAAATCGGAGAAGGTAATTCCGGGTTGAGTCGGCGTTTAACTTCTGGAGAGAGCGTCACCATCTCAATCCCCAAATAAGCGTGTTCAGCGCGACCGGTCGCGATTAACTGTTGAGCAATTTGTTGAGCCTTGTTAATGGGAATGGCAAACCCTAGCCCTTGAGCGCCGCTAATAATCGCCGTATTCATCCCGATCACTTCGCCTTGAGCGTTGAGCAGTGGCCCGCCGGAATTTCCGGGGTTAATCGCCGCATCCGTTTGAATAAAGCCGATGCGCTTATCAGGAACACCCACATCGCTACTAGAACGACCTGTAGCGCTAATAATTCCCACCGTTACCGAGTTATCTAAACCCAAGGGATTGCCAATGGCGATCGCCCATTCTCCAGGGGCTAGCTGTTCAGAATCTCCGATGCGAACATTGGGTAGATTATTGGCATCAATTTTAATCACCGCCACATCCGTCACCGAATCTGTCCCTAAAACTTGACCTTCAAATATTCGACCATCCTTGAGAACAACTTGAACAGTATCGGTATCCTCAACCACATGGCTGTTCGTTAAAATATGACCTTCTGAACTGATAATAAATCCTGATCCGGTGCCTTCCTCGGTGGGGGACTCATCAGGTAAACCGGGCGGTTCTCCAAACCCAAAAAACTCATCGGGAAACGGCTGATCAAAGCGATCTAAACCTCGGCGACCCACCCGCCTCGAAGCGTTAATTCGGACAACGGCAGGCCCTACTTGTTCAACCGCCGACACGATAAAGTTGGAGTTGGCGGTTTTGGGAATCGGAAGTGGGGATTTTTGGGCAAACCAAGCGGGTGAATTGGCAGTTAAATCTTCTTTTTCGGAGGGCGTGGGAACTGGGGCGAGTTCCTCTCTGGGGCTGTCTTGCGAGGAGACAATGGTCTGGTTCTCTATCCACCGTTCACCCATGAGAGCGGCTCCGGCTCCAGTGAGCATCAGCATCAGATAGAGTATGGGTTGCTTCCAAAAAACTTTTTCCGTTGTACTACTCATCGCCAGATTATCCGATTGACTAATAGGATTCGTTAACAGGTGTCGGGTCTTTCAGGAGTTAAACCGTTTGAGCCACCATTATAGAGAGCAGTTGTTCAATTGCTTCTCTCAACTGTAACATTATCGCTGCCGGAACAATCGGTTTTTTAACTGAAAGCCTGATTTTTGCCAGCTTCGAGAGTCCTGAAGTGATGGGTTCAACGGTTGAGCTAGGCGTGATTGAGGTGAATCCATTAAACTGGTATTTTTTGTAGACTCGAATGGCAGGCTGTGTACGGGTCTATTGTCCCACAGTGTCCCAACCCTATTCAAATCGGAACTTAGCAGTGGAAATTTCCCTTGAAAGTTTATGGCATCAAGTCTTAGACCGTCTCCAGGTGCAACTGGGTGAACCCACATTTGACACTTGGATCAAAACAGCCAGTCCTGAACGTCTCGAAAGTCATTGTTTGGTGATTCGCACGCCGAACCCTTTTGCTCGCAATTGGTTACAAAAACATTACAAGGAAATCATCGGCGAGGCGGTTCAAGATATTTTAGGCTATACGGTTGAAATTTATGTCACGACGGAAACTGAGACGAGTCTAGAAAATGTTGAAGCCCAACAACTCATCTGGCCGTCTCATGTCGCCGAATCTCCCGCTACTCAGCGACTTAAACCGACGAACCTCAATCCTAAATATCAGTTTTCTCGCTTTGTTGTCGGGGCGAATAGTCGTTTAGCTCATGCTGCGGCGTTGGCTGTGGCTGAGTCTCCTGGACGAGAGTTTAACCCGTTATTTTTGTGTGGCGGTGTGGGTTTAGGGAAAACTCACTTGATGCAAGCGATTGGACATTATCGGATTGAAATTAATCCCGATGCTAAGGTTTTTTATGTTTCGACTGAAAAGTTTACAAATGATTTAATCGCGGCAATTCGCAAAGATAGTATGCAAAGTTTCCGAGAACATTATCGGGCGGCGGATGTATTATTAGTTGATGATATTCAGTTTATTGAAGGTAAAGAATATACTCAAGAGGAATTTTTTCACACGTTTAACACATTACATGAAGCCGGACAACAGGTGGTTCTCGCGGCTGACCGTCCTCCGAATCAAATTCCTCGCTTACAAGAACGGTTATGTTCTCGTTTTTCGATGGGGTTGGTGGCTGATATTCAACCGCCTGATTTGGAAACCCGCATGGCAATTTTGCAGAAAAAAGCCGAATATGAAAATGTACGCCTTTCTAAAGAGGTGATCGAATATATTGCGACTCGTTACACTTCTAATATTCGCGAACTTGAAGGGGCATTAATTCGGGCGGTTGCTTATACTTCTATTTCGGGTTTATCGATGACAGTAGAAAATATTGCTCCGGTTCTTAATCCGGCTGAAAAGCCGGAAGAATCTTCTCCTGAAGCTGTTATTCAAACGGTTGCAGAAACGTTTAAAGTCTCTGTTGATGATTTAAAAGGGAATTCTAGACGCCGAGAAATTAGTGTAGCGCGTCAGGTGGCGATGTATTTGATGCGACAACATACGGATTTGAGTTTGCTGAAAATTGGGGAATTATTTGGAGGAAAAGACCATACAACCGTGATGTATTCCTGTGAAAAAATTGCTCAGTTGCGTAATCGAGATCTCGAGTTAGCACAAACCCTCAGACAGTTGAGTGATAAAATTAACTATACTAGCCGATATCACTAACCTTTCTTCAAAGTTTCCCCCGGCTTGATCGTTTCTACCAGGGGAAATCTTCAATTTATAAACGTGCGAAACCCTTGATAACAACTACTACTGAGGAGCCTTCACTTCTAATATCCCTGAAGTCGAAAAGACCACTTCAAACACCGTCGCCGCTTCCGTTGCTGTCGCGTCAGACTTCACCAAGGTAGGAAGGGGTGTATTGTTGACGTTGTTTTTAGCAACTTGAGTTTTGGGTTCGTAGCTGATAATCTCACCATTGCTATTCAGCTTCACCACATAGGCTGAATCTCCTTCAACCGGAGAACTCCAAGCTGAGTCAATTGTATTATAGAGAGTCTGGCTTAACTCGGTTGTATCCACGCTTGAGGCAGCCGCCGCAGTGGTTGTTTGTCCTGTTGCCATCTCTGGGGTAGATGCGGCGATTTCACCGTCTCCTGCTTCGCCTGCGGCGGGGTTGAGGGTGTCCGGTTGGGTGGGTGGGGTTGCTGTAGGATCTGTAAGATCTGCGGTGGGTTGAGTTGTCTCAACGTTAGGGGAAGCAGTGGGTACTGATGTCGTCGGAGAGACAGGCGGTAAACCGGAGGGGTTAGAAGCAGTTGGATCGGTTGTCGGCGCTGTGACTCCGGGCTGAGTGGTTTGTAATTGAGAGGGGGAAGCCGTTGGATCTGTTGTTGTTGTTGTTGTTGATCCTGTCACCCCGGGCTGAGTAGTTTGTAATTGAGAGGGGGAAGCCGTTGGATCTGTTGTTGTTGTTGTTGTTGTTGATCCTGTGACTCCAGGCTGAGTGGTTTGTAATTGAGAGGGGGAAGCCGTTGGATCTGTTGTTGGCGGTGTCACCCCAGGCTGAGTAGTTCCTAATTGGGAAGGAGAAACGCTAGAGTTTGTGTTTGTACCCATCTCGGTTTGTGGGGTAGCCGATGTAACAGAAGTCGGAGTTTCGATGTCTTCAACAACAATTACACTGGGTTCGGTTGATGCCGATGGGCTGATGGATTCTACTTCTTCACTCTTGCTGCTCAGGGTTTCCGGGGAGGGACTCGCCATTAGAGAACCCACCAATGATCCTAACACCACTAACGCTAACGCCACCTTGGAAGCAATTTGAACCCCAGGCGAGAGTGGTGATGTCGCGACGGATTTTACGGGCGATAGGTGACTGGTGTGCTGGGTTTCTGATGGAGTAGACGATGAATCATATTTTGTCTGCATATTTAACACCTCTGCTGTTCTAAAATAAGAATTGGGTGCTATTCTTACACATTTCTAGTCCCTTTCTCATTCCTACCCGGTCGGGTTTGCCGAAATTTTCAGTCTGGTGTTCTGATTGTTCCTCAGATTAACGATTGTCAAAGTTGTCTAGGATACAATTTTTCGGTGAATTGCGGTGGGTAGCGATCGCCGACTGGGGATCGTTGAGAGGTTGATGATTCAGCCGTCTCGGCCATTGGCTTGTCGTCTGATTTCCCTAGCAATCAGGACAAACTGACAACAGCACTTAAAATTTCTCCCTCCAGACAGTCTTTGTTTTTTACCGAGTGAACTACCGACACTATAATCGCTTCGATTTAGTGTCGGCTTCTAATATCGCGGGGGAATGCCTTAGAACGGACTTGCGTCCCAACTTTGGTCTTACTCCCCCTCCATTAGCAGAAACGGCTGTTCCATCCGTCTGTATTATTCTGATACCTTCCGCTCTTATATTTTTTGCTGCATTGCCATCACGGTCGTGACGAGTACCGCAGTGAGGACAAGTCCACTCTCTAATATCAAGGGGTAACTCATCAATCTGGTAATAGCAATTAGAGCAGAGTTTAGAACTGGGGAACCATCGGTCAATCTCTACCAACTTCCCGCCTTTCTGTTCTAGCTTATAGGCTAAAAAGTTGGTAAATATTCCCCATCCTGCATCAGAAATAGCTTTAGCTAAATTGTGATTGCGTACCATGCCTTTGACATTAAGATTTTCTACTACGACAACTTGGTTCTCGTTGACGAGTTTTCTTGATAACTTATGTAGAAAATCCTGACGGGATTTTGTTACCCGTTCGTACACTTTAGCTACAGTTCTTTTAGCTTTGTTTCTTGAATTACTTCCTTTTTGTTTTTTGGCTAACTTCTGTTGCTTACGTTTGAGGTTTTTCTCATGTTTAGCTAAATGTCTAGGATTATTGTACTTAGACACTTTATTACCATCACTGGTGATAGCAAAATGAGTCAAACCTAAGTCGATTCCAATTACTCTACCCTCAGTTGAAACCGTTGGATTTTTACCCTCGGTTTCGGTCAGTATTGATGCAAAGTATTTTCCTGATGGGTCTAAACTGACTGTTACGGTTTTTATTTTTCCTTCTATATCCCTGTGTAGTTTAGCTTTAACTTTGCCAAGTTTACCTGGAAACTGAACGAAATTCTCAAGTACCTTAACATTCTGAGGATACTGAATCGACTGCTTACCATGCTTCGACTTATAACGAGGAAACCTAGCACGTCCTGCAAAAAAGTTCTTGTAGGCTGTTGTTAGATTGAGCGTCGTTGCGTGGCATACTTGGCTGTAGCACTCAGATAACCATAAGGTTTCTTCCGCTTTTTTGAGTTTTGGTAAGAAGGCATTAAGTGCTGACTGACCAAGGCTTTTCCCTGTTTCTTTATAGGTCTCGATTGACTTATTTAGACCGTAATTCCACCACCATCTAGCACAACCAAAGTGCTGAGACAGTAATACC
>NZ_LATL02000185.1 GCF_000972705.2 Limnoraphis robusta CS-951 | reverse complement strand
CTGAAAAAACTGGAATTAAATATTAGAGAATGGCGTTGTCCGTCCTGTTCAAGTGTTAACGGACGTGATGAAAATGCCTCTTTAAATATCAAGAGAGTTGGGGCATCGACTCTTGAATTAGACGGTGTAAGACAGGTATTCGCTGCAACTGTTGTTTGAGTTCAGAATCCCCGTCATTTTAATGCGGGGAGTATGTCAAGGACGCGAAACTGTAATAAAATCGATTAAGCTTGCGATCGCACAGTTTTGAGACTATCCATCTTTCAGATTTGATCTTATGTCTGCCCCAGATTTAATTCGTGAAAGTGCTTGTTTTGGGGGTGTTGTTGGGTATTACAGCCATCACTCTTTGACTTGTAATAGCACCATGCGGTTTTCAGTTTATCAACCCCCCCAAGCGCAATTAAACCCCGTTCCGGCGCTTTATTTTCTCTCCGGTTTAACCTGTACGGAAGAAAACTTTATGGCCAAAGCGGGCGCTCAACGGTTAGCTGCAAAGTATGGTTTAATGTTGGTTGTACCCGATACCAGTCCGCGTGAAACGGGAACTCCAGGAGAAGATGACGACTGGGATATCGGAACGGGAGCGGGGTTTTATATTGATGCGACAGAGGAACCCTGGAACACCCATTATCAGATGTATAGCTATGTTGTTGAAGAACTTCCTCAACTGATTCGTGAAAATTTTCCGATTATCCCCAACAAACAAAGCATTTTTGGTCATTCAATGGGGGGTCATGGGGCGCTGGTTTGTGCGTTGAAAAACCCGCAAAAATATCTCTCGGTTTCGGCTTTTGCACCGATCGCCGCACCGATGCGATCGCCTTGGGGGGAAAAAGTTTTTAGCCAATATCTCGGATGCGATCGCGAAAAATGGCGCAACTATGATGCGAGTCAATTAGTGTTGCGAGGCGACTTTAACCGCCCAATATTAATTGATGTGGGAACGGCTGATCCTTACCTCGTCCAAGGACAGTTGTTACCCGAAGTTTTTGAACAGTCTTGTGTAGAAGTCGGACAAGTATTAACCCTGCGGATGCAACAGGGATATGATCATAGTTACTATTTTGTTTCGACGTTTATTGAAGATCATATTCGTCATCATGCGATGGTTTTAGGCGAATAGTAAGGGCGGGTTGATGTTAGTTATTTGTGGGAAGACATAGATTTTGTAGAACCCGCCCCGACGCTACTGGTAACTGTAAAGGCTTGCTACAATGAACTGGAGTCCAAACTCTTAGCTTCTTGTTCTGTTTTGGGTAAATGCAACCCACATTCTTGTTTTAAACCTCGGAACCGGGTATCTCGTTCGTTGGTATCGGTTGCGTGTAGAGGACGGCTAGAATGCCAGTCTCCAACGGTGGTATAACCGAGATCAAAGTAGGGATGATAGGGTAAATCGTAGGTACTAAGGTATTTGTAGACTTGCTTAGAACTCCAAGATAAAATTGGATAAATTTTGTATCGACCTGACTGCTTTTCAACCCGACGTAGGGTTTTGCGGTGTTCGGTTTGATGCGATCGCAGTCCCGCTAACCAAGCGGTTGCATTTAGTTCTTCCAAAGCCCGTTGCATCGGTTCGACTTTGCGGATATAATCATAACGGTTGAAAGACTCAACGTCTTCTTTTTCCCATAACCGACCATGCAAGGCTTCCATACGAGCCGGACTGATAGGAGACTGGTAGATTTTCAGATTGAGGTTTAAGCGTTCGGTTAACTGTTCAGCAAAGATATAGGTTTCCGCAGGTAAATATCCTGTATCGATCCAAATAATCGGAATGTCCGGTATCACTTGTGTAACCAGGTGCAGCATCACCGCAGACTGAATTCCAAAGCTGGTACTCATCACCAAACTTTCCCCAAAGGTGTTAGCCCCCCACTGTACGATCTGAGTTGCTTCGCTTTCCTCAAGTTGTTGGTTAACTAGATCCAGATTGATTTCTGGGGTCTGGGATATCCCCATTCCTTCTCCCTTTGTGGTCGAGGGGAGTGAATGGGGCTGTCGTCCGTTAAGATGGGTATCAACTAAATTCAGGTGTGGCATTGTTCTCCTGGTGCGCTTTGCTCTAGATATTATCTGAAATTTTATCGACTTCTGGATCATCCTCCATACTGAATTTGCCAGTTTAGGATCTCAGTCCGTTCAGATCACGGCATTGCAACTTCGGAGAATTGCAACTTTTTCGATCAAGCCTAAACAATTTCAGATCGTTGTACAAGCATAGAGATATACTTTCTTATTTTACAGCAAATATTACGGTCTTTTTCAAGAGCGTTTTCAACACTTGATCGGGGGAAATAAACCGAATATCCCTTGAGATTAGAATTCTGGGCAGTTGCTCAACCTTTGTTAAGTTAACGGACGCTGACTTGCGAGAATTGAGGTGAACTGTGTTAGAGTGAGGCACATCATAGACTCATTAGTATTTTTTCTGTCGTTCTCAAGTTCAACGAATCACTATACATCTTACGGTTCAGGCTTTTGATAGATTTCACAATCTCTTTCAAAATTATGACGTTAAAAGCTTGATAGTTTTAGGATGAGGTTCTGCTTTGATTAAAACAAAAAACCGTTCAAAATTCAAGTTCATTCTGAACAGAATTAAATTTTAACTTCAGCCTGACTGTTGAGATAAAGATTGTCATCATTTGTTATATCATGTTGTCATTTCCAATGATAGACTTGAATTATAGACCATACTCTACCATCAGAAAACAAATTTCATAGAGGGGAAACGAACAAGATAAACTAAGACAATACAAGAAAATTAGTTTAATATCCCTTCTATGAGACCCAAAATTAAAGATCAAGTCGCTTGGCAACAGGCAGAATTACTCATGCAACCCATCTTGATCAGACTCCTAGACAACATCCGCAAAAAGCTAGAAGAACCATCAGTCTGGAAAGGAACCTACCACAATACTGAAACCCCCTATCCGGGTTATCGACTAGATCTTGAATGTAATAACCAAAAAGTGAGTTTAGATATCTGGGAATTATGTTATCAAGTTTGTTTCAAAAACTATCAACTCACCCACGCTCCCCAAGAAAGCCAAGAAGTTGAGATTGATACCAGTTTAATTGATCACACAGGTGATGTAGACTGGACTCGCATTGATGAAAAAGCCCGGATGATTATTGACCAATTTTTTGATAACCTATCCAACGAAGTGGGACAATCTTAGTAATCCGTTACTCCGTCAACCTTTAACACTTTAAACAATGATGATTCAATCTTTACGTGAAATTCAAACCGCTCAAGGTGCTACATTAGAAGATTCTACAAGCGTTCCCCTGAGTTTTGGTAATGATCCCGATGCGATCGCTGCGACTCAAACAGGTGTTGCTTTATGCGATCGCTCCCATTGGGGACTGATCCAAATTTCCAATGAGGATCGACTGCGATTTTTACATAACCAAAGTACCAACAATATTCTATCTCTAAAACCCGGCCAGGGATGTGATAGCGTATTTGTTAGTTCTACCGCCCGTACCATAGATTTAACCACGCTTTATGTGACGGAAAATGCGGTTTTAGTGTTAGTTTCGCCTCCCCGACGTCAGATGTTAATTGATTGGTTAGATCGTTATATTTTCCCAATGGATAAGGTAGAGTTAAAGGATATTAGCGATCAAAATGCTATCTTTAGTTTAATGGGGCCTGAAAGTGATCAACTGTTCAAAAAATTGGGAATAACGCCACTGGTTGATCAACCCTACGCCAGTCATCAACAGATTGAAATCGAGAATATTCCTGTGCGGGTTGCAGTTGGAAGTGGTTTGGTGACGCCAGGATATACGTTAATTGTATCAGTCGAACAGGCAGTTTTGTTGTGGAAAATATTAGTCAATTCTGGGGCGATCGCAATGGGTGATCGCCTTTGGGAACAGCTTCGTATCGAACAAGGAAGACCAACACCGGATGCTGAACTAACTGATGATTATAATCCGTTAGAAGCGGGATTATGGAATACAATTTCTTTTGAGAAAGGCTGCTATATTGGTCAAGAAACAATCGCTCGTTTAAACACCTATAAAGGGGTTAAACAACAACTTTGGGGAATCCGACTCAATGCACCTGTCGCAGTTGGAACAGAAATCAAAGTAGAGGATAAAAAAGTCGGTAAACTCACCAGTTTTATGGAAACGGAAAGAGGATATTTCGGCTTAGGTTATATTCGGACAAAGGCGGGAGGAAAGGGCTTAAAAGTGAAAGTGGGAGAAGTAGAGGCAGAAGTGATAGAAGTTCCTTTTTTAAAGCATCCGGCTGAGTAAAAAAGAAAGGGAAAAGAGGCGATAATCTCAGGGATTGATGCTTTCTTTTCCCCACGAGCGAAAACTAATTGTGTTTAGCATACTTTGCATCAAGCAAAGCTTTAACGGCTTCTCCACCGTGTAAATGATGTTTGATAATGGTTGAAACGTGATCAGCTTGAACGCGATTATACCAAACTGCTTCGGGTAAAATAATCACCATCGGCCCATTACCACATTGTCCCAAACAACCTGTAGCTTCGATATCTACATTAGGAATCGGTTCTGCTTGAAATGCGGCTAATACTTTACCTGATCCTTGTTTTAGACAAGTGCGATTTTGACAAACCAGAACTTTTTTTGAGGATAAATTGACCATAAACAGATGATTGGGGTTGAAATGACTTCATATCATGTCCGGATAATTAGTGATAAAAAACTTTCTCCTTCTCCTCCTCTTTCTTCTTCTTGATTTCCTCCGGACTCCTATCTCCTGTCTCCTGTCTCCTGTCTCCTGTCTCCTGACTTCTGCTATAGCTCAAAATTAGCATTTAATCTCTGTTAAAAAAGAGCTAAATGTATGATCGCATCACCCTGATTAACGAGAGGATTTTGTTGAGCGCAAATCACCAACCCATCAGCAGGTGCGCGGATTCGCATACTCGCATCTCCAAACGCATCAGAAATAACACCGAGGATCTGTTTTTCATAGACTCTTTCGCCAAGTTTGACACTCAAGAGTAAAATTCCACTGGTAGAGGCGCGTATCCATCGAGTTTTGCGGATTTCAACTGAAGCGATCGGTCTGGTGTGAACCTTGGGTTCGTACATACCCAAAACCGTCATCACTCGTAATACCCCTTCTACACCGATACCAATGGCATGAGGATCAAACCGCAAAGCTTCTCCTGCCTCGTAGAGTAGCACGGGAAGGCCCTGTTGAGTAGCAGCTTGTCGCAGTGAACCATCACGGGTTTGAGAGTGAATAATCACAGGCGCACCAAACGCTTTCGCACATTCATAGGTTTCTGGGTCGTCGAGATTAGCGCGAATTTGAGGTAAATTATTACGATGATCAGAAGCCGTATGTAAATCAATGCCATGAGTAGAACGGTTGACAATTTCTTCCATAAATAACGTCGCCAAACGTCCTCCGAGAGATCCCCGCTTAGAACCCGGAAAAGCCCGATTGAGATCCCGACGATCGGGAAGATAGCGAGATTGATCAATAAAACCAAACACATTAACAATCGGAACAGCTATCAGGGTTCCTCGCAACTGTCGGGGTGAAATTTGTTGGAGAACCCGATGAATAATTTCCACGCCATTGAGTTCATCCCCATGAATTGCGGCACTCAGCCACAGTCGCGGCCCCTCACTAATACCGTTAATCACAATCACAGGTAGCGACAACATGGTTTGTGTAGGTAGACGAGCCACCGGAATTTCAATGCGTCGTTTGTGTGCAGGGGGAACGGAGAAGCCGCCAATCTCTATCATGCTTGCCAATTGATTACAAAACTAAATCGTAACGTCGAATATCCGGTGGAGTGGCGATTAAACCCTTAAGTTTTTGAGTCGCAGCTTGAATGTGATCGCTGGCGAGATGAGTTTCTAAAGCAGCTTCTGTTTCCCAGATTTCGACAAAAGTAAAGTCAGTGGGATCGGCGCGATTTTGTAGAAGTTCGTATTGGATGCAGCCAGGTTCTTGGCGAGTCGGTTCTACCAGTTGGGACAAAACAGCTTTCAGGGGTTCGACTTGATCGCGATTAGCGATAATTTTAGCAACGACACGCAAGGTTGTTTTCATGGTTTGTCAGACGGAAGCAGATCAAGAGCTTGGATGTTTTCTGGAAATTATTTTAAATGACTTAAGAGTTCAGAGGCGACACGGCGATAATCAGAAGCGGCTTCTCTGGCGTTTTTGCTTTTGGCGTCGGTAATTGCTACCCCTTCAAGCGGACAACGTTCATGGGCTTTGTAGGAACGAATGAAATTCCTAAATACGGGAATTCCGGTTTCTTGCAGGGATTTTTGGGCTTCGAGAGCATCTCCCAAGCTACGCGGATCAACTTTTGTCAGGAGAACCCGATGAGGTACTTGTGCAGGAGCGATAGTCTGTCTGACGGTTTCAATTAAAGCAACTAAATCCATCGGTGCAACTTGACTGGGGAGAACCAGAAAATCGGCAATGGCGATCGCGCTGAGTAGAGAAGTTGATTGTAAAGCAGGTGGGGTATCGATCACAACCAAATCAAAGTTTTTGGCTTGTTTGAGTTGTTGTAAGAGTTGGGGACTGGTTTCGCAAGACAAATCAAAAGGCATTTCACCGCGTTGTACCCACCAACCCGCAGAATTTTGCGGATCAGCATCGACGAGAAGCGTTGAGAAGCGTTTGGAGAGGATGGCGGCTAAGTTGACTGCGGTTGTCGTTTTACCCACGCCACCTTTACCGTTAGTAATGACTAGAATTTTTGGCATAGTCTGTCTGTAAGAAGGTGGGGGAATAGAAGACCCTTGATTATGTTCTTCTCAAAATAGTGGAGAAGTGGGTCAACCCCTGAACAGACTTAGTATATATTGAGAAAGACAATCTGACTCAAGACTTCTCGTTGAGTTTCGCTTTTCCCCATCTATTTTTTCAATCAAAAACTAACTCCCAAAGAAATCAACTACTGAATTCTTCGGGAGTGATAAGTTTGAGGAGAGTTATCGTGATTTCCTCGACAATAACCCTTCCCCATGAATGAATTGTGAGCATTCCACATAAAGAAAGATTACTCTAAAACCGTTTGCGAGAGTTGCGGAGCCTTCGGCGTTCCCGATGTCTGGCAATTTCTTTACGCTTGTGTTTTTGGGCGAGTGTTTCAAAGTGACGGTTCTTTTTCATGTCTGCAAAAATACCCGCCCTAGAGACTTTTTGCTTGAAGCGACGTAGGGCTGATTCTAACTGCTCGCTTTCACCGACGATAACTTGAGCCATTCGATCTCCTCTCGTATAAATTTCTGCCGATCTCGCTCACCAGATCGTCTTTCACCTCATAGGAGTGAGACGGGGTAAACCCCGTCGCTCACTGAGCCAATTTGATCCTGATCTCAGAGCTTAATAGCGGCTAGAGAAACGATCTCTTCTGTTTCCTTTATTGAAGGAGGAACCCCGATCTTCCCGAGGTCTTGCTTTGTTAACCTTGAGGTCACGTCCCATCCATTCGGCGCCATCGAGCTTCTCAATTGCGGCTTGCTCCTGAGCTTCGGCATCCATTTCTACGAATGCAAAGCCCCGAGGACGACCTGTTTCGCGATCAGAGGGGATGCTGATTTGCTTAACAGTGCCATATTCAGCAAACACAGATCTTAATTCTTCCTCCGTTACCTGGTAGGAAAGATTACCCACATAAATAGACATACAATTGACCTCCCAAATCGGATGAATGTAGAGACGGAGATTTCGGAAGGTGAGCAATGCCATGTAAAACAGACAAACTGTCAGCACTGAAAGCAACAACTGCAACCGAATACCTAATTCTCAGCTCTAATTGTAGCACGGCTCGTTCAGGCATTAATCACAGTCCCCGAAAATTTACAACACAGGGGGTAAGAGGCGCTCTTGCAAGAGGGTAAATCGTTTTTGAGTTTTTATTCAGCGCTTCGATTGTTTACAAATCATTTGCGATTGCTATAGTTTTTTTGGGGTTAGGTCATGTCCGGATAATTAGTGATAAAAAACTTTCTGCTTCTCCTCNGCGCTCTTGCAAGAGGGTAAATCGTTTTTGAGTTTTTATTCAGCGCTTCGATTGTTTACAAATCATTTGCGATTGCTATAGTTTTTTTGGGGTTAGGTCATGTCCGGATAATTAGTGATAAAAAACTTTCTGCTTCTCCTCCTCTTTCTTCTTCTTTATTTCCTCCTGACTCCTGACTCCTGACTCCTGACTCCTCTAAAAATGTCAATTCCTGTTAAAATAATGATGGGTTACGCTAGGTTAACCCATCAAACAATTCCTAATTAAATCGAATCACTGTTTCTGTATTATTGAGATGGGAAATATCGCCATTGAGTTCAACTTTCCATTGATTGTCATCCCGAACTAATTTCACTAAACAACACAGGGAAGCATGAATGTCTGTTTCTGCTAAAGTAGGAACTAAACCCATCGCCGTACCGACAACAGACGCCCCATGTCCAACGAATAATAAATCTTCATCTGGAAACGCTGCAACGAGATTTTGAGCCGTTTTTGCAGTACGATCTAGACAATCTTCCCAGGTTTCTGGATAACGAGCTTCACCGATGGGGTAAGAGAGGTCAATTCTCGGAAATTGCTGTGCTAAGATTTGGGAGGTTAGGGTTTCTGGATAGGTGGACATCCATTCAGGATTTAACCATTCACCCAAACCCCAATTGAGTTTTAAGGGTAGATCAAGAGTTTCCGCAATAACATTGGCGGTTTGTACAGTTCGGAGGAAGGGAGAGGAGAAAATATGAGTGATTCCTTCTCCGACTAAGCGGTTCGCCAATTGCTGGGCTTGAACAAAACCATCGTCTGACAAATGGGGATCATAGCGTCGAGCGGAGGTGTTGAACCAGGCGGGGTTCACGAAATCAATGCGGTTTCCGTGTCTGGCTATCCAAACAGTTTGAGTCATAGGTGAGCAGTATGATTAGAGTTCCCCTCATTTAAGATAAACGGTTTTTGCTCAAAATGCTCGGGTAATATTTGCGGGGTTCTCTCTATAATTTGATAGGAGGGAAATCTTTTGTCTACTCGGTCATCCCCTCTTTTGTTTCTTTCTTGTTCCTGTATCAATTAACACGTAAGTTATGCAAATTACTGATCGCGATCGCACCGAGATCCGTTCTGTGATTGAACGCCAAATCCAAGCTTTTCAACGAGATGATGCTGTTTCTGTTTTTAGTTTTGCTAGTCCCGAAATTCAGGCTAAATTTGGCACCCCCGAACAGTTTATACAGATGGTGAAAATAGGATATCCTGCTGTTTACCGTCCTCGTTCCGTGATTTTTGAAGATGCTGTTGTTGTTCAAGGTGTTCCCACTCAACCTGTGCTTTTTCTTTCCCCAAATGGAAAACCAGTGAAAGCCATTTATCTAATGAAACTCGATGAAAAAGGAAGTTGGCGGATTGATGGATGTTATCTGGTTTCGGTGGAGAACAAACTCATGTAGATTGATGATCCGATTTTAAAAAAGCAGAACATTATTTGATGAAATCCCTGAACTAAAACCAGAAACATGATGAAAATTTTTGACATGAACTTGAAAATATTTAAGCAAAATTTTCTGCGTCTACCTGCTCATTTCCGGGATTTTAAAGTCGGGGTGTTGATCGGAATAATTTTAGCTTTAAGTAGCTTCCTGTTTTTTCATCCCGTTTCCGCTCAGGAAAAGACGATTGAAGGATTTAAGCAGAATACGGCACCTGTCACCCTAGACGGCAGACGATTATTTAAGGTGAGCTATTCAGAAGATTTTACCGCTCAAGAACGAGCCGAGATCATTAATTCAAAATTACAAAATGCAACTTCTCCACAAGAGCCTATTAATATAGAGATTAGACCCAGCAATGAATCCCCCACAATTTGGCTTAATAATCGCTATTTGCTGACGGTAACAGGACGGGATTCTCAAGCCGGAAATACTCAGCAAGAACAAGCAGAAATTTGGAGAATAGAGCTTCAAAATTCTTTAGCTCAAGCTCAGAAAGAACGCAGCCTTAAATTTTTGCAAGTCGCTTTTATTCGCTCCCTATTTATTTTAGTTTTTGCGCTCTTCTGTCACTGGGTTTTAGGAAGATTTTGGCAATCTACTTTGCGAATATTCTTGTTAAGATTTATCCCGGAAAAGCCCAGTGAGGGAGATGAAACCCCCAGGCATCAACGCAGTCTTGATTTGTTTCTCTCTCTGACTCTTGCGAGTGTTAGAGTCGGAATTTGGGCGGCTACAATTCTCTATATTGCCAATCAATTTCCCTTCACAAGACGATTAAGCTATCAAATTACGGGCGCTCTGATTTCAACCTTTACTGCGGGAATTCTAACCCTGGATAAGAAATCTTATTCGATTCCAGATATTTTATTTTTGGTTAGCTTACTTTGGGTTTTGATTGTTTCTGCAAAAGTTTTTACTGATTTATTACAATCGCGGATTTTGAACGTAACTGGAATTAATCGAGGCGCTCAAGAAGTTATTGCTGTTATTGTTCGGTATTGTTTAATTTTTATTGGTGGAATTGTTCTCTTGCAAGTGTGGGGGNATCTTATTCGATTCCAGATATTTTATTTTTGGTTAGCTTACTTTGGGTTTTGATTGTTTCTGCAAAAGTTTTTACTGATTTATTACAATCGCGGATTTTGAACGTAACTGGAATTAATCGAGGCGCTCAAGAAGTTATTGCTGTTATTGTTCGGTATTGTTTAATTTTTATTGGTGGAATTGTTCTCTTGCAAGTGTGGGGGCTTGATCTCAGTTCTCTGACTATTCTTGCTAGTGCATTAGGTGTAGGGATTGGGTTTGGTTTTCAAGATATTGCTAAGAATTTCGGGAGTGGAATTGTACTATTATTTGAGCGCCCCATTCAAGTCGGAGATTTCATTGAAATTGGTGAATATCAAGGGATTGTTGAACGGGTAGGCGCTCGTAGTACCGTGCTAAAAACCCTCGATATGGTTTCAATTATTGTCCCCAATTCTCGTTTTTTAGAAAGAGAATTGATTAACTGGGATTATGATCATCCTGTTTCCGGCGTGCGTCTTCCTGTCGGTGTTGCTTATGGTTCTAATATTGATGCGGTTAAGCAGTCTTTATTAGATGTCGCCAAAGTGAATCCTGATATTTTAGCGATGCCTTCTCCTCAAGTTTTATTTAAAGGCTTTGGGGATAGTTCACTGGATTTTGAACTGCGAGTTTGGATTTCTCAACCCAGTCGCAATTTAATTATTCGCAGTAATTTATATTATCAAATTGAGGCGATATTTCGACAAAGAAATATTGAGATTCCTTTTCCTCAACGAGATTTACACGTTCGTGGTACTCTTCCTATAGAGTTATCTTCTGAATTAAAAGACTTGCTGATCAGACTCTCTCAATCGCAAAATAATGGGAGTAGTAACCTCGATTCTCCAACCCAAAATTTAGACTCTCAGAAACCATAATTTTAACAAAATTAAGAAGAAAACGACAGGGCGCAAACCGAGTGCGCCCCGGCAAAATTACTGAGGACGAATATCTCTTTCTTCTTGACTCAAATTGATGGGTTGAGTTGGAAATACTTCTAAAATTTGTGACTGTTGAGAAGGACAGGTTTTATTATTCCAATCACACTGATAGAGATGCTGTTGCTGCCAACTCAGAGGAATTTCTAACAAATCTCGCGCCCCGGTAATTCCTTGACCAAAAAACAACAACAATGCGATACAATTTAACGCTGTGTGTGCAATCCGCCATTTTTTGTTTTTATAAATTTCGGGTACAATAGCCAGAGAAATCACCATCAACAACGCCGCAATCATGCCAAAATAGTAGTGAGAAACATACCATTCATAACCCCGTCTAAACACACCATCTTGGGAACCTAAAATCACTAATCCTATTCCGGTTAAAGTCGCAAAAACTCCTCGCCATAAAGGTTGACTGGGTTTGGCTTTGTAGAGAAAAACTAAAGAGGCAATTGTTACAGCAAAAATCAAGATAATCAAAATCGCTTGAGGGGTTTTTTCCGGTGTTAATTCCTTAAAAACCCCCTTAAAATAAATAGAATAGGCGATCGCAATTAACGTCACTCCGACAACACTACTGGTTAACCAACGCCCCACTTCTAAATGTTCACGCCCAACCGTCGGTGGAATTTTACTTTTTTGCTTGTTTTCTTGGGTTTCGATGCGTCGTTGACGAGTTTGCCAAGCCCGACTCACGACCATCCCAATTATCGGAAAAACAATGCCCACAGCAAGCGCTGGATGCAATAATGCCATAATATCTATTGTGTTCATTGAGATCTCCCCAAGATGATGTTTACTCAATAGTTTAAATAAAATGAGACCCGATAAAATTATTTTTTGCTGAGAAATTGGACAAGTTAAACTGAGATTAACTAAATTTTGTTTCGATGCGATCGCAGTCGTTCTAAAATAAGAATATCTCAATTTTCGCTTAGTGTGATGGATTACCGCTTTAAATGAACCTAATTTCAACTCCTAATCACAACCCAACCTCACCCTTGAGTCCCAATCATCATCGCGAATTAGAAGCCATTGTCGGCGAGTCTGGAATTTATGCCTGTCGTGATATTGATCCGATTGATCAAAACCGCATTTTCCAAAGTATTACTGCCGAAACTCCAGTCAATTCTATCATTTATCCGAACAATCAAGCTGAACTCGCCGCCGTTATTGCTTACGCCAAACAGCATCAACTCGGTATTCTCCCCTGTGGAAATCGGAGTAAATTGCGTTGGGGAGGGTTAGTCAAAAATGTTAATTTAGTCGTCAGTACCCAACGTTTAAATCAACTGATTGAACACGCTGTTGGTGATTTAACCGTTACCATTGAAGCGGGAATGTCTTTTACTCAACTCCAACAAATATTAGCAGAAACAGGGCAATTTTTAGCCCTCGATCCAGCTTATTCTGAAAACGCTACTATCGGCGGAATCATTGCAACTGGGGATACAGGTTCACTGCGACAACGCTATCGAGGAGTTCGCGATCAACTCTTAGGAGTTTCTTTTGTCCGTTCTGATGGTAAAATTGCTAAAGCAGGCGGACGAGTGGTTAAAAATGTTGCCGGATATGATTTGATGAAGTTATTAACTGGATCTTACGGAACACTAGGAATTATTTCTCAAATTACCTTACGAGTTTATCCGGTTTCTCCCGCTTCACAAACAGTCCTTTTAGCCGGAAACAGTACAGCTATTGCCACAGCAACACAAACGCTATTATCCTCTGCTTTAACCCCAGTTGCTGTTGATTTACTCTCGCCTCAACTGATGGAAAAACTCAACCAAAGCAGCGAAATGGGGTTAATCGTTCGTTTTCAAAGTTTACCCGAAAGTGTCGAACAACAAGCCAGTCGTTTATTAGAAGTGGGTGAAACGTTGGGCTTGAAAGGTGAGCGTTATACTCAAGATGATGATCGCTTATGGCAACAATTAAAACAACTGATTTGGCAACCGGATGAAAGCCCCAAAATCATCTGTAAAATCGGAGTTACCCCGACAGAAGCTGTTGCAACACTCAACGAATGTCAAGCTTTGGGTTTCATTCATGCAGGAGTCGGTTTAGGGGTGTTACGCTGGGAAACCATTAATCCTGAACACCTGTTAAAACTGCGAAATTGGTGTAATAATAAAGGAGGTTTTCTTTCTATTTTAGACGCACCTCCTGAAGTAAAACAACAGTTAGAGGTTTGGGGATATAACGGAAACGCCCTAGATTTAATGCGTCGAATAAAACAGCAATTTGATCCACAAAATCTATTCAGTCCTCATCGCTTTGTTGGAGATATTTAAAACAGTCTTAGGTTTTACTTCCCATTGATTGAAACTTGTTTGAGTAACAAACCCCTTTTAATTCACCATGCAAACCTCTGAACAACCTTTAGAACAAATCACACGCATTCCGGCAAAAGAAAGTAACTTCCTAGCCCAAAATCCTCATCTAAACTCCCCCGAAGAATTCCCTGGTTTTGATGCTAAAAATCCACCCGATCCTAATTTAATCAATACCTGTGTTCACTGCGGATTTTGTTTGGCAACTTGTNTAACAAACCCCTTTTAATTCACCATGCAAACCTCTGAACAACCTTTAGAACAAATCACACGCATTCCGGCAAAAGAAAGTAACTTCCTAGCCCAAAATCCTCATCTAAACTCCCCCGAAGAATTCCCTGGTTTTGATGCTAAAAATCCACCCGATCCTAATTTAATCAATACCTGTGTTCACTGCGGATTTTGTTTGGCAACTTGTCCGAGTTATCGCGTTATTGGGAAAGAAATGGATTCTCCCCGAGGGCGAATTTATCTGATGGATGCGATCAACAATTCAGAAGCCTCCTTAAACACAACAACCGCCCAACATTTTGATAGTTGTTTGGGATGTTTGGCTTGTGTTTCTACTTGTCCGTCAGGCGTTCAATATGATAAACTCATAGCAGCAACCCGCCCCCAAGTAGAACGAAATGTTCCCCGAAATTTAGGCGATTCTATATTACGGTTGCTGATTTTTAATCTGTTTCCCTATCCGAAGCGTTTGCGTCTGTTTTTAGTTCCCCTGTTTATTTATCAACAACTCGGTATTCAAAAGTTAGTTCGTTCAACAGGTTTACTTCCTAAACTTCTCCCCCGTTTAGGGGCGATGGAATCGATTTTACCTGAAATTACCGTTAAATCTTTTCAGGACAATTTACCAACGGTTATCCCCGCAAAAGGTGAAAAACGCTATCGAGTGGGTATGATATTAGGTTGTGTACAACGGTTATTTTTCTCCAGTGTTAATGAAGCCACCGTGCGAGTTTTAACCGCTAATGGTTGCGAAGTAATTATCCCAAAAAGTCAAGGCTGTTGTGCGGCGTTACCGGAACATCAAGGACAAACAAACCAAGCCCACACCCTCGCGAAACAAATGATTGATAGCTTTGCAGAAACAGGCGTTGATGCTATTATTATTAATGCCGCAGGTTGTGGTCATACCTTAAAAGAATATGGTCATATGTTGAAAGATGATCCCGAATATGCGGAAACAGCAAAAGCCTTTGCAGCAAAAGTCAAAGATGTGCAGGAATTTCTCGCAGAAGTGGGTTTAACTACACCATTATCTCCGTTAACCGATGGAGAATTAACCCTTGTTTATCAAGATGCTTGTCATCTGTTACACGGACAAAAAATTAGCCAACAACCCCGTCAACTGTTACAACAAATTCCCGGTGTGAAGTTACGAGAACCCATTGATGCGGCGTTGTGTTGTGGGAGTGCAGGCGTTTATAATATGTTGCAACCCGAAGTCGCCGATGAACTCGGACAACAAAAAGCAGAGAATTTGTTGAATACCGGGGCGCAACTGATCGCGTCTGCAAACCCTGGATGTTCGCTACAAATTCTCAAACATTTAAAATTAAAAGGGGAATCTATTGCGTTAAAGCATCCGATGGAATTGTTAGATTATTCAATTCGCGGCGAAAAGCTTAACGGTTAATTTCATTAGAGACGTTCCCTGAAACGTCTCTCTACAATATAGCAATCAGCAGGGAACGTGTTTACAACTTCTTTGTGTTCTTTGTATCTTTGTGGTAAAATTAGGCTTGATCCTTGTCAAGATACCAGAACTTACCAAAAATTGCCGCACACGCCCCTACCTTCAGGTATGGGGATATAAGGCTCTTTCTAATGCTAGAATAACTCTACTGGCAGGGTATAGGGTATTCAACCAGTTGAAAAACCCAGCATCTAATCGATGCAATGAACCTTGAAAACTTAAGGTACGGGGTTCTTGCCAGGAATGCTTTGGCCATATAAAACCTTAAAGCACCAAGTACAGAGAATCAAGCATTTTTTTCTCAAGTACGGTAGGGCATACCGAAACTATCTCTGAAATGGGATGAACGACTGGGGAGACTCACCCCTCTGGAGTAGGTTAGGAAACTAGCTTGCTGTAAGGGTTGTCAATGAATCAGTAATCCAAAGCCGTGAGGCTTGGAGAATCCCCTTTCTTTAGAAATGGGGAGTATGTCAATGCTATAGCTTTAGGA
>NZ_LATL02000184.1 GCF_000972705.2 Limnoraphis robusta CS-951 | reverse complement strand
ATCAAGGGGGGATTAAGGGGGGATCAAGGGGGGATTGGAGAGGGGTTGGGGGAGAGGTTCTAAGCAAATGTTTATCGACTTTGAAACGGCCCTGCCCGATCTTCAGGGGATTGGGGAGGTTGCTGGGGGCTAGTGGAGTTCAAGCCTCTTCTTTGACTGCAAAAAAGCTAAAGTGATAAGGTAAGGGCTTCCAAGGATGAGATTGAACTTCATGGAGTACCGTTTGACCATTCCAGGATAGATGAGGAATGCTGAGTTCGATCACAGTTTTGTTGACAATTGCATTTTGCATCAACAGGATAGCCTTTTTCGCGTCTAGGGTGAGTTCAATTGACTCAGTACCCTGATGACCATACAAAACAGCAGGAATTAACCCTTCACGACGCAAGGCGTTGGGTTTGCTTCCTTCCGGGCGTTTTTGACATTCGATTGTAATTGCCATGTTTCAATAATCTCTATTAGGAGTTAACATTATAGGCTTAAGCCTGTGAGGATATGCTGCAATCACAGCGATCGCCTTTGATTTCAGACAGGCACAAACTCTTATCATATCAAAGATAGAAGATTAATTGCAAATGGCGATCGCGATCTTCGGGTCGGGTGGGTTAGGCAACAAAATTATCGGTTTCTTCGTTATGTTAATGATCGGACGCACCCGACAAGTATATGATGAGCCGATTTGTTAAAAAAACGAAGTTAATCAGTTCGATCTAAATACTGATAACTTTTATTTTCCAATAAAGCTCTAATTTCATTCAGCATATTCATTCGTGCAATGACAGGAAAACCTATATTTTTTATTTCATCCTTTGATGCCGAGCTTTTTATTGGAGTAAACTTTTCACTCTCCCCGAGAATTTTTTCCTTCAAAAAATTAATCAATTTATTACGAACATTTGCTTCTAACTCTACCAGTTTTAAGTCCTTTTCCTCATCTTCTATCTTGACTTTGATAGATTGATTATGACCAATTTTTGAAAATTCAGATTTTGCGAGATCCTGATAAAGATCATCTGCTATCTCTATAACCTCTGGTTCATTCAACTCTAGAACTTGCGAAGACTTATCTGATGTCTTTTTAATTGAGTAAAAGCTGATAGACAACATTAACCTTCCTCCTTAGCTTCAGATTCCATAAACTCTTTTTCCGGAACATTTTCAGCCCAAGCAATATTAGCTTGATCAAATAAAGCTTTGGCTTTGAGAGAAATTGTTCCTGTGGTTAAGATTGCAGTCACCGTTCCTTTATCTATAATTTTCTGCGCCTCCCCTGGATAAATATTCTTTTTCGTTTTTATTTCAAGATGTGCCATGTTTACCTCTTAACTAATTATACTTATTTTGAATCTCACGAACAATTTGTTGAACACGAGGAACATCTTCTTCATTAATAAGGAGAATATCCCCTTTCCTGTCCATTCCTGTGGTTCTTCTTGCTGAAATTCCTTCTGATTCTAGTCGCTCGATGACCCATCCAATAAACTTTTTATGTACCATTAACTTGTACATCATGCGATCTTCATCTGTTTCCCATTGCTGATCAGACATTGGATATCTCCTGATAAGTTTTAGCTAAATGTTCACCCGTTGAAAATCCTTGCTGAAAGAGTTCCAGCAATCTATCTGCAATAGAGAATTCCCCTTTCGTACATAAGACTTCAATGAATAAAATCTTGTACAAATTTTTAATATCTCCGACTGTAAACCCTCGAACCTTATAAATTTCGTAGAGTTGTATAAAATCTTCAGGCTTAAATTTATAGTTTATTTCTTGGTTTAAATAGTTTAGATAAGCTGTAAACTCATCCGGTGATAACTGAGCATTTACATGATGCTTTAATGTAAATCTGCGAACAACTGCGGTATCAACTAGATGAGGTACATTGGTTGCACCAAATACAATCAAACGTTGACTTACCGAGGGTCGTAATTGATCAAGTTCTAGCATCAATGTTGTCATCGCTCGACGAACAGCATCATGTTCTTGTTCGCGAGAACGACTCATGCAAAAAGCATCCAGTTCATCTAATAACAGAAATGCGGAGGAATCATCAGCACAAACCTGTCGTAAATCATCAAAAATTTGCGCTAAATTTCGGGAAGATTGACCGAGAGCAGGATCTAGCATTCTTCCCACATCTACTGTATAAAAATTAATCTCATTTGTAACCTCTTGCTTGAGCCGATCAAACAAGAAGTAACATAAACTGGTCTTACCTGTATTTGGTGGCCCGTAGAGGAGGACTGAGGGGGCGAGATCGTAGAACCCTAATTTTCGCAGGATTGACTTGTCAGGAGTTAATATCACTTTACAAAAGTTAAATAAAGACTTCTGTAACTCGTCTAACCCGAATAGCTTCTGCTGATCAAGGCGACTCTGAATCTCTCCATGAGTGAGTTGGAATAGTCCACTCGTTCCTTGAACAAGGCTAGGCATTGAGAGCGCCTCAATAAATTACAAGGATTAATGCTTTTATATCTTCATTCTAAAGGCTAAAATTAAGATTGGCAAATCACCTTGAAATGGTAGAGTGAGCCGGATAGCACAATTATGGATTTTATCCCAAGTTGTACACGGGAGTTTCAATAACCAGATCCGGCTGTGTTTCATTAAGAATAATTTGTTGTAAATGCTCCACAGTTGATGGAGAAAAAAACTGTTCGCCTGTTTCTTCGTTTACACGAGCGGGAACATTTTCAACTAAGAAGAACTTTCCGTTAATTTCCAGGGTGTAAGTGACTCGCTTCTCAACCCGTTGTTCTTGTTGATTACTTTTCATTCTTATCTATGCTTCCCATCTCAAATTGATCAAGGGTAGGGTGGGTCTGACAACAAAATTATCGGTTTTTTGGTTACGTTAACGCTCTGACCCACCCGACAATTATTCAAACAAATTGATCGGTTTTTTGGTTACGTTAACGCTCTGACCAACCCGACGATTAAATAAACAAAATTATCGGTATTTTCGTTACGTTAACGCTCTGACTCACCCGACAATTAAACTAAACGGGTTGACCATTAGAATCTAATAAACCCCGTTTTGGCCCGTGAATTGGGTCTTCAATAATAATCGTTTGATCGCGACTCGCACCCAGAGAAACGATCGCGATCGGCGCTTCCATAATTTCCGCGAGAAACTTCAAATAATCTAACGCTGCTTTCGGTAAATCTTCTAAATCTCGACAGTTTTCAGTTGATTTTTTCCAACCGGGTAAAGTCTCATAAATCGGTTTACATTGGGCAAATTGACGCGGATCACTGGGAAGATTTTCGCAACGTTCCCCGTCAATATCATAGGCAACACAAACTTGAATTTCGTCTAATTCATCCAAGATATCTAACTTGGTAATCGCCAAACAGTCTAACCCATTGACTCGCACCGCATACCGTCCGATCACCGCATCAAACCAACCGCAGCGCCGCTTTCTTCCGGTTGTTGTCCCAAACTCAGCCCCGCGATCGCATAATATCTCTCCCACTCCATCCACCATTTCCGTCGGGAATGGCCCCTCGCCCACACGAGTGGTATAAGCTTTCGCTACCCCGATCACCCGATCAATGACTGTTGGCCCCACACCTGCGCCCACACAAGCACCGCCGGCTATCGGGTTAGAAGAGGTTACATAGGGATAGGTGCCATGATCGAGGTCTAGAAGGGTTCCCTGCGCCCCTTCAAACAGGATATTTTCCCGACGGCGAATGGCTTCATACAACCGCAAAGAAGAATCTACCACATGAGGACGTAGGCGTTCGGCATAGCCTAAATATTCTTCAATAACTGCTTCCGCATCAAGGGGCGGTAAGTTGTACAATTTTTCTAAGACGACATTTTTGTAGCTAATCGTCCATTCGAGTTGACTTCGCAATCCTTCGGGATTCATCAGATCGATCATCCGAATACCCGTCCGTTCTGATTTGTCTGCGTAGGTCGGCCCAATACCCCGGCCCGTTGTTCCGATTTTACGGTTTCCCCGTTGTTCTTCTGAAGCCTGGTCAAACAGTCGATGATACGGCATCGTAACATGAGCCGTTTGAGAAATTTTTAGCTTGCTTGTAGAAACATTGAGGCTTTCGACTTGATCAAGTTCTTGGATCAGTACCTTCGGGTCAATCACCGTCCCGCCTGCAATGATACATTCCGTGTCGGGATACAAAATCCCCGAGGGAATCAAATGCAGTTTAAAGGTTTGACCATTGACAACAACGGTATGACCTGCATTCACACCGCCTTGGTAGCGAACCACAACATCTGCCGAACGACTCAGCAGATCGGTTATTTTACCTTTTCCTTCGTCACCCCACTGGGCACCGACCACAATTACGTTAGCCAAGGGAATTCTACGCCAAGCTTCTAGTTTACACAAATCTTGATTTTCTCACCCTGTATTATTTCTGTCAAATAATTTCTTGTCAAGCTGAAACCATTAAGTTTTGTTAAGATTAGAAGCATATCAAGAAATTCTGATAGGGCGATTCAATATCTTCTCTGTCTCGATAACCCGAGACCCAATGCTGTTCTTTGATTCAATTGAGTTAAAATTCTTATGACGTTACACGCAGAATTACATCGCCATCTAGGTGGTTCAGTTGTTCCCCGAGTTCTCTGGCGGTATTTCCGACGCCATAGTGAGGATTTAGCCCAACGCTTCCCCCAATACCCAGAGTTTGAGGAATTTTATACCAAGCCTCGTAATACTCTCGATGAGTATTTAGAACTGCATACAATGGTGGAACACGTCCAAACGGCTGAGACATTACCCTATTTTATTTATCGGTTAATGCGAGGGGCGTACACCTTTGAAAATTTGGCTTATTTAGAATTACGTTATACACCTTATTTGCGGACACCCGAACACCTCAGTCAGTCGGAACGGATAGAAGCAATGGCGCAAGTGGTGGAAATTGTCGGGAAAGCCAGCCAGTTAAACGAATATCCCATCGTTACCAGTCAAATTCTCTGTATGCACTCTCGGCTTCCCTACGAGGTGAATAAAGCCATTGTTGACTTAGCGGCACAAATGCCTCAATATGTTTGTGCAGTGGATTTAGCAGGCGGAGATGCTCATTATCGCGATCGCCTCGATGAGTTTGTCGGCTTGTACAAATATGCGCGATCACAAGGGTTAAAAACAACAGGTCATGTTTATGAAACAGCAGACGGTTGTTATCCCGAACTTCTCCCCTATTTAATGCGAATTGGTCATGGCATCCAAATTCCGTTAAAATATCCAGAATTATTAAGCGAATTAGCCAGTCAAAAGCAATGTTTAGAAGTCTGTCCGACGACTTATATTAAGACAGGAACCCTAGAAGATATCCGTCAGCTAAAAGTAGTATTTGAACGGTGTTTTGAGGCGGGAGTTGATATTGCAATCTGTACCGATAACGCCGGACTGCATAATGTGCGTTTACCGTTTGAGTATGAGAATTTGTTGACGCTGGATATCATTGATTTTCGTCAATTACAAGCCTGTCAACGAGCAGCATTTCGTCATGCCTTTGCTTGGCCTCATAACGATCCTCCGGCGGAAATGCTAACGGAATTATTGAAGCCTGAACCTTTACCCGTTAGATAATAAATAGGGAACAGGTAAAAGTCAGAAGTTCAGGAGTTCAGTAGGGGCGGGTTCCGCAAAAATTCATACTTCCCAGCAATAACTAATATAAACCCGCCCCGGAGCCTTTTGACTTCTGACCTCACGACTTCTGACTTCTTCTCAGGGGGGCGGGTTTACCTCAATCTTAGAGTAGTAGTAAAGATATTGCAGAACCCGCCCCTACATCACTGGTGAGGTGCGAATTCGTTCCCATTCTAATACCATCGCCCGACATTGAAGACAGGTTAAATCTTGGAGTAGAGCGTTAATTCCAGAGAAAGTGATGGGATAAGTTGCACCAATTTTTTCGGAAATTACCGCAGCATCAGGATGAATTTGTACAGCAAAACCGTAAAGTTTTTGATTAGAAAAAGAACTGTTAATTGCCCAACCTGTTCGGTTCAACGCCGTGAGTTTAAAAATATCTTCAGGAACAATTCCTAACTCTCGTTTTAAGATATCAGGAACCATTATTTCCGGTGTTTGATCAGGAGGAACTCGTCCTCCTGGAAAATCAAGCGTAACCTGATCTAAACCGGGGCGATAGATGGGAACGGGAAGCAAAAATTGATCAGATTTCATCGTTAAAATCACGACAGAATCCGCTTTTTCAACTCGCCAATACTCCAAATTTTTTCCTAGATCATCTTGGAAATGTTCACCAATGACGGTTAGCCAAGCTGAACGCATTTCAACAAAGCGATCTAGGCGTTTCCATTCAGATTGGCTTTCGTCCATAAAATGATTAATGAATTCTCGATTTGGGAGTTAAGAAAACTGTAATATAGCAATCAGCAGAGATCCTGTTTACAACTTCCTTGTGTTCTTTGTGTCTTGGTAATTAAATGAGGCTTTATCCTTGTAAAGATACTAGCACTCACTGCGATAACTTTCAGGGTTTAAAGTCGTCATTACTCTCAAGAACAGGGAGTGTAAATTGGATGCGACGCTTTTTTTCCTTGCTAACCGTTGTTTTTACCGTGATTAATGACCAAGAGTAGATGTCCCTGATTTAACCTTAGAAGGATTTAGAAATTCGTTTTCGCATTAACAAACAATTGCGTTCATCCTCTGTGCGAGTATAGAATAACTCATCCGTGAGTTTCTGCATAAATAGAAGTCCGCGACTTCCCTCATGGGCGAGGGGATCTGTGTGTAAATGACGAACATACTGGAGAGTCTGTTCTAAGTCAAACGGTTGACCGAGATCCCAAATTCGCATTTCAATGTAATGGGGGAAAATCGTCACTTCTAAGTCAATCGGTGTTGTGGATAAAAGGGTACGGTGAGCATGGCGAACTACATTGGTAAAGCCTTCTGTCAGAGCAATTTTGCATTGATATGACAGATCCTCAGACAAAACAGTTGAGGTTTGCTTTTCAAACCACTGTAGAATCTCATTCAGGGCATTCAGATCGGTCTGAACCTGAAGATGCGATCGCACCACAAGCGTATCATCTCCCATGAATTTGATTACATTGCACCACTATTTTTATTAAACAACACCATTATAGTTTTTATAATGAGTTGCAAGTCATAGATCAAACTCCAATTTTCTTGATATTGTAAATCCAGGCGGATAATATCTTCAAAATCCTTAACTTGAGAACGACCACTAACTTGCCATTCTCCCGTCATTCCCGGTTTGACATCCAAGCGTTGCCATTGTGGAACTTCATATCGTTCAACTTCATCTGGAGTTGGAGGACGAGTTCCCACTAAACTCATATCTCCTTTTAAAACATTCCAAAATTGAGGCAGTTCATCCAAACTGGTTCGTCGTAAAAAACGACCTACGTTGGTAATTCGGGGGTCATTTGTATTTTTAAAAATATGACCTGTGGCTTCGTTAGGAACCTCATGTTTACGCTGTTCTGCATCGGCTGTCATTGACCGAAATTTCCACATCCGGAACTTTTTTCCCATCCAACCACAACGAACTTGACCAAAGAAAATCGGCCCCGAACTATCTCGTTTAATCGCGATAATAATCGGAACCGATAAAATTGCCGTAATTCCTAATCCAACAATTGCACCGACAATATCAATCAAACGTTTCACCCAAGAACGAACCGAGGGATGAGTAACCGGAAGCTGATTGTTATTAATCGACTTATTGACTTTAAGATCAGTAGAAGCAACGGAGTCAGATTTTAACTCAATTGTTAAAACTTGATCCAGAGAGGTGAGCGAAAAAACGGCCATCACTTGAGGGCCAACATTTTTCAGAATCAACTCAATTTCTTTTTCTCTTGCGGTTTTGAGATTGCTAATTAAAGCACCGACTCCACTACTATCAATAAATGTCGTTTCATTGAAATCAAGGACTACTTTTTGGGGAGGCGGATCGGCGATTAAGAGTGCCTGACAGGTGCTTTTGAAAGCAACCGCTTCAAGGACACTCAAGCGAACGGGAAGATGAACATGAGGAATATTTTCTGGGAAGATGACTTCAAAATTGACCTGGGGGCTTTGGCTAACCATCTCAACTTTCCGCTAAGTTCTACTGCTACTCTTTTTGCTCTATCCTAGTCTAAAACAGATAGCATTGGAAAGAGAAGTTCAAAAAAAAAATAACAATAAGATTGCACCGCGATCAATTGCAAAATATGGGGGGTTAAACTCAACTGAAAAATTGCACTTCAACAACGTGGTGAAGTGAGCGTAGAAATCGACTTAAAAAACGGTTCTGAGTGATCAGTTCAAGACTGGATCGATCAGATAAAGATGTTTTTTAAATCAAGAGGCTGATTTTTGGGGAGTAGCGACCCGACCCTGCTTGTAGCTCAATTCTAACCCAAAATTTCTCCGCAAGCGATACGAGTACCATTGGCAAAGTCCCAACCCGACTGCGCCCGTTTTCCCGCGAGTTTCACTTCCTGCAATAATAATAATCCCTCACCCGTCTGTACAATTGGCCCGAATCGTTTAACAATCTGGACAATTTCTCCAGGCTTTCCCGATAACTGCGACAACCGAGGCGATTGTTGAGCCAGTTCCTGATACTCTGGGGGAAGTTCTACACCTATTGGCACCGTTGCACTAATTTTTAAATCTTTTTCTCGAAACTGAGTCCCACAGTTGGGGAAAAATCCCCTAACTTGGTGATGAAGGGCGAGTGCAGACCTTGACCAGTCTAGCTGATAATTTTCAGGTTTAATTAGAGGCGCGTAGGTGGCTTGAGTGTCATCTTGAGGGATGGGTTGAATGTCGCGGTTGTTTAACTTAATCAGGGTTTCGACTAATAAATCAGCCGTTAAACTGGATAAACGTTGAGCCAGATCAACCGCATTATCTAACAATCCTATCGGTAAAGATTGTTTCAGCAACATTGGCCCGGTATCCATTCCCACATCCATCAACATCGTGGTAATTCCGGTTTCCGTCTCACCGTTGTAAAGACACCATTGAATCGGTGCCGCGCCGCGATACTGGGGTAAAATCGAACCATGACCATTGATGCAGCCTAAACGGGGCATCTGCAAAATTTCCAACGATAAAATCTGTCCGTAGGCGACAACAACAAACGCATCAGCAGCGGCTTGTTGCAGGCTCAACAGGGTGTCTGTGTGTTTTTTAACCCGTTTCGGTTGCCAAACCGGAATTTGATGCTCTAGAGCTTTTAATTTCACCGGAGAAGGCGTTAACTGGCTGCCCCGTCCTCGTCGTTTATCCGGTTGAGTGACAACGGCTAACACTTCAAATTCCGGGTGATTAATCAACCGTTCTAAACTGGGAACCGCAAATAAAGGCGTACCAAAAAAGATGATTTTCATGGAGGCAATGGGGAATGGGGAATTCTCTAGGGGCAGGTTTAAGTCAATTGGGAGTTAGAAGCAGATATTAAGGGTAGAACCCGCCCCTACGCGCACAGGTGACTGTTTAGGGTTCAATCGCCACTTCAATCCGTCGGTTAAGCTGTTGATTGGTATTAGAATTATTTTCGACCGTTGGTTGACCTTCTCCATAGCCAATCGCGACCCAATGATACTTTAAACCCGCCGCCGTTGAAAGATAGGCAACGATCGCCTCAGCTTGTTGTAAGGACAGACTCAGATTATCTTGAGGATTACCTGTATTATCAGTGTGAGCGGCTACCCGCACGGCTGCCCCTTGATAATTTTCGAGATCCGCAATTAAAGTATCTAGAATGACACTTGCACCTGGACGCAGACTGTTCGTGTTCGTCACGAATAACACATCACTCGGAAGCGTCACCACCAAGCCTTGAGAACCCCGAAAACGGTTGGAGGAAGAGGAAGTTATCGTCGGAGTCACAGCAGGAGGCGGAGAACTACTCAGACTCAGATCCTCAGTTGATAATTGTCGGTCAATAATTTGTAGACGTTTTTCGAGGGTTTCACTGGGGCGACTAATTCCCAGTTGCGTTTCCAGGGCGGCGGTACGACCAATAAGCGTATTGAGTTGCTGTTGCAGGTCTTGGAGTTGAGTTTGCAGTTGCTGACGCTGTTGGCTATTGAGTTGAACTTGAGGTGAAATCGGAGAGGGAGAAGGGGATGAGATATTAGTCGAAAGAGGAGTTGGGGAGGTTTGAGGTTCAGAGGAACGAAAGAATAACTTTTCGACTAAGGGGGGTTGTGAACTGGTACTCGGATAAACATGAGCGATCGTCATACCGATTATCCAGGAAAAACCGCCTCCAACTCCGAGTAACAGGAGCCGAAACAAAATAGACAGCACAACAACAGAAACAGGAGTTCGAGGCTTCGGGGTGGGAATTTTTTTGGCTTGGGGAGATGATTTAGTCATCGGTCAATGTTTTGGGGTAGAAAAGGAGTAGGGGCGGGTTGAGTTTCATTGTAGGGACTATCCCTGCCGCCCATACTGATCAATTCTGGGGTAGAGAGAAGCCAGTCCAACCCGCAAGTTCTCAGAATTTTTCGGTGTGATTAAGGGTTTATCCGGTTAAGGGGACAACTTTTCGCAGTTGGAATGAGTCTCCCCCCAAAAACTCATGGGGTTGATTGTTAGAATTAGTTTTCGCTGTTCTTGTTCCAGGGTGTCACATCTAAAATACCATCAGGATTAAAAATCACTTGATAATCTGCTAAAGGTTCATCAGAAGTGCGAGTTCCGACAGGTTTATACAAAAGTTGAGACAAAGGAATTTGATCTTCTTCAGTGGAACTGACATTACTAATCGCTTTATAACCGACAATTGCACCATCGGCAGCCACACTCACCCGATAAATTAACGGTTCTGTAAAAGTGGGTTCTGCTAACCATTCTCGGTTGATTTCCTCAACCAACAACGCTTGTAGACGTTCGACTTCAACGGGATCATTAATAGACGGGGGAGAAGTCAGGCTAGACTCTAAAGACGGTTCAGGGGTTTCTGGCAGGGGAGTGGGTGAGATAGGCGGATCAGCCGAACCGCTAGCAGTAGGAGTTTCCAGGGTTTCCGTTTGGCTTTGAGATTGAGGAACAGGTTCTTCAGGACGGCGAACATCAGGAACCGGAATAAAGAATAAAGCGATCGCCGCCACTGCTATACTAGATACACCAATCGCCGCAGGTAAGGCCCGTTCAGTCAGGGGTTTTTCAGCTTTGAGGGTGTTTCTCGAGAGGGGGCGCAACTGCAAGGATAGCTCAGGTAAAGTGCGCGAATCTGCAAAAAATTGATCAACAGCTTCTACAAGGTCAAACAGTTGTACCGTATTCAAATCAACTTGTTGGGTTGAGGCGTTCGGTGTGGATGGTTCTGTATTGTTAGAATAATCAACCACTAACCGATGCAAATTTTCATCAATTCTTTGCATTTGGACAATCTCCTTCTGACCATTTGTAGACTCAGGTAAGGAGATGCCACTGAGAAAGCCTTGAGCGTATTGACTAACTTGTTTGACCAAACTCTCAAAAAAATCTCGTCCGCCCGTTAGGGGTTGAGGATGACCCACAAAATGACATTCAGCGTTCATCAGCAGCGAGATGGGAGGGCGTTTGTCGTTGGGGCTGCTGCTACCATCACTTAAGCCTTGTAAAATCAGCTTGCAGTTGGGCAAACTGTACTGACGTTCTATTGTCATTCTATTTCTCCATCAAACAAACTAATCCAAAATCTTTGCATTCCGGCAGTGCCAGTACAAAATAGCAATTTTCTCAACAAGTCCATCGCCAGAGCATCTAACTTCTCATTAGAACTATAAGCCATCACACCCGCTCGACGTGGATTCATACGGCTGCGAAAGTGGGCGCGAAAGCGTTCAAGATAACTCGACAGTTGTAAGTTCTGTTCAATCGGCTTTTGCTTCTTTTTCATCTGTTCGTAGTCCATCAATAACTGACGAATCCGAACGGTTAATCTCCGCCCCAAACTACAGATAATCACAACTAACGCTTTGGCTTCTGAAAGACTCAATGGGCGTCGCTGACTGTTACGGCGTAGAGGGTTCGTGCTGCGGAGTTGCCACAATACCACCCTATTTTTAATAATATCTTGCAGTTCGAGTTGGGGGATCAACGCCAACATATGTTCAGAACCGCCGAGATATAATGCTTCAATTGCCAGCAACATCAGATCGATTTGCAAACGGGTACGACGAGGACATCCTTTATCGGAGAGCGGAAAATCCGGTAAGCTGTCCAAAATGATCGGGGTTGAGGGAGTGGTGGTACTTTCTACTTGCATTTACACTTACGGTTAACGAAATTCACGACAGACGGGCAATGGCTAGAGAAGAATATAACTTTAAAGAACAGGAGATCATTTAGGGATACCCGCAATTTTTATAATCTATTCTGATCCGAATTGGTTTCGATCAACTCTCAATGAGCATTTTGACATTTTCTCAACTAGGGATACACCGCTAAATGACTTGCTGCAATTTAGCAATGTATACTGCTAAACTCTGTAATCTTCTAGTGTAGGATTTTTGAGGCGTCTGTTCGCCTGCTCGTTCGCCCCCGTGACCCCCAAATGGGGGTATGGCTTACAAAACTCGAGCCAAAATACCCACAAGTTTAAACCGTGGGAAGATCAACCACTACACCTATCCTAACGATTTATGGATCTCAAGTCTCTGATTCGTGATATTCCAGATTTTCCTCAGCCGGGAATTGTCTTCCGGGATATTACAACTTTGTTGTCTCATCCTGAAGGTTTACGGTATACCATTGACCAATTGACCGAAAAATCCTCATCCCTCTCTCCAGATTACATCGTCGGTATGGAGTCTCGGGGCTTTTTATTTGGGGTTCCTCTGGCTTATCAGTTGGGAATTGGGTTTGTCCCGGTTCGCAAGCCGAAAAAGTTGCCTGCGCCTGTCTATGCCGTTGAATATCAGTTAGAGTATGGCAAGGATCGCCTGGAAATGCACCAAGATGCCATGTTGCCGGGGAGTCGGGTATTAATTGTTGATGATTTGATTGCCACAGGCGGTACCGCCCAAGCTACGGTTCAATTAGTGGAAAAAGCGGGCTGCGAAGTGGTGGGTTTGGCTTTTATTATTGAGTTAATCGCCCTAGCCGGACGACAAAATTTGCCCGATGTACCGATTGTGAGTTTATTACAATACGAGTAGTTCACCATCGGATGAGGGATACCCATTCCCAAAATGTTTGCTAAAAATTGATGAATTTCCTCGTCGCAACAAAATCGGAAATGGGTAAGACTTCTAACTTTTCTGTAGACGTTGCCTACAACGTCTCTACTTTTTACTTTTGAATTGATAGTTGCAATGACCAGTGAAACTTTTACTCAAGTCGGAAAGCGCTTTTGGGATTCTATTCAATCGTTATTTGCCAATGACACTTTTGCTTATATTACCAAGCGACTTGTACAGGCTGCTATTACTCTCCTCTTAGCCTCAGCGCTTTGTTTTACCATTACTCAGCTTGCACCTGGCAATTTCTTAGATAAATATGAGAATATGCCGCAAATTTCCCAAGAAACGATTGAACAACTCCGAGAACAGTTTGGTTTAGATAAACCTGCGGTTCAACAATATTGGATTTGGTTAAAACAAATTCTGACTCAAGGAGATTTTGGCTTTAGTTTTGAGAACCGTAGACCCGTTTCTGAGTTATTATGGGAACGAGTTCCACCCACGTTATTACTGGCAATTTCCTCTCTGATAGTGACTTGGGCGATTGCCATTCCTCTGGGAATTATTGCCGCCGTTCATCAAAATAAAAGGCTAGATCGAGTTTTGCAAGTCGTTAGTTATACAGGTCAAGGATTCCCCGCGTTTATCACGGCTTTATTATTACTCTATCTGGCTCAAAATACTTCTCCTTTATTTCCCATTGGCGGAATGACAAGCATTGATTTTCCAGATCTTTCTTTAGGTGGGAAAATTGCCGATTTAGCATGGCATATGATCTTACCGACTATTGCTTTAAGTATCACCAGTTTTGCGGGTTTACAACGATTAATGCGCGGACAATTATTGGATGTATTGCGTCAAGACTACATTCAAACTGCACGCGCAAAAGGACTTCCCGAAAATCGTGTGATTTATGTTCATGCTTTGCGAAATGCGATTAATCCTTTAATTACGCTACTCGGTTTTGAGTTTGCGGGTTTATTAGGCGGTGCTTTTATTACCGAAAACTTCTTTAATTGGCCGGGACTGGGTAAACTGGTTTTACAAGCCGTTAGACAGCAAGATTTGTATTTGGTGATGGCGAGTTTGATGATGGGTGCGGTGATGTTAATTATTGGGAATCTTTTGGCGGATTTGCTGCTGAAAGTTGTTGATCCGCGCATTAAGTTAGAAAATCTAAAATAGGAAAATAAACTCTAAAGTTAGATTTTTCTGCTCATTTGAACCTTTCTTGAAAGTTGGAAAACAGGAATTTAAATGTATTCTCAGATTTATTATCTTCTGCGTTCAAAAATCGATGGTCAATATGTTACCGCTCGACCAAACCCCGATTCTGTTCAAGGCTTTTTGTTGATTTTTTCTGAAGATTTTGAGGCGTTGAGTTATCTTAATAAACACGCTTGGGATGTGGCTGATCGTTTTAGTGTAGAATCGATTTCGGGTTCTCAACTCAAAGCAATTTTACAACGTTGGGGTTTCACGGGAGTGGGAATGGTTAAAGATTCAACAGGGCCAAGGATTGAATTTATGGAGTTATAGCAGTGAGTGCTGGTATATTGACTAGGATAAAGCCTCATTTAACCACAAAGGCACAAAGAACATAAAGAAGTTGTAAACACGCTCTCTGCTGATTGCTAAAACTCCGATTTCCGATAAAAAAAAGGGAGCTGTTTAGCTCCCCCCATGACTCAGACTATAAACAAAAATTGTAAAATTTAAGCTTTTTTGGAGTTGCGTTTTGCAGCAGCAAACAGTCCACCCACAGCCATTAAGCCTAACATTGTAGAGGGTTCAGGAACCGCAGCCGGGGGTTTTTCAATTACACCCTGGAGAGAAACTTCGTAGTTTCCGTTATGAGAAACGCCATCCGATACTTCTTTTAGACCCGTTGCTGTTGCTACAGTACCAAAAAGAAGCTGTTCTACACCACCATAGTTAACCTTAACTGCTTCACTCAATTGGAAGTTATCATTCAGAGCAAAGGCATACTCTCCAAGTTGTGAACCGTATTGTGTCTTAAGATTCATGTGACCTGCTAAACCAAGCATCAAGTCGCTACCATTATCTGTAACGTAGGAAATGTTGGGGTCACTGGAAGCTTGGAACAAGTTGTTGGTTAAGAACGCATTGTAGAGTTGTTCTTTTTTTGAAGAGAGCTGATTTGTCATAGTTAGCATCGACTTAACACTGCTTTTAACTGCTGCATCAAAGAACGCATTGAAATATGTGTTAGCAAAGTTGTTTGTACCATATTTAGTATTGAGATCTGCACCAAACCAGTCTGTAGCTGTTAAGCTGCTGATGGTTAAATCTTTACCTTGGTAGCTTCCTGAGATAGAGGTAACAGAGTTAGATTCTTTGAATTGCTGTAGTGTTAGTTTTTCACTACCTGCAAATAGTTCTACATTTCCTGTCGGGCTGCTGCTATCACCCATGAGGAGTTCGTTAACATTAGCACTAGGATCAGCGTAAGTATTAGTGGCGTTAGAGTTATACAGTATATAATCACTACCGTTGATTTGAAATGCTGCTTGAGCAGGAGCTACAACTGCGCTCATTCCAACGACAACTGAAGCACCTACGACAAATTTATTGATTAATCCAGACATGATTTAGTTCTCCTGAGTGTTAAAAGTGTGTTATCGGGGTTAACTTTTGAGGTGATGATGATTCTGTTTTAACCTAGATTTTTCTAGTTTATTTGTGATTCATGTCACCTGATTCTGTGAGAAATATGTGATTTTTTAGAGATGACCCATAAGAGATGGTAGGAAGAGCTTGCTAGCCTTTAAACCTAGATGATTAATCATCTGTTTTACTTCTTTCTTTTGATTAGCCTTTTCTGTCTACGCCCATTATAAACAGACTTGAACGGGAAAATCTATAAATCTTCGATGAATTTATTATAGCCTGTGTAAAGGTAAATTAAATCCGTAGAATCAACTAAATTTACTTTAAAAAAAATCTCAGTATATTTACGGAGAAGTGAAAAAATAGCTCATTTATTATTTTAAAGTCTCGTAAAAACTCTGATGACTTGCTTGAATTGGGGAATAAAAACCCGGTAACTTTGTCGCGCACCGGGTTTTTAGAGTGTAGACTCAGACTGAGATGGGAAAAGTTAGCCCGATTTTTGGAGAAACTCAGCGATTCTCTCTACGGCTTGGGTTAAAATCTCAGGGGGACGAACCAACGCAAAACGAACATATCCTTCTCCTGACTTCCCAAACCCCACACCGGGAGAAATTGCAACGCCAGTTTGTTCGACAAGCTGAGTACAGAAGTGAACCGAGTCTTGACTCCAAGGTTCAGGTAACTTCGCCCAGACATATAATGTTGCTGGGGGTGTGGGAATAGTCCAGCCGATATCCTGCATGGCTTGAACAAATACATCCCGTCGCTGTCGGAAGGTGTCAACAGTGTGTTTGATCAACTCCTGGGGTTCTTCTAAAGCGGTAATCGCCCCGTTGAGAATCCCCCGATATTGGTTAAAATCAACTACAGCTTTTACCTGTCGTAACGCTTGGATCACTTGAGAATTGCCAATGGCGTAGGCGATGCGAAAGCCCCCCATATTGTAGGACTTAGAGAAGGTAAAAAATTCGATAGATACCGTTTTTTTGCGATCGGCTTGAAAAATAGAAGGCGGGAGATTTTCCCCAAACACAAAGTCAGCGTAGGGAAAATCATGGACAAGAATTAAATCATGTCTCTGACAAAACTCAACGGCTTTCTGAAAAAACGACAACGGGGCGATCGCTGTTGTGGGATTATGAGGATAACTCAAAATCATCATTCGGGCTTGAGTTAAAACGGCTTCAGGAATGTCTTCAAATATAGGTAAAAAGCCATTTTCTGCTAACATCGGCATGGTGTAAATTTGACCCCCAGCCAAACAAACACCGCCAAAATGAGAAGGATAACCGGGATCTTGTAACAGTGCAAAATCTCCAGGGTTCAGGATCGCTAAGGGTAAATGGGCGGTTCCTTCTTGACAACCAATTAACGGTAAGACTTCGGTTTCAGGATCAGCAGAAATGCCATATTTGCGGGTGTACCAGTTGGCTACAGCTTCTCGGAAGGCTTGGGTACTGTGAAATAAGGCATAACCGTGAGTGCTAGTATCAGAAATAGAGTCTCGGATACGATCTAAAATACGATCGGCAACCGGGAGATCAGAGGAACCCAGAGAGAGATCAATTAAATCTCGTTGGGTGGCTAACGCTTTGGCTTTGGCGCGATCCATATCCGCAAAAACGTTAGATTGCAGAAGTTGTAAACGCTGGGAAAACTGCATAGCCGTCAGGAGTTTATTTTCAATTGATTTTCAACAATTTGTACAAAAATTATTCAATTCGACTTCGGGAATTCTGCATCATACCAATTCTCTATGAAGTTGCATCTAATTGCTCCCCCCAGCCCCTTCAAAAGATGCTATCCCCCCCTTGATGCCCTCTAAAAAAGGGGGTGGGACTTAGTTGCACTATTCAAGAGAAACGGTATCAGTTCTCAGAAAAAAAAACAGAACGGGTAAAGTTTAACTAAAGGCTAGATTTCCTCAAACCTATAGCAACTGCGTTCACCCGTCCTCACTCAGAAAGTCTTGGTTTGACACTTTCTGCGATTAGGAATTTTTGCTGTTCTCAAGTTCTTGTTCAACCCATTTTAGTAAATTTTCTTTGGTGATCGCTCCCTCGTGGGATGCAATCATTTGTTGATCTTTAAAGAACCTCAGAGCGGGTAAACCTTCTACTTTGCAGGTTTTAACTGCATTGGGATTGACCTCTACTTCTAGCTTAACAACCTTCAAGCGATCGCCATAGGTTTGAGCAATAGCTTCAATAGAAGGCGACACCAGTCTACACGGGCCACACCAAGTCGCCCAAAAGTAAGCTAAAACAGGCTGTTCAGCACTCAGGACTTCGGTTTCAAAATCGGAATCTTGAATAACAATCACGAGAAACCTCCGGGAGTTTGGAAGCCCCGTGTCTTTTGACCGGGGAGGAAAAACGACACGAGCGGTTAAAACCGCCTGTATAAAAAAATTAATGGGGGTATGGTTGCCCCCAACACCCATTTCTGGGGTAATGTTTGCCTCGCCAATGTTATCGGTCGGTACTTTCCACAACACACTGTCTTACCCCTCGTAGGACTGTTTAATGCTGTGGTTCATGAGCCTTCGACTGGCAAGCATCTCAGGGTAGGAACGTTAACTCTCACCGATAACGTAGTCCTCAAGGGACTTAGGCTGGTCAGCTACCTAAAAAGAGAAGCATGATGCCCCGTCTCTTTAGAGCGGGGTGCTGACGGTATTGCTCATGGTTTTTTTGTACTGACATTGCCCATCAGCAGGGAGCATAGGAAGAAACAGTTCAGCAGGAGATAAGGTTTCGGTGCTGCCGAATTATGCTGAAGTTGAGTTAGCTTTGCTATCTTTTACATTAAACCAAAATCAGAATGTTCATTCAAACGGCTCTTGAGGTTAGCGGAGACAGAGGACAAGAAGAACAAAGAAGCAAAACTTAACACAAACCATCGGCTAGAGAATGTCAAGCCGATCCCTGCCTCTGATAGACTTTAACACTGGGAGTGCCTAATCGAATCCGGCAAGCTCAGATGTTGGGAGGATAAAATTCGTGGATAATGTCATTGGTTTAGAGATCATCGAAGTCGTTGAACAGGCAGCGATCGCCTCGGCTCGATGGATGGGTAAAGGAGAAAAAAATACTGCCGACCAAGTGGCTGTCGAAGCAATGCGGAAGCGCATGAACCAGATTCACATGAGAGGCCGCATTGTGATCGGGGAAGGGGAACGGGATGAGGCACCGATGCTCTATATTGGTGAGGAAGTTGGCATTTGTACTCAAGAAAATGCTTCGAGCTTTTGCGATCCCAGCCAACTACTAGAAATCGATATTGCAGTTGACCCCTGTGAAGGCACAAACCTAGTCGCCTACGGTCAAAATGGTTCAATGGCGGTTTTAGCCATTTCTGAAAAAGGCGGTCTATTTGCGGCACCTGACTTTTACATGAAGAAGTTAGCAGCCCCGGCTGTGGCGAAAAATCATGTTGATATTCGCAAATCAGCTACCGAAAACCTGAAAATTCTCTCAGACTGCATGAGCCGCAGTGTTGAAGAAATGGTGGTTGTGGTGATGGATCGTCCTCGTCACAAGGATTTAATTAACGAAATTCGTGCTGCTGGGGCGCGAGTTCGACTGATTAGTGATGGTGATGTTTCTGCGGCGATTTCTTGTGCCTTCTCAGGAACGAATATTCATGCGTTGATGGGAATTGGTGCGGCACCTGAAGGGGTGATTTCTGCGGCAGCGATGCGCTGTTTAGGGGGTCATTTCCAAGGACAACTGATTTATGATCCCGAAGTGGTCGGAACAGGTTTAATCGGAGAAAGCAAAGAAAGCAATTTAGAACGCTTAAAATCAATGGGAATTAACGACCCTGATCGCGTTTACAATGCTGAAGAGTTGGCTTCCGGTGAAACGGTGTTGTTTGCTGCCTGTGGAATTACTCCCGGAACGCTGATGGAAGGGGTTCGCTTCTTCCACGGTGGCGCACGGACTCAGAGTTTGGTTATTTCTTCTCAGTCTATGACTGCTCGGTTTGTCGATACAATCCATATGTTCGATCAACCGAAATCTCTACAGCTACACTAAAGGTAGAGGAGTAAGGAATGGGGAACTGAACTTGAAAAACTTGATCAGTAATTCCCCATTTCTCGATCAGGGTGAGTTTGAGACTGATCTCGGACTATCTAGAATTGATGATCACGATGTTCAGTCCGCCCTCAAAGCAAGTTACTAACAAAAAAAAATTAACAAACAACGGTTTTATGAATATTGCAGTTGTAGGTTTAAGTCACAAAACGGCTCCCGTTGATGTTCGAGAAAAACTGAGTATTCCAGAACCACAAATCGAAAGTGCGATCGCTCATTTGTTGAGTTATCCTCATATTGAGGAAGTGGCTGTTCTTAGCACTTGTAACCGCATGGAAATTTATGTGGTGGCTTCGGAAACTCAACCGGGTATTCGAGAAGTGACTCAGTTTTTGTCAGAATTAAGCAAGTTACCCTTACAACAATTGCGTCCTCATTTATTTACTTTGCTCCATGAAGATGCAATTATGCACTTGATGCGAGTTTCGGCGGGTTTGGATAGTTTAGTTTTAGGTGAAGGTCAGATTCTGGCGCAAGTTAAACAAACTCACAAACTCGGTCAACGTTATCAAGGTATTGGTCAAATTCTCAACCGCTTATTTAAACAAGCGATTACCGCCGGAAAACGGGTGCGTACCGAAACGAATATTGGCACAGGTGCAGTTTCCATTAGTTCGGCAGCCGTAGAACTGGTACAAATGAAATTAGAAGATCTCCGGGGCTATCGGGTTGCGATTATTGGGGCGGGTAAAATGTCGCGCTTATTAGTGCAGCATTTACTGTCAAAAGGCGCGACTCAAATTGCTATTGTTAACCGTTCTCTACAACGGGCGGAAGAATTAGCGAGTCAGTTTCGAGAGGCTGATTTACAATTGCTTCCGTTGTCAGAAATGATGAAGGCAATTTCTGAATCTGATATTGTTTTTACCAGTACAGGTGCAACGGAACCGATTTTAGATCGCGCTAAATTAGAAGCAGCTTTAGACCCTGATAAACCCTTGATGGTGGTTGATATTTCAGTTCCGCGTAATGTGGCGGCGGATGTCAGTGAATTGCCGAATATTCGAGCATTTAATGTCGATGATCTCAAAGCGGTTGTCGCTCAAAATCACGAAACTCGCCGTCAAATGGCTCAAGAAGCTGAAGTTTTACTCGAAGAAGAAGTTGAGGCGTTTGATGTCTGGTGGCGGAGTTTAGAAACCGTGCCAATTATTAGTTGTTTAAGACAAAAAATTGAAGGCATTCGAGAACAAGAATTAGAAAAAGCGTTGTCTCGTTTAGGTTCAGAATTTGCCGAAAAACATCAAGAAGTAATTGAAGCCTTAACCCGAGGAATTGTCAATAAAATTCTTCATGATCCGATGGTACAACTGCGGGCGCAGCAAGATATTGAAGCCCGACGTCGAGCGATGGCTACTTTGGAAATGTTGTTTAATCTCGAATCAGAAACCTCTTCTAGCGAACTTTTTAGCTAGTCAATTCTTGTCAATTGCCTCTAGGCATTTTCTGAGATTAAATTCTTTGAAAATAGGTGATCGCGTTAACGTTGGGAGAAGCAAAACACTCTAAATTTTAGGATAAAGTTAGGGATTTTGTTGGTTCTAATGTTGGCGCGATTGCACTTTAAATTCTGCCAGCTTGAAGGCTGACTTAACAGCCTTATGGGGTATAAATCCCCACCGTCTGCACGTCCATAATGAATTGGGGCGCACGAATCCCCAACCCATTGATTCTGACTTCTAACTCCTGACTCGGTGACTCGGTGACTCCTTCTTCAATCAAATTCTCGTCTTCCTTCTAACGCACGAGCGAGAGTAATTTCATCGGCATATTCTAAATCTCCACCCATTGGTAAACCAAACGCAATGCGTGTTACCCGAGTAAAGGGTTTAAGAAGTTGTCCAACATATAACGTTGTGGTTTCGCCTTCTACACTCGGACTAATGGCAATAATTACCTCTTTTATTTTGTTTTGACTAACCCGCCGCACTAACGGTTCAATCGTTAATTGTTCTGGCCCAATACCATCCATCGGCGAAATAACACCCCCTAAAACATGATATTTTCCCCGATATTCTCGGGTTTTTTCAATCGCAATTACATCCCGAGAATCACTCACCACACAGATCGTTTCATTATCTCGTTGGGGGTTGCGACAAATCTCACAAATGGGTTCAGCCGATAAATGAAAACAGACTTTACACAAGCCTACCTGTTTTTTCGCATCTAACAAAGCTTGGGCGAGCGCTTCAACTTCTGTATCAGAACGTTTAATAATATACATCGCCAGACGTTGAGCGGTTTTAGGGCCAACTCCAGGAAGGCGTTGCAATTGTTCAATCAAACGAGCCAGGGGACGTGTATAAACCGTTGGACTGCCTCCAATACTAATATATTCTAACTCGTCAAATGCCCCACCCACAAGGGGATGTGGCTTGCAACTAGACCACTTCGGATCTGTCGCATAGGGGTAATTGACTGTAAGAAAGTCTCTCCGTCTGACTAGCAGTAGAGAGAAGAAGTTTCTGTTCTTCCCACTCCTGGGGCATCCCTCACACTCATCGGGGCTGGTCTTTGACCACTTCTATCGTCACGGACAAACCACTTTTTCCTGTTCTCCAACATACCAAGTTGCAGTCAAGAAATGTCTAGTCTGGTGATAGGTATTCGTATTGTACCAGAGACTCTGGCTCGCTTACATCCCCGCCCACTCTTGGGACGGGGTTTTACGCTCGAGCAATAAATTGTAACGGTTTAATGATCCGCTTGAGGATTTCAAGATAATCCGTAAAAATACGGTCAGCAAAACCCTTGTTTTTTCGTCATCTCCGTAAACATACGGATAAAGATCACAACTTAGACTGACAAAATTCACAAAACACTCAACTCACCTATCACAGAACATATCGAGCGATCGCGAGATGATAGAGATTGTTAACCCAGAAATTGCAGTTGAGCCATGTTAGCTGAAACATCTACCTCTACTCTCTCCCTCGAAGCCATCATCAAGCGGGTTCTCACCTTCCGCCAAATTACCCCCCTAGACTACCAACTCCTCAAGTCTGCTATCCTCTCAGAACAATCCTTCTCCCCGACGACTCAAATTTATCTCGATCAACTGTTTGAAAGCCTCCAACGCGGGTCAATTTGGATCGTCCCTTAAGATTTTCCGCCTCAAAAAAGACGTACAATAATAGGGGTATTCGCAAGATAAGGAGCGCGAGTTGAATGGCGGTGATCGCAGTAATCGACTATGACATGGGAAATCTTCACTCCGCCTGTAAAGGTTTAGAAAAAGCAGGGGCTATCCCAAAAATTACGGATTCTCCTGCGGAAATTCAACAAGCCGATGCAGTGGTTTTACCGGGAGTTGGATCATTTGACCCCGCCATGCGACACTTGAGATCCCGTCATCTCGTCGAACCCATTCAAAAGGTAATTGCGTCGGGAGTTCCCTTTTTAGGAATATGTCTCGGTTTGCAAATTTTGTTTGAAAACTCAGAAGAAGGAACCGAAGCCGGAATTGGCATTTTTTCGGGAACTGTGCGACGGTTTCAGTCAGAACCCGGACTGACAATTCCTCACATGGGATGGAATCAACTGCAATTGACTCAACCCCATCTTGCTTTGTGGAAAAATATCGATGAAAATCCTTGGGTGTACTTCGTTCACTCCTATTATGTTGCACCCACAGACCCGCAAATTATAGCCGCTACCATTACTCACGGAAGCCAAACTGTAACCGCCGCAGTCGCTCATCAAAACGTCATGGCGGTACAATTTCACCCCGAAAAATCTTCAACGGCTGGACTACAAATGTTGAGTAATTTTGTAGAGTTTGTCAACCGTAAATCTGCTCAAAAATCACCCGTCAGTGCAAGTTCTCAGCATTAATTTGTTGGTTGTGCCATGAGTTTGAGAATATACGGCAATCGCCCTCTAAAAACCTTACCCGGACAACAAACTCGTCCTACCCTTGCCAGAGTTCGAGAAGCGGTATTTAATATCTGGCAAAACAGCATCACAGGTTGTGACTGGTTAGATTTGTGTGCGGGGAGTGGTTCAATGGGGGCTGAGGCCCTGTGTCGTGGGGCATCACGGGCAATTGCGATCGAACAATCAAGCCCAGCCTGTCAGATTATCCGCCAAAATTGGCAACAGGTAGCCACTTCCAATCAAACTTTTGAGGTAATTCGGGGTGATGTATTAGGACGACTGAAAACCTTAGCCGGACAGCAATTTCACCGCATTTACTTCGATCCGCCCTATGCGAGTGATTTGTATCAACCCGTTATCGAAGCGATCGCCAACTATCAACTCCTCACCCCCGATGGTGAAGTCGCCGTCGAACATGATCCGAAACGATGGACGGTTAAACCCGTATTGGGGTTACAAGTCTGTCGGGAGAAAGTTTATGGAAATACTGCCCTGACGTTTTATTGTGTCTCAGATGTTTGAGAAAACGAGCAACGTGATCAAAGTAGGGACAAAGGCGTGATTTTTGTATTCCTTGTCCCCACTGCTCTTTTACCCGTTTAACTGATTGCCTCGGCGATATTGCTGATAAGCCGCAAAGAACAATCCAGCTAGGGTAACAGTTACCAGACCGAGTACAATACCTGAAAGTAAAGGTTCTACCATGTTAACTCTCCTTAATGTGATGAGAAGATCGTAATCTTAATTAATATCGCATATTACTGGTGAGTCGCAATCTTTCAATTGCTCAATTTGACTCCCGCCCCACATCTTCATCAAAGTTGACAAAAATACTCAATTATCTCTAGAGTTAAACTCCTTTGTGATCATGGATTTCCAATTTGGGATTGATAACTCGCTCTGACTGCATTAAGCTATTTAATACGTAAAGTTTTTTGTAGATATTTCTCGAAATATCAGGAAGCATTGAATAATCAGCTTGCTAACATTGAAATCCCAGTCCTGCTCAGACGAGTGTCCCTATTCGCCGTAGGGATTATGTTGCTCATTCTGCTGTGGCTATTCGGGTTAAACATGATTCATGTTTCTGATCCCTATGTTGAGCAAGTTTTATCCCTAGATGGAGATCCGATTAAAGGTCATGCGATCTTTCAAATGAATTGTGCAGGCTGTCATGTCCAAAAAGCAACCGATCAAGTCGGGCCAAGCTTGCAAGACCTTTCTCAACGGAAATCACCAGTCGGTATCATTCAGCAAGTGATTAGTGGTGAAACGCCTCCGATGCCCCAATTTCAGCCCAGTCCTCAAGAAATGGCTGATCTACTCAGTTATTTAGAAAAACTGTGAACCTAGCTAAAAAAAGTAGCGCGAGTTTGACTTTTTTTGCTATAATTGGTAAAGTCAAGAAACTGACAAGCTTTGCTGGCGTAGCACAACGGTAGTGCATCCGACTTGTAATCGGAAGGTTGTGGGTTCAAATCCGACCGCCAGCTTTAATTAGAGGCACTTTCAGACAATACAGCTTAACCACTTTGGAGTGAGTTTGGAGTGAATTTGGAGTGATGACAGAATTCACTCCATTTAGAGTAACTATCTATTGAAGTGGAGAGGGAAAGCCAGATTCTAATTACAAATCTAGAAATTATGTGGAACTGTGGAACAGTAATGTTATATCTCTTACTCTGTAAGGATTTGATTGTGTTCCACATACTGTTCCACTATACTGATTTGGTGTTCCAGAGGAACGCTTACCAGTAAAGGAGGTAAACCACAGTATGAGTAAGCAAAGGTTCTACTTTCATGGAGATAAAAGAGGAACTGAGTATTATTGCTGTCGCTGTGACGCTTTTGTTGACTCCCGTCATGATCATCTTTTTGACTGGGAGTATTTTAAGCGTTGTAGAAAGGCTGATAAGAAGCTCTTGAAAGCTTTTAGTTATAAATGGTTTAGACCTTCACAGGCTCCAAGTTGGTATGACTAGCCCACAAAAAACACCCCTCAACAGAAGGGTGCTTAACCTCTATGCTTAACTCTCAATTTTTCTACTGTCTCAGCTCTACTGTCTTTCTAACTGACTGATCTGTTGCCTCATCACTGAGAAAGGAGATAGGTAGGGGTTGAATCAGTCGGTAGTGTGGGACTGAAAAATAACCTGTTGCTGATTGCTTGAGTTGACCGGATGAGATAAAACTTGCATCTACCAGTTCCCTTAAAAGTTTCTTGGTTGAGCTGGCTGACTCACCCCGATTGAGAACGTCTTTTAGAAGGAATGGGCGATCGCTAAACTTTTTCTGAACCATCACCAACAATCCGAAGGCGGCGTAACTTAAATCTTTCAACATGGCCAATGATATTTTAGTCTAGTCTATCTGCTAGTAGGGTGTAGACACCAGTAAACAGGTAGTGTAGACACTGTAGACACCTACCGTATACACTGTAGACAGGTAGTGTAGACAGGTGTATACATGGCAAGTGAAATGATTAGCTTTAGACTCTCAAACAGTGACTTGGACTGGCTTAGAGAGCAATGTCAACCCGGTGAAAGTCTCAACCTTGCAGCTAAGAGACTGCTACTGTCCATCCATCAAGGTGTAGACACCCCTGTTAACAGTCTTGTAGACACTGTAGACACCTCTGTTAACAGTTCTGTAGACACTGTAGACACCCCTGATATAAGAGAGGAATTAGAACAGCTACAAACAAGACTGGATGAACGTT
>NZ_LATL02000183.1 GCF_000972705.2 Limnoraphis robusta CS-951 | reverse complement strand
CAAGGGAACAGCATCCCCCGACGACCCCAAACTAACCGAATACTGGGAAAAACGTAGAACCAACTACGGGAAAACATACTTTGCAAGAGGTTCAAAGCTATTTAAAGTAGCCCAAAACCAAAGCTGGAAATGCCCAATATGCGGTGAACACCTGTTTAATGGAGAAAAGCTACACACCCACCATAAAGTGCAAGTAAAGGATGGGGGTACTAACAGGGAAGACAACCTAGTCCACCTACACCTCACCTGCCACAAGCACGTACATACGGGTAAATGTTCTGAGACTCTGGAGGCTTGAGCCGGATGATGGGAAACTGTCAAGTCCGGTTCTTAGGGGGGAGAGATGCGGCGACGTATGCTCTCCTACCCGACAACAAAGTGCTGAGATACTGGATGGATAATCGAGGTGTCGGCAAAAAAGAGATGTACCAGTACAACACTCAGTTACGTGCAGAGTACACATTCGTTGCAGAACTAAACTCCCATGCTTGTCAAGCATCTGTTGAGAATGTAGAACGTGCAATCAATCGATTTTTCGACAATTGCAAGAAAAAGAAGCCTGGGAAGAAAGGGTACCCTCGGTTCAAGAAAAATACCCGTTCGGTTGAGTACAAGGTTTCTGGCTGGAAATTGCATTCATCCAAGCGTCGTATTAATTTCACCGACAAAAAAGGTATTGGCTCACTCAAGTTGTTAGGAAAATGGGATATTCACACTTTTCCTTTAGACCTAATCAAGCGAGTTCGCATTGTACGAAAAGCTGATGGCTACTACGTGCAATTTTGCGTCAAGGCTGATAATCAGCAAGATGCGCCAAATACTAATACAGAAGTCGGTATTGATGTTGGACTAGAATACTTTTATTCCGACTCTTCCGGCAATCACGAGGAAAATCCTCGGTTTTTACGCAAAGCCGAGAAGAATATCTTGCGCTCTCAGCGTCAAATTTACAAGAAAAAGAAGGGGTCAAGCGGACGGAAAAAAGCTCGTGGTGTTTATGGACGCAAGCATTTAAGAGTAACTCGACAAAGAGAAGAACACGCTAAGAGACTGGCGCGTAACTTATGCCTAGCAAACGCTAAGGTTGTCTTGGAAGACTTAAATGTAAGCGGACTGGTGAAAAATCACAAGCTAGCCAAAAGTATTAATGATGTTTCTTGGTATCAATTCCGCCTCTGGCTCGAATACTTTGGGCAGAAGTTTGGCAGGGAAGTAATTGCTGTTCCTCCACATTTCACAAGCCAAGAATGCAGCAAGTGCGGTACTAAAGTCCAAAAAACTCTAAGCACTCGCACTCATTCTTGCCCTACTTGTGGTCACGTTGAACATCGGGACGTGAATGCTGCCAAAGTAATCTTAAGTCGTGCAAAGGCAAGGCAGTGCGTTGCGGGGGTTCCCCCCGTTGTAGCACCTGCCGCTACGGGTGGGCAACCCGGAAGTAACGCTAGTGGAGTTGTAGCCTCTACTCCTGTTGGTCGCAAGACCTGCAAGAGCAAGCAACGACGCTGAAGCTAGAATCCCCGCGCTTCTAGCGCTGGGGAGTGTCAATTGTCTTGTTGTTCAATATAGCAGCGAACAGCCTGTTTGTATGCTGTAATTGCCTGTTCAGTATTTCCCACTTGTCGATAGGCTTTACCCAAAAGCTGGTAGGCTGCTGCAAATCTGGGCGCTAATCGTGTTGCTTGCTGGGCATCTATGATCGCGGCGGGGGCTGCATCCATCATCAAATAGATCAAACCTCGCTTCAGAAATGCTTCGATTGTGGGTTGGAGACGAAGTACCTCAGTATAATCAGCGAGTGCGCCCTGTAAATCCCCCAGTTTGACTCGTAGCTTCCCCCTTTGATAAAGAGCATCAGCAAACTCAGGATGCTCATTGAGAGCTTGATCCAGGCTCTGCAATGCTCCTGCTAGATCTCCTGCTTGAAGCTGTTCTAGTGCCTGGTGATACAGACTAGATGTCATAACTTTCCCCTTAACACTTCTATTAAGACTCATCTGGCTTCCGAAAATTTATGATAGTTTTCAGTTGAGGATAGGTGGGGGGTTGACAACCGTTAACCGTAAACCGGATGACATAATAGTTAAAATCAAGACGGAAGAGTATCTTTCATCTCTCCCGTCTGATGTTTTAAACGCTAACTGCTAAAAATTTAGAGTTTAGTGTCCGATACCAATATATTGGAATCCAGCTTTTTCTAACTGTTGGCGATCCAAGTAGTTCCGTCCATCAATCAATACAGCCGAGTGCATTAACTTCGCCATCTTACTGTAGTCGAGTTTCTGAAACTGTTCCCATTCAGTAATCACAACTAACGCATCGCAACCATCGGCTAACAGTTCTGGATCAGTTTCAACAATCACATTGGATAAACCATGACGCATTCCGGTTTGAGAGATAATCGGATCGTAAGCTTTAACTTTGGCTCCCAAACGGTTGAGTTGTTCAATAATATTTAAAGCGGGAGCATCTCGCAAATCATCGGTATCCGGTTTGAATGTTAAGCCTAACAATCCGATGGTTTTACCTTTGAGAATTTTCAGCATTTGTTGTAACTTTTCAACCGCCATTAACCGTTGACGATTGTTCACTTCAACAGCCGCTTTTAACAACTGCGCTTCATAATTGTAGTCATCGGCGGTATGAATTAAGGCTGAAACATCCTTCGGGAAACAAGAACCCCCCCAACCAATTCCTGCTTGTAAGAACTTACTCCCAATTCGGGAGTCTAAGCCAATACCAACCGCAACCTGTTTAACATCTGCTCCGACGCGATCGCAAATATTGGCAATTTCATTAATAAAGCTAATTTTAGTTGCTAAGAAAGAATTCGCCGCATATTTCACCATCTCGGCTGAACTGAGGTCCGTCATCACAACTGGAACCGCAGGTAAAGTCGGATCTTCAGCACACTTACGCTCTATAATCGGTTTATAAAGCTCTTGCATCATCTCCAATGCTTTTTGGCTATTGCTCCCCAAAACAATCCGATCAGGGTTAAACGTGTCATAAATTGCTGAACCTTCTCGCAAAAATTCGGGGTTACTCACCACATCAAATTCAACTTCTACTGTTCCGCTTCCTCCCTGTTGCTTTTGTTGTTCTGCAACTCCATCGAGAACAATCATCCGCACCCAGTCACCCGAACCAATCGGTACCGTTGACTTATTCACAACCACTTTGTAACCTTTGCTTAAGTGAGAACCAATTCCACGAGCTACAGCTTCGACATAGCGAGTATCACTTTCACCTGTTGGTAAAGCCGGAGTTCCAACCGCAATAAATAATATATCCCCGTGACTCACCCCTTCGGCTAAATCCGAAGTAAAGGACAAGCGTCCTTCCTCCATATTTTTCTTCATTAATTCTGATAAACCCGGTTCATAAATCGGTGACTGTCCGGATCTCATCAATTTGACTTTTTCTTCGTTATTATCTACGCAGAGTACATCGTGGCCAGTATGAGCGAGGCACACTCCAGTTACTAAGCCAACATATCCAGTACCAATCACACAAACTCGCATAATAATGATATCCTCATTCTATGAACGAAACAAAAAAGCAATATCGTTTTAGATGACCTGGGTTTCTGATCATCTTACTGGGATTCAAATGGTATCGCTGCCTGATGAATCCTATTTCTATTCTATTGTTGTTTAGACTTTTCCTCGAAAATTCGTTGGCGGAAGTCCTCAATCGTCAAGTTTAAGCCGTCTTCTAGTCCAATAGTCGGTTCCCAATTCAAGTAAGTTTTGGCTTTGGTGATGTCCGGTTGTCTTTGTCTGGGGTCGTCTTGAGGAAGCGGTTTAAATTGAATTTCCGCATCAGGATTAATCATGTGCTGAATTTTTTGTGCTAATTCCAGGATGGTATATTCATCGGGATTTCCCATATTCACAGGGCCAATATAATCCCCATTCATCAAACGCATCAACCCTTCTACCAAGTCAGACACATAGCAAAAGCTGCGAGTTTGAGAACCATCGCCATAGACCGTTAACGGAATTCCTTGCAAAGCTTGTACCACAAAGTTACTCACGACTCGACCATCATGTTCTAACATTCGAGGTCCATAGGTATTAAAAATCCGAGCGACTCGAATATCGACCCCATTTTGGCGGTGATAGTCAAAGGCTAAGGTTTCAGCAACTCGTTTACCTTCATCGTAACAACTGCGAATCCCAATCGGATTGACATTTCCCCGATAGTCTTCTGTTTGAGGATGTACATCCGGATCGCCATACACTTCGGAAGTTGAAGCCAGCAAAAACCTTGCTTTTACCCGTTTGGCTAACCCCAGCATATTTAGGGTTCCCAGTACATTGGTTTTAATGGTTTTGACGGGGTTGTACTGATAATGAACTGGAGAAGCCGGACAAGCCAAGTGGTAAATTTGATCTGCTTCTATGCGAATCGGTTCTGTGATATCATGGCGAATCAATTCAAAGTAAGGATTTCCCAGCCATTTAATTAGGTTTCGCTTCGTACCTGTAAAGAAATTATCCAGGCATACAACCTCATGTCCCTGTTGCATTAGGCGATCAATGAGGTGTGAACCGATGAAACCTGCTCCGCCTGTTACTAAAATTCTCATTGCTGCACGTACCACGCAAACGTAGAGGGTAATTCCATAGTACAAAACTCTGGCTTCAAATCCAAATCAACAGAAGTTGAGCTTTGGGGTTTACTGTATTGACTTGATGCAACGCTAAATTCCCTGACCAAATTTCAGCCCAACTGAGTCAAACTTTCAAAGGGCAAATTGAAAAATCCAACCAAATCCATCGCATCACATTTCTATGTCATTGTCAATGGGAACAAACGATTATTTGATTGTTGCGTTCCAACTCGTTTTTCCCGCAAATTTCGCGATTTTTTTTCCAAGACCCTCTTGACTTTTTGGGGCCGCTCCGGGTATCATTATTTAATAATGGGATAGTCGCGAAAAAAATATTTTTATCAATACCCGATTATAAAATACACTATTAATAATTTATCAGTATCCCCGACCCCTTGTCAACCCCCAACAGATGCGAATCTGAACTGAAATCTCGAAAAAAATGCGACAAGAAGGAACAGGGGTTAGGGTTTAGGGGGATTCGTATAGACATAGTATGCTACGTCTATACTCAAACAGGCTCAATCAAAGATGATGATGTGGGAGTACGTCACGATTCTTGATTGAGTCGCAATACCGCCATAAACGCTTCTTGGGGAACATCAACTGATCCTAGAGACTTCATGCGTTTTTTCCCTTTTGCTTGTTTGGCGAGTAATTTCTTCTTGCGACTGATGTCTCCCCCGTAACACTTGGCTAACACATCTTTTCGCAACGCCGGAATATGTTCACTCGCAATCACTTTAGACCCAATCGCGGCTTGCAGAGGCACCTTAAACTGATGACGAGGAATCAACTCTTTCAACTTCTCGACCATTCCTCGACCGACATTATAAGCCTTATCTCGGTGAACAATCATCGAAAGGGAATCGACCGGATCACCATTGATCAACAGATCTAACTTTACTAAAGGATTCACCCGATAGCCAATCAAATGATACTCCATACTCGCATAGCCCCGAGTCCGAGACTTCATCTGATCAAAGAAATCCGTCACCACTTCCGCCAGGGGAACTTCATAGACTAGGGTTGTCCGTCCCTGGGTCAAATATTTCATGTCTTTAAAATCACCCCGACGAGTTTGACCCAAATCCATCAAGGTGCCCACATATTCTTCGGGGGTAATCATTTCTACCCGCACATAGGGTTCTTCGATCTTTTCTCGCTGATTGGGTTCGGGTAAATTGCTGGGGTTATCTATCATTAACACTTCCCCTTTTAAGGTCGTTACTTGATAAACAACGGAGGGAGAAGTCACAATTAAATCAAGATCATATTCCCGTTCTAAACGTTCCTGCACGATTTCCATATGCAGTAAACCTAAAAACCCGCAGCGAAACCCAAATCCCATCGCCGTTGAGGTTTCCGGTTCATAAGAAAGAGCTGAATCATTCAACTTCAGTTTATCAAGGGCTTCGCGAAGCTCAGGAAATTGATCGGAATCTGTCGGAAACAAGCCACAAAATACCATCGGATTTGCTTCTTTGTAACCGGGTAAGGGTGATTCTGCGGCATCCTTGGCTAATGTAATTGTATCTCCAACTCGGGCATCTTCAACGGCTTTAATTGCTGCGGCTAAATAACCCACTTCTCCGGCGTGAAGTTCATCAACGGGTTTTTGAGTCGGAGACAAAACGCCTATTTCATCAATTTCGTATTCTTTTTGGGAAGCCATTAAACGGATGCGATCGCCTTTTTTCAGACGACCATCCATGACTCGAAAATAAACAATTACACCTCGATAACTATCGTAGTAGCTATCAAAAATTAACGCCCGTAACTTTTGGGAAACGGTATCTTGAGGAGCTGGAATTAATTTAACAATTGACTCTAAGATTTCATTAATGCCAATTCCTTCTTTAGCCGAGGCTAAAATCGCGCCTGAGCAGTCTAAACCGATAATTTCTTCGATTTCTCCCTTGACTCGTTCAGGTTCGGCTCCAGGTAAATCTATTTTGTTTAATACCGGGATAATCTCTAGGTTATTTTCGAGCGCGAGATAAACATTTGCCAAGGTTTGAGCTTCTACCCCCTGAGAAGCATCTACGACGAGTAACGCCCCTTCACAAGCAGCGAGACTTCGCGACACTTCATAGGAAAAATCCACATGACCCGGAGTATCAATCAGATTCAGCACATAATGATTGCCATCTTTTGCCGTATAGTCCATACGAGCCGCTTGCAACTTAATCGTAATGCCGCGCTCTCGTTCCAAATCCATCGAATCGAGGAACTGCTCTTTCATCTCCCGTTGAGCCACTGTACCTGTCTCTTGTAACAGGCGATCGGCTAAGGTTGACTTTCCGTGATCAATGTGAGCAATAATTGAAAAGTTGCGAATCCGAGAAACAGGAACGTTTGTCATAGGGAGATTTCCACAGGGAGAGCTTGTGTTCGAGATGGCATCAGGAGGGTTACGACTTACTTAACGTATTTTAACAAAACCAGGCTGGTCTGAATGTAAGGCTTTTATACTTTTTTCTCAATTTTTGGGGGCGACTCAACTGCCAACTCAAATCAAAACGACAGTTCATGTAAACACTTTTGCTCTAACGAAGGTCGGGTCAGCTTCCACTCCAGTCGCTAGGATTGCTTTTCCAACTCGGCTTTCATGCGTTCTAGTGTTGTGTTCATCTGAACGAACATTTGATCGGGTGTAATTCCAAATTGACCCAGTTGAGTTTTCAACTGTTCCATTGTCATCTGAGCCATAAAATCTTCAGATAGTTCAAACCGCTTCATAAAGATGCGGTAACGATCCATGATCGACTCCATCTGTTGGATAAAGATTTTTTTCCCTTCGCGATCAAACTTGCCGTAATCACCGCCGAGTTTAATTAAAGCCTGATAATCTTCAAATAACTGCTTGGCTTCTTGCTGAACGATCTCTGAATCAAAAAATCCCATAGCTGCCCTTTCTTCAACCTAACTGCAACCATTTACACTCAGGAAATTCCCAAGTTTTTATTGATATTATTCTAACAGTCAAGATGAACAGTCCTCACTCCGTTTTTAGTCGCAATTTCCGTACTTAGCAGAGTCGGGGGAACAAGGGTGACTCCCAACGAGCCAATTTTTTGGGGGAACAATCTCCCCCCCCCTGAAATCCCCTAGACTTGTCCCCAGCGTTCAAAGGGCCAGAAGCGAAAAGCTGCATGACCAATGATATTTTCTTGGGGGAGAAAGCCCCAAATATGAGAATCATTGCTGTCGTTGCGGTTATCACCCATGACAAAGTAATGATCGGCCGGAACCTTCCCAGGTCCCCAGTTGTAAGCTGGCGGTTCAGCAATGTAGTCTTCTTTGAGCGGTTGGTTATCTACATAAACAATGCCATTGCGTACCGCGACCGTTTGACCGGCTTGGGCGATAATCCGTTTAATAAAGGCTTGTTGAATTGAATAGCCCTGAACTTGTAACTGTTTAGGAGGGCTAAACACTACGATCTCTCCGGCTTTTGGGGGATGGAGGTGATAAGAAACCTTTTCAACCACCAAGCGATCGCCGATTTCCAGAGTGGGAATCATTGAATCGGAGGGAATGTAGCGCGGTTCGGCGACAAACATTCGGATCAACACAGACAATACCAGAGCGATCGCCAAAATCAAAAGATTTTCCCGATGTTCACTCCAAAGCTTGAGCAATCGGGTTTGTGAGGTCTCGGTTTGAGTTTTCGGCGGCGGTGAGGGCATTTCCATCTAGTGAAACCAACGAATTTAAGTGAAATTTATCAAATTTGAGTTGGATTTTCCGAGGTCAGATCTACATATTTTTCAGGGGTTGACTCTCTCTCAAGGATGAAAGCGTATTCCCAAAAATATATCGTAAAGAAAACCCCGAAAATCTTTTCCTTGTAACAACCCCAAGGTTTGAGGTGAACCTTTAGCATCTAATAAGGGTTTCATTTTCTCATAGGCGGGTTTGTATTGATACCAAGGAATCGACGGCCACAGATGATGAATCAGATGATAATTCTGACCGAGAATTAAGATATTCAGGATAGCACTGGGGTAAACTCTGGCGTTTTTCCAGCGATTTCGCTCTTGAAAAGGGCGATGAGGCAGGTAATCAAAAAATAACCCCAAAGCCAAACCCACAACTAGCGCAGGTGAAAACCAATAGTTGAGGATATATGCGGTAAAGCCATAATGTATCGAACAGCCGACGATGCTAAAGACGACTAACCGACTCAAAAACCATTCCAAAAGCTCATATTTTCGCCAAAGTTGCCGTTTAAAGAAAAATACCTCATGGTAAAAGAAACGAGCTGCAATCAACCATAAAGGCCCGCCTGTGGAAACAAAATGATCCGGGTCGTTGTCTGGATCATTAACATGAGCATGGTGCTGTATGTGAACCCGTGTAAACACTGGAAAGGCAAAACCGAGCATGAGCGCACTGCCATGTCCCAGAATGGCATTCACAATCCGATTTCGATGCGCTGAATTATGAGAAGCATCGTGAATCACTGTTCCTGCTAAGTGCAGAGCCAGCACGTTAATGAAAAAACAACACCAACCTACCCAATTCCAACACCAATATCCGATCGCCGATGTTGTTACTAAAGCTACTGCAACTAGGAACATCAGTAGCGTTAAATTGAAGCCCCCCTCCGGGAGAAGAAACTCCTTGGGAGCCGTCAGTGCCTTCCCGGCCTCCGACATTACTGTTCGTACTCCTTATTCTGTCACACCACTGTATTTTATGAGACTCTGCCGCAAACTGTAAAGTTTCGTGACAAAAATGAATCTCAGTTTAACAAGTTGAAAACCAACTTTAAATTTACCCGAAGAAGGAGAAAAATTCCATGTCCTCTCGTTTAAAGTCTCGTTCTCACCTCAGCTCCAATCTACACCGAATTCTCAGTTTATCGGTGAGTGTTTTCATTTTATTGGGTTTTGGCTCTGCCCAAGCTAGACCCAACTGGACAGGAGGGGGTCGTACTCCTGGATGGTTTCCTCAACAAAACGATGATAGTCGGGACATCCGAGTTCCAACACCGGAAACCAGCGAAACTCAAACTGAACCCCGTCAAACCCAAGGTTCACCGCTTCCCGACTCGCCCAGCAATACTCCGATCCCTGTGGAGGAAATTCAAACCGAAACGGCGACTGAACCTCGGTTTAGATGTGAAATCATTGGGGGTGAATATACTGTCATGTATTATCCGGTTAGTCAAGACAATCAAGGCTTTGCTTGGGCGGTTCCCGGTGAAATGGGAGGGGGTTGGACTCCTGATCGTCGCTGTAACGAAATCAGTAGCCGTTTAGAGTCCTATAGACCCGATGGACTGTATGAATTGCTAACCAGTGTAGAAAACGGCTATAACGTGATTTGTGCGACAACCGAAGATATCCCCAGTTGTCGAATTGTCTTAACTGTACCGACTGGAGAAAACCCCCAACAAGTCCGCGATCGCATTTTCCAAAACCTCGTCGTCGCTGATAGCGGTACTGCGACCCAAGGCGTATATACGCTCACCGACGAAAGCAGCACGGGTGATATTATTCAGGGTATCTTCCGAGGCGGTACGGGTGGCAACTCTACTCAACAAAATCGCTCCCAAGGGATTAACCTGAAACCCTTCCTCGCCCCCGAAGATGGTGGAACAGGCGCAAAGTTACAGTGAACAGGCAACAGGTGGGCTGGTGACAAGAGAAAAAACTGATCACTCTAAAGCTGGGTTTAGAGAAGTCATAGCGGTTTTCAATTTTTAGAGGCACAAGTTCGATTAAAAACCCGGTTTCTCAATAGAAAGCGGGTTTTTGGGAGTACCCGATCGCGATCGCACACCGCTATATTTGTGGGAAGATATACATTTTGATGGAACTCGCCCCTACCAAACTGATAACTGATAACTGTAAAGATGCACCGAACTAAAATTGTCGCCACCATTGGCCCTGCAACCGCCCAGCCTGAAGTTTTACGCGCCTTAATAGAAGCAGGTGCAACAACTCTGCGACTCAACTTTTCTCACGGTACTCACGAAGATCATCAACGCAGTATTCGGATGATTCGGCAAATCTCCTTTGAACTGAATCAACCCGTTGGCATTCTACAAGATCTCCAAGGCCCGAAAATTCGTTTAGGTAAATTTGAAAACGGTTCCATTGTCCTCAAACGAGACGATCCCTTCATTCTGACGCCACGTCTGTTACCGGGAACCCAAGAAATCTCCTCTGTCACCTACGAACCCCTGGCTGATGAAGTTCCAGAAGGTGCAAACATTTTGCTCGATGATGGCAAAGTGGAAATGATTGTGGAAAAAGTTGACTCTTTGACGAAAGAACTGCATTGTCGGGTCGTTGTAGGAGGGCCGCTTTCCAACAGCAAAGGGGTTAATTTTCCGGGGGTGTATTTGTCGATTAAAGCCTTAACGGACAAGGATCGTAAGGATTTGATGTTCGGCCTCGATCAAGGGGTGGATTGGGTCGCCCTTTCTTTTGTGAGAAATCCTCAAGATGTTTTGGAAATCAAAGAACTGATCGCCAGTGCAGGCAAAAATGTTCCTGTAATCGCCAAAGTTGAGAAACACGAGGCGATCGAACAGATGGAAGAAATCCTCACCCTCTGTAACGGTGTAATGGTCGCTCGGGGAGATTTAGGGGTGGAACTTCCGGCTGAAGATGTCCCCATTTTACAAAAGCGGTTGATTGTCACGGCGAACCGCATGGGAATTCCCGTGATTACGGCGACTCAAATGTTAGACAGTATGGTGGGCAATCCTCGACCGACTCGGGCTGAGATTTCTGATGTGGCGAATGCGATTTTAGATGGTACCGATGCGGTGATGTTGTCTAACGAAACGGCTGTGGGTAAATACCCGGTCGAAGCAGTCGCAACGATGGCTCGAATTGCGACTCGCATTGAAAAAGAAGGGATTACCCGTAATATTTCTACGGTGGCTGATACGGGGCGATCTGTTCCCAATGCGATTTCGGCGGCGGTGGCTCAAATTGCTCAACAAGTGGATGCGGCCGCGATTATGACTTTAACGAAAACCGGAGCAACGGCTCGGAATGTTTCAAAGTTTCGCCCTGCTACCCCGATTTTAGCCGTGACGCCTCATGTGGAAGTGGCGAGACAGTTGAGTTTGGTTTGGGGGGTGAAGCCTTTATTGGTCTTAGATTTGTCTTCTACGGATCAAACGTTTCAGTCGGCGGTGAATGTCGCCCGAGAAAATCATTTACTGTCTGATGGGGATTTGGTGGTGACGACGGCGGGAACTCTGCAAGGGGTTCCGGGTTCGACGGATTTGGTGAAAGTGGAAGTGGTCAACGCTTTGTTAGGGAAAGGAACGGCTGTTGGTCAGGGTTCGGTTACAGGACGGGCGAGAGTGGCAAAAGATGCTTTGCAGTTAGGTGATTTTAGTTTGGGTGATATTTTGGTTGTTCCTCAAACCAGCGCTGAGTTTTTAGAGGTGATTCGTAAAGCTTCTGGAATTGTCACGGAAGTGGATAGTTTGACTTCTCATGCGGCGGTGATTGGTTTGCGTTTGGGAATTCCGGTGATTGTTGGGGTGAAAAATGCGACGAAGGTTATTCGCAATGGCACTATTTTAACTTTGGATATGCAACGGGGTTCGGTGTATTCGGGGGCGACGGGAGGATCAATCAGTTAACTGTTATAGCGCTACGCGCTAGGCAATCTTGCAAAAGGCAAAAGCGCAAACTTGCGACGGGCGCGGTTTCCGCCAGAAGCACAGTTTGTAAGAGAGGCAAAAGTTAGACTACAAAAGGTTTTCAGCTTCTTAAAAAGTTTGGCGGGAACGTCCGGTATAAACGCCTGGGGAGACCCCAGGCGACACGGACTCCGGAAACCGACACCGCCAACTTTTCGCTTTTACTAATGTCCTAACCATAATGCGTAGTGCTATAGCAGTCCGTTCTGAGTTGTGTGTCATATCTTCTTGCAAAAGGCAAAAGGCAAGAGGCAAAAGGCAATCTTGGAAAGTCGTTACAGACTTTTTATCAGCTTTTAGATTTCTCACAAATCATTTCTGATTGCTATATATAACTGATATAGCGCTACTTGAATCGGGAACAGGGAACAGGGAACACCGGATCAGTAGACGGTGAAGGGGTTTTATGATTTAGAAATGTCCTAATGTATTCGCTTACTGCTATAACTGGTGACTATATTGACTCATCTTTTTCACATTTTAAGTAATTTTTATCTCAAAAAGTGTCTTTGATTTGTACAAAATTAGTGACTCAATATAACTTTAACAGAAGCTTTTCGTATCTTTATATAAAATCAACAGATGTTAGATGCTGTAAGTCTTGCAGGTTGAGCATACAAGTTGGCTCGAAATTAAAAACAGTATAAATA
>NZ_LATL02000182.1 GCF_000972705.2 Limnoraphis robusta CS-951 | reverse complement strand
TTCACTGTCGGCTGCTACTGTAGTTGCCTTACTATTATCCATTTTCTTAGGGCGTATAACAGGTTTTCAGTATTTTGGATCAGAAGTTCTGGCTCGGACTGAACCCACACTGATTGACTTAGGAATAGCAGTCGTAGCAGGGGGACTCAGTGGTTTTTCTAAAGTTCGACAAGGAATTAACGATGCCGTAGCAGGGACGGCGATTGCCGTCGCCTTAATGCCGCCTTTATGTGCAGTGGGTTTAACCCTATCTCAAGGAATTTGGAGTCAGAGTTATGGTGCTTTTTTACTGTATTTTACCAACCTGTTAGGGATTACCCTCGCCTGTATGATTGTTTTTATTGTGACAGGCTATAGTCGAGTCAATCTAGCATTCGGCTGGGCGATTATCCTGACGGGAATCTTATTTTTTCCCTTGGGATTAAGTTTAATTCGATTGATCATTCAAGGTCAAGTCGAATATAATCTTACGCGAATTTTCACCAGAAATACACTGACAGGTCAGCGAGTGGAACTCCTCGATACTGATATGATTTGGACAAAACAGCCTGCATCTGTTTATCTCAAAGTCCGCTCAGAAGAGCCAATTACTCCCAAACAAGTTCGTTTAGTTCAAGAATTTCTGATGGAAAGAATGGGGCGAGAGTTTGAACTGATTGTTTTATTAGACTCAGTGACAGAAGTCAGAGCAGAAAAACTGTTAGAGGATTTGCCGGAAGCGGATAATAAATCAATGAAGAAACAGGATATAAACTCAGAAATGAAGACCATTCATTTAGGAAAGAAGAAATTATTGCCTTGAACATTTAGGGTTTATTCCTACAACAAAGTTCCACTGATCATTCCGGCTAATAAAATGAAACCCACCCAAACATTCTGACGAAAAATTTCACCATAAACTGGTTTGGGAATTTCGGGTTGTCGTAATTGACGATATTGCTGAAACCAAATTCCAACAGCGATCGCCAAACTCACCCCATATTCCCAATGTAATTCCATCTGAATTCCCAGCGCTGCTAATAAACTAGCCGTAGCCAAAAAGAAAATACCAACTGCATCAGCCGCTTGATCGCCAAAAAATAACGCACTGGAATTAACCCCCATACGTTTGTCGTCTTCGCGATCGCTCATGGCATAGACTGTATCAAAGCCCAAAGTCCAAAGCACAGTTGCTCCCCAAAGTAACCAAGTTGCAGGTTCCAAATGTGAAACCGCCGCACTCCAACTAATTAAAACCGCAAAACCCCAAGCAATAGAAAGCACCAATTGCGGCACCGGGAAAAACCGTTTTGCGAGGGGATAGCCAATAATTACAGGTACGGCGGCGACACACAGCCAAAAACTCAGGGGATTGAGGTAAAAGGCTAACCCCGCAGCACAAGCAAAGGCAATAAAAGCAACAACAATACCCGTTTTTACCGTTAGCGCCCGAGAAGCGAGGGGACGGTTTCGAGTGCGTTCAACTTCTGGATCAATATCGCGATCCCACAAGTCGTTAATCACACATCCGGCGGCACTGGTGGCGACGCTGCCAAATATTATAACGAGAACCAAAATCCAGGGTGGTGTTGCTTGTGAGGCTAAAAACACCGCCCAAAGTGCAGGAATCATTAAGATGAGGCGTCCTGCGGGTTTATCCCATCTCAGCAATCGAACAATTTGGATTAAAGTTGATTCAGATTTAGGCTCAGATTGAATTAGCATCTCGATTGGTTTCAATTTGCGCTCAGTTTTCAGTTTTTATTCTATAGTTTCTGCGTTAGCCTGTCATGGGTAATCGCCCCTTGAGTTTTGATTACGATGAGTTGACTGTTTTCGGCAGCTTAGATCGAATCTCTCCAGATTTGAGTGGCAATTAATCGAAAAACTCATCGATTTGAATGCTGTTCTTAAGGGGAAAGTTCTGCTAGGATTTGAGTGAGAATCTCTATCGACCAAAAAACCGGATACTCCTTCGGGTTGATTGTATGAGATGATCGATATAATGAACGCTCTAATTTAAGTTTCATGGTTAATTCAGTTTCTACAACTAAAATTTCTGCTTCTTCCCCAGGCTTAGATCGAATGATTGCGGCTATCGATCTCGGTACAAACTCCTTTCATATGGTGATTGTCAAAATTGATCCGACATTGCCGAGTTTTACCATTATTGATCGAGAGAAAGACATGGTTCGGCTCGGTGATTTTGATCAAAAAGGTCGTTTAAAATCTGAAGTGATCGAACGAGGAATTATCTGTTTACGTCGTTTTCAAGAAATCGCTAAAACTTATAATGCTGAACAAATTGTTGCCGTCGCAACCAGTGCAGTCCGAGAAGCGCCCAATGGTCGAGATTTTATCAAACAAGTCTCTGATGAATTGAATCTAGATATTAGTGTCATCTCAGGTCAAGAGGAAGCCCGCAGAATTTATCTAGGGNGTGATCGAACGAGGAATTATCTGTTTACGTCGTTTTCAAGAAATCGCTAAAACTTATAATGCTGAACAAATTGTTGCCGTCGCAACCAGTGCAGTCCGAGAAGCGCCCAATGGTCGAGATTTTATCAAACAAGTCTCTGATGAATTGAATCTAGATATTAGTGTCATCTCAGGTCAAGAGGAAGCCCGCAGAATTTATCTAGGGGTTCTATCCGCAATGGAGTTTAACAATCAACCTCACATTATTATTGATATTGGAGGGGGATCTACAGAGTTAATTCTAGGAGAAGGTCGAGAACCTATATTTTTAAGCAGTACGAAAGTCGGTGCCGTTCGTCTCACTCAAGACTATGTTAAAAGTGATCCGATTAGTCGGAATGAATTTTTATATTTACAGGCTTATATTCGCGGAATGTTAGAACGAACAGTTGATGAACTGGCGTCTAATCTCAAAAAAGGAGAACCTCTGCGTTTACTGGGAACATCGGGAACGATTGAAACTTTAGCTATTATTAATGCTCGCGAAAAATTAGGAACCGAACCCACTCCTTTAACGGGTTATGAACTGAAATTGAGTGATTTGCAAGATTTGGTCAATCGGTTTCGCAAAATGTCTTATGCTGAACGCTTGGAAATTCCGGGTATTTCTGATAAACGGGCTGAGATTATTTTAGCAGGAGCTTTGATATTACAAGAAGCAATGACCCTTCTAAAAATTGACTCTTTAACAGTTTGTGAACGGAGTCTCCGAGAAGGGGTAATTGTTGACTGGATGCTGACGCATGGATTAATTGAAGATCGATTACGCTATGGAAGTTCGATCCGTCAGCGCAGCATCCTGAAAATTGCTCAAAAATATCAAGTAGACTTAGATCATGGTGAACGAGTCGCCGCTTTTGCACTGAATTTGTTTGACCAAACTCAACGCATTCTTCACGATTTTGGCCCAGAAGAACGTGAGTTTTTATGGGCCGCTGGAATCTTACATAATAGTGGTTTGTACATTAGTCATTCCGCTCTTCATAAGCATTCTTATTACTTAATTCGACATGGAGAACTTCTAGGATATACAGAGACGGAAATTGAAACCATTGCTAATTTAGCGCGTTATCATCGGAAAAGCCCACCTAAGAAAAAACACGAGAATTATCAAAGTCTTTCTAAAAAACACCGCCAAATTGTAGATAAGTTAAGCCCTATACTGCGGTTGGCGGTTGCTTTAGATCGACGACAAATTGGTGCAGTCGCTCAGGTGAACTGTCAGTGTCATTGGGAAGCTGGAGAATTTCTGATCAGCCTAAAACCTGCTGATCCTCAAGATGATTGTGCTTTGGAGTTATGGAGTTTGAATTTTGAAAAAGAAGCTTTTGAGATCGAGTATGGATTGAAAGTGGTTGCATCTTTAGAATCCTTAGCCGTTGTGGTGTGATTCAAGTTCAATGTTGTAAATAAGGTCAGTTTGATCAAGTTTAGCGACTAGAGTTGTGATTAACCTACTCTAGTTTTTTGTTCGTTACGGTTACGCAAAAAAGGTAGTTTTAACAGCGTTTTAACTATCAAGAATAATGAGTAGAGTTCTCCGGGTGCTTGTCGCTCTTTCCACTGACCTGGACGGCAAAAGAGCATTTTTACTAACTGTCGATGTTGAGAAAGACTTACTCGTTTAAACTTGACTTTTAGGGTCAGATATGAATCCACCAAAGTGGAACTTATAATTTCTGCGGTTAGCTTTACTTGTTCATCTATTATATCTAGCTGAACAGGTAAAGACTGAGCGGAAAGTAGAAAGTTTTGATATTGAGTTTTGTCAATAAATTCTCGGGTAATCTCAATTTCTGCTCCGACTTCAGACAGTTTGCTTGTGATTCCCCAAAACGTTTGGTTTGCTAGTTCTAACCGGATAATTTTTCGGAGTTCAAACTGATCATCATTCTCGGATTTGGGAGCGTCGATTAAAGCGAAAATGGCGGCAGCAATACTCAACAAATTGTACGCACTCCAAAGTAAAGCGAGATGGGAATTTTGAGACAGTTCAGCAACTTCAGTAGTTATTGGTACTGTTCCCCAAACTCCTAATATTCTTAACAGTCCGATCACGGTCGCAATGAATAACAGAATCAAAGGTAAAGCAAGATTCCAATTGAATGTAAATTGATCACTAGCAAGACCTTTTTCAGTCACTTTAAATTTCTGTTTAAAGGGATTAATCAATGCTAAAAGAACCGCTAAAGACAGGGGAAAACAGAGAATCACTTCATAAATTCCTGAAATGATGACCGAACGACTCTGATAGTTTAGCCATCTAAAAACGACCAATTGAACCAGATAATAGGGGACAAAGAAATACAACCATTCTTCCAAGGTTGCTTTGATCGGAAAAACTCCTAAAAAGGCATAAACTAATGGCATACTTAAGAAGTAAGCATAAGCCCAACTGGCTAACCAACTAATTAATCCTTCTAAATGTGCTAATCTCTGAGACAATGTTAGACCTGGAATGGTCAAAGGATTAGAGTTAATAAAGAAAGCTTGCAGTGTTCCTCTACCCCATCGCTCCCGTTGCACAAAATAGTTGGTCATATCTTCTGCTGCGAGTCCAGCACTTAGTTTTTCCTTCAGGTAAATGAGTTGATAGCCACTCGCAGATAAACGAATCCCTGTGAAATAATCTTCGCTCGTAGATTCTGTTACAAATCCACCAATTTCTTCTAAGGCATGACGCTGAACAACAAACGATGTTCCAGCACAAACTGCACTATTTACTCCATCTTTTAGTAACTCAATTTGTCGATAAAAGACTTCTTCATCCGATGTCAAAATCTTTTCTAAGCCTAGATTTCGAGCAATCGGATCGGGGTTGTAAAAGCTTTGTGGTGTTTGAACTAGAGCCACTTTTTTGTCCTGGAAAAAGCCAATAGTTCGATGGAGAAAATTCCGGGTTGGAATAAAATCTGCATCGAAAACGGCTATCAGTTCACCCCGAGTTAAAGGAAGTGCATGATTTAAGTTACCTGCTTTAGCGTCAATATTTTCGGATCTAGCAATATATTTGCATCCTAATTCTTGAGCGAGTTGTTTTATTTCTGGACGCTGACTATCATCAAGTAAATAAACTGTTTTTTGAGGATAATCTATCCCTTGACAACCGATAATCGTGCGCTTTAAAATGAAAGCGGGTTCTTGATAGGTGGGAATTAAAATGTCAACTGTTGGGGTGTATTTTTCCTCTCTGACATCAATTTCCATTTGATTGGCTTGCTGAGTTCGATCTTTGATTTTCAGCATTAACCACAGTCGAATAATAGCTGAAGTCCAGATTAAGACTTCAAATAAGAGTAACCCTACACTGAATGTTCCATTCAACGGATCACTTAAATTTAAACTAGATAGCGATCGCCATAAAATATAGCGAATCATTAAAGCTAACACAATTGCGACAATAATTACCCGTGACCATAACTTAGGGTAAGGAGAAATTTTGATGACCGCTAGAGCAGTTGTTGTTAATACAATTGTGGGCAATAATAGATATTTTGGTGAAATCTGTGGTGCTTGTATCCAAATCGGAGGATTTTGTTGTCCAAGATGAATATGAGCAAAAAAATGGCTAATTGTTTCTTCTCCAGAAAACCATCCCCATGCAACGGTTGCAAACAAAGTAATCAGACNATAATAGATATTTTGGTGAAATCTGTGGTGCTTGTATCCAAATCGGAGGATTTTGTTGTCCAAGATGAATATGAGCAAAAAAATGGCTAATTGTTTCTTCTCCAGAAAACCATCCCCATGCAACGGTTGCAAACAAAGTAATCAGACTCAGCAAAATTAATGTGGCGATGCGGGGACGACTGAGACTCAAAATAAGGCGTTGTCTCAAGCTTTGATTATACCCAGATGTCATACTATTAAAACTCCTAAATTGACGGATATTGACTCGCTCTAGCAGCCGAGTGGCTGTAAAAGTCAGACTTCAACAAAGTTACTCTGTTAGATTATTTAACATTTTTATTCAACTTGAATGAGAAAATTTCAGTGAAATCATCTGTTCACTGTAAAAGTCAACCTTTGAGCTTGAAAACTTTTGCTCAACATAGAATATTAAACAACACTTTGCTTAATATTTCATAAGTTTGAACTGAGAATCCCGTGAAATTCTGACTCGGCAATTCCCAAACCAATCAGGGTAAGCAATGCCTACCCCATTTTTCGCTACCACTTTTTTAAGATTCCTATCCTCCCCCTGTTGTTTGATCAAAGTGATTCCTATTGAGGAAACGCTCAATATTTTTGATTTATCCTTGACAATAGTCAATCAACTCAATATCTATACTTTTTCTGATTGATTCTGCTCACAAAAGCAAACCGACTTAGATTACTATCTGTCAAGGTTAAAAGTTGTCAATTTTTATTGTTACTCTTGAGTTGAGTTTGCCAGCTAGCGATCGCTTTTTGTGCTGCTGCGTGTGAGGATGTATCCACAGGAACTAACTGAGCGGCTTGGATAGCACTCTCAAACTGTTTGTTCTGAGCGCGGGACTGAGCAACTTTTAAAATTTCTGCACTCCATTGTGAAATTGACTGTTGGGCTTGCTGATAAGCTGCTTCGTCTGGTTTGATTTTACGAGCTTCGTTAATCGCATCACTATAGGACGAAGCTTGTCCTGGTTTAATTCGAGTTTGTGCTGCTTTTAAGCGAGCAAAACTTTGCTGAATCTGTTGTTCCTTTGGTTGCCATTTCTGAATTTGCAGTTGCGCCTGTTGATAAATTTGGCGATTCGTCTGAGGGACAAGTTTAGCCGCAGCTAGTGCATCGGAGAAGTTGCCTGTTTGCGCTCGTGCCTCAGCAATATCTAAAATAGTTTGACTCCAACGTTCTATGTTTTCTTGAGCAGATGGATAGAGGGGATCTCGTTGGGGAATTTGACTAGCAATAACGATTGCATTGCTAAAGCTAGATGCTGAAGCATTTTGTAAAGAGGCTTTGGAACGCTCCAGCAAAGTTTGACTATCAAGCTGATTTTCTGGCGCTGTTGTTCCCTGATTAGCAGAGGAAGAGCTACTAGAGTTGGGTTTTGACGGGGAAGCTTGCTGAGATGGATTATCGATCAGTTCTATAGGACTGGTTGATGAAATCCCTGTCGTTTTTTGACCGAGAAAGATGGACTTGTTCGTGTAGAAGACACCCAGTAGTAGTAATAGTGCAGTCGCTCCACTCCAGAGAATGAGTTGCTGTAAAAATGATCTATCCGACATAGTTTCTTTGGTAGAAGTTTTTTGAGCCGGGGGGTCGATCTGAGCTGGTGTTGAATTGGGAGACTGATGAGCGGTTGTCGTTGGAGTCGGCTTGACGGAGGAATGTTCAGGCGTTTTATTGGAATGGGGACTGCCAAACCTTAAAGGAAATTTGACTCGGCTATCAGTTGTTTTAGGGGCAGCTCCATTTTGCTTGTGTTCTGAAGCTGAATTGAGAATACTACTTCCATTATGGCTTGCCATTGTCACAGTGGCAGGCAACTGATCGGGTAGTATGATTTGATCAATTTTGCCTGCTGGATTGAGTACAAACACAGGGTTCTGTTTGGGTCGCAGGTGTTGATCTGTTAACTGGGGTAGGCGATTGCTCAGGAAATGACACAAACTTTGAATCGTTTTGCATTCTCCAGAGTTTAGTGCCTCTAAAATGGCTGCGGTAAAAAATCCATGACGTAAAGCCGAGGTTTCTCGAGAAACTTGGTCAGGGCGACAGGAGAGTAACGTGGGAATTGCCATTTGGTTGGCGAGTTCCATTGTGGTTGCTCCGACAGCAGTCCCAGCACGCGCCCCTTGACTACGGTTTATATCCAGCAAAACCAGTAGTTCTGAGGTAGGAGCTTGTTTGAGTTTCTCAAATAGTGACTTTATAGATAGTCCTGTCGCTTCTATATTTGCAGGATTGCCGTCAATGGGCATCAGGTAATCCTGTCCTTCATGGGTGAGAGCATAGCCACTAAAAAAACACCAAAGCTGATCACCAGAATGCAACTGTTCTTTACAGAGGGCGTCGATCCAATCGTCGAGGTTATCGCGATTGGGATAAGTGGGAATTCCCCAGACTTCGGGTGAGGTGTCACTCATTAATAAACTTTGGTCGGGTGAAAACCCTGCCTTTTCAACCAGGAAGCTATGTAGAGCCTCAGCATCTCTCTGGGCATAGCTGAGGGGTTGTAGATATTGATACTGGTTAATTCCAATTGTGATGCAAGCGTGATGTTTCATCACGAGAAACCTCCGGGAGTTTGGAAGCCCCGTGTCTTTAGACCGGGGAGGAAAAACGACACGAGCGGTTAAAACCGCCTGTATAAAAAAATTAATCGGGGTATGGTTGCCCCCAACACCCATTTCTGGGGTAATGTTTGCCGAGCCAATGTTATCGGTCGGTACTTTCGACAACACACTGTCTTACCCCTCGTAGGACTGTTTAATGCTGTGGTTCATGAGCCGGCGACGCCCCAAGCATCTCAGGGTAGGAACGTTAACTCTCACCGATAACGTAGTCCTCAAGGGACTTAGGCTGGTCAGCTACCTAAAAAGAGAAGCATGATGCCCCGTCTCTTTAGAGCGGGGTGCTGACTGACACCTTTTAGATATAGGTCTGAATCTCTGCAAAAACGATAGCACACTCAATGTGCCGACTCTAAAACTTCTTATATAAGGACTGGGTATCTGGAACGCGGGTATTGTCCCAAAAAGCTAGAGTGAATCCTCTCGGGGGAGAAGCACCTAGACCGTCATAAGTTGGACAATTACAAGAGTCTAAGTAACTGCCCCAGATCTTCAGCCTTGACCAAAATCCCTGAAACCTTCTCTGTGCTTGGGATTAAAGTTTTTCCTAGTCCTCTCCCAAAAAAACTTTCAAAAAAGTGTTGACAAACCCAGAAGACTCAGCTACATTAGTAAATGCGCTCGAGAAAAGACAACTGACTCGAAAGCAGCCGAACCTAGATAATACAATAGTTTGAAAGCCTAAGTACAGCTCCTCGTTAATACATTTTGAGGGTTCTTGGGAAACCGAGAATCAGNAGAAGACTCAGCTACATTAGTAAATGCGCTCGAGAAAAGACAACTGACTCGAAAGCAGCCGAACCTAGATAATACAATAGTTTGAAAGCCTAAGTACAGCTCCTCGTTAATACATTTTGAGGGTTCTTGGGAAACCGAGAATCAGCTTTGACAGATAGAAATTAGCCGGAGAGTCAGCCCAAGTTCAGAAAAGCAGTTTTGTCGATTCTGAAGCAAGCTAACTTAACTCAAGTGGTGAAATCAACACGGAGAGTTTGATCCTGGCTCAGGATGAACGCTGGCGGTCTGCTTAACACATGCAAGTCGAACGGACTCTTCGGAGTTAGTGGCGGACGGGTGAGTAACGCGTGAGAATCTGCCTCTAGGACTGGGACAACAGAAGGAAACTTCTGCTAATCCCGGATGAGCCGCAAGGTGAAAGATTTATCGCCTAGAGATGAGCTCGCGTCTGATTAGCTAGTTGGTAAGGTAAAAGCTTACCAAGGCAACGATCAGTAGCTGGTCTGAGAGGATGATCAGCCACACTGGGACTGAGACACGGCCCAGACTCCTACGGGAGGCAGCAGTGGGGAATTTTCCGCAATGGGCGCAAGCCTGACGGAGCAAGACCGCGTGGGGGAGGAAGGCTCTTGGGTTGTAAACCCCTTTTCTCAGGGAAGAACCAAATGACGGTACCTGAGGAATCAGCCTCGGCTAACTCCGTGCCAGCAGCCGCGGTAATACGGAGGAGGCAAGCGTTATCCGGAATGATTGGGCGTAAAGCGTTCGTAGGTGGCTATTCAAGTCTGCTGTCAAAGACAGAAGCTCAACTTCTGAAAGGCAGTGGAAACTGAGTAGCTGGAGTGCGGTAGGGGCAGAGGGAATTCCCGGTGTAGCGGTGAAATGCGTAGAGATCGGGAAGAACACCGGTGGCGAAAGCGCTCTGCTGGGCCGCAACTGACACTGAGGGACGAAAGCTAGGGGAGCGAATGGGATTAGATACCCCAGTAGTCCTAGCTGTAAACGATGGAAACTAGGTGTTGCCTGTATCGACCCAGGCAGTGCCGTAGCTAACGCGTTAAGTTTCCCGCCTGGGGAGTACGCACGCAAGTGTGAAACTCAAAGGAATTGACGGGGGCCCGCACAAGCGGNTGCATGGCTGTCGTCAGCTCGTGTCGTGAGATGTTGGGTTAAGTCCCGCAACGAGCGCAACCCTCGTTCTTAGTTGCCATCATTAAGTTGGGCACTCTAGGGAGACTGCCGGTGACAAACCGGAGGAAGGTGGGGATGACGTCAAGTCATCATGCCCCTTACGTCCTGGGCTACACACGTACTACAATGGGAAGGACAGAGGGCAGCCACTTCGCGAGGAGGAGCTAATCCCGTAAACCTTTCCTCAGTTCAGATTGCAGGCTGCAACTCGCCTGCATGAAGGAGGAATCGCTAGTAATCGCAGGTCAGCATACTGCGGTGAATCCGTTCCCGGGCCTTGTACACACCGCCCGTCACACCATGGAAGTTAGCCATGCCCGAAGTCATTACTCTAACCTTTCGAGGAGGAGGGTGCCGAAGGCAGGGCTGATGACTGGGGTGAAGTCGTAACAAGGTAGCCGTANAGCTAACCCCAATTTACAAGCCAACTGAGGTCATCCCAGGTCGTGCGAGGAATTGAGTAACTACTAGGCTTTCAAACTTTCGGTTCGGACTAAAGGGCTATTAGCTCAGGTGGTTAGAGCGCACCCCTGATAAGGGTGAGGTCCCTGGTTCAAGTCCAGGATAGCCCACCTACTCTGTTTTCTGAGTTAGATGGGGGTATAGCTCAGTTGGTAGAGCGCTGCCTTTGCACGGCAGAAGTCAGCGGTTCGAGTCCGCTTACCTCCACTCTCTATTGTTAAAATATAGAGACGAACACAAGCAATTTCATACGCTATATCTAAAGTGCAGCACCTAAAATTCCAAGAAAAGAGGGTTTAGGATGCTGGACGAAAGTTCAGTCAGAACCTGGAAAACTGCATAGAGAATCAGGCAAAAGGTAAGACCGTAACAGACTTTTCAAATGAGAGGTCAAGCTAGAAAGAGCTANAGTGCAGCACCTAAAATTCCAAGAAAAGAGGGTTTAGGATGCTGGACGAAAGTTCAGTCAGAACCTGGAAAACTGCATAGAGAA
>NZ_LATL02000181.1 GCF_000972705.2 Limnoraphis robusta CS-951 | reverse complement strand
GGGATAGCCCCCCTCTGTCCCCCCAAGTTTGGGGGGCTAGGGGGGCGAAAGTTGACATGAGTTTTGAGGCGTTACCGGGAACGGCTGAAGAAGCAAATATCATTGCACCTTTATTGTCTGATGTGACGTTATTGACTCAATCTCAAGCCACAGAAAATGCGGTTAAACAGTTAGACGCACCGAAAATTATACACATTGCAACGCATGGTTTTTTTCTGCCCAATCTTCCTAGAGTTGAACCGGATAATACTTTGGGGTTTATCTCAGAAAACACTCAACAAAATACCCCTATTCAAGAAAATCCGTTAATTCGTTCCGGGTTGGCGTTGGCGGGTTTTAATCCTCGTGAAAGTGGTTCGGATGATGGGGTATTAACGGCGTTGGAAGTGGCAAATTTAAGGCTTAGAGGCACAAAATTAGTGGTGTTATCGGCTTGTGAAACTGGGTTAGGAAGCATCGAAAATGGAGAAGGGGTTTATGGGTTGAGACGGGCGTTTACGTTGGCGGGGGCGGAAAGTCAATTAATGAGTTTGTGGAAAGTAAATGATGATGGAACGAAGGATTTAATGATAAAATATTATCAACGGTTGCTGCAAAATGAAGGACGTTCGGATGCGTTGCGTCAAGTGCAGTTAGAGATGTTAAATTCATCTCAATATCAACATCCTTATTATTGGGCGGCGTTTATTCCTATTGGAGATTGGAGTCCGATAAAAGATTAATTGAACGGGAATTTAACCTAAATTAACATGAGTTCGATGACCTCTCCCTAACCCTCTCCTACCTCGGGCTACCCTCTCCACCCCTCTATAGTCTCCCCCTCTCGATTAATAAATAGTCCCGCCAGGGACACCTTTTCCCTCTCCTTGTAGGAGAGGGTTAGGGAGAGGTGGAGAGGGATGGGGAGAGGTAGGAGAGGGGTTGTTTCTATTTGTCGAATTCACGTTAAATTCAATTTAACTCAACTTCAGTGAAACGGGATTTTGTTGCGTTTGAGTTAATAATAAACCATATTCTAACCCTTCTACAACCGCTTGATAAGACGCATCTAAAATGTTTGTGGAAACGCCAACGGTTGTCCAACGTTTCTGACCATTACTCGACTCAATTAATACCCGAGTTTTAGCAGAAGTTCCTTCTCTCCCATCCAAAATTCTCACTTTATAATCTGTGAGTTGAAATTGAGCAATCGCCGGATAAAAACTCAATAATGCCTTTCTTAATGCCGAATCTAAGGCGGAAACAGGGCCGTTTCCTTCAGCAGAAGCCAGGATTTCCTCTCCATTTACTGTGACTTTTACAGTGGCTAAAGAATTGCTCATGTCTGAGGTTCGTTTGTCACAATGAACTTGAAATCCTTTAATTTCAAACAACGATTGTCGAGTCAATAATGCTTCTCGCATTAATAATTCAAAACTCGCTTCCGCCGCTTCAAACTGATAACCTTGATGTTCTAACTCTTTCAACCGTTGTAAAATTTGCCGACAAGTGGGATGATCACGATCAAGTTCAATGCCAAAACTCTGCGCCTTGATTAAAACATTACTTAAACCCGACTGTTCAGAAATGACAATTCGCCGTTTATTTCCCACTGTTTCCGGTTCAATATGTTCATAAGTCAGGGGATTTCGTTGAACGGCTGAAACGTGTATTCCCCCTTTGTGAGCAAACGCCGACAACCCAACAAATGGCGCGTGTTCATCGGGAGCAAGATTAACTAATTCACTCACTAACCGACTGGTTTCAGTTAATTTTATAATTTTGTCTTCCCCAATACAGGAATAACCCAATTTGAGTTGTAAATTAGGAATAACCGTACAAAGATTCGCATTTCCGCAGCGTTCCCCATAACCATTGATCGTCCCCTGAACCATCCGCGCCCCTGACCTCACCGCCGCTAAGGCGTTCGCCACCGCCGTTCCTGAGTCATTATGAGTATGAATGCCAATTTGCGGAATCGGGTCTAAATTCCAACTCGCCACCGCCTCCACGACTTGGCGGGTAATTTCGCTAACTTCATGGGGAAGAGTGCCGCCATTGGTATCACACAGAACTAACCATTCAGCACCCGCACGGGCGGCAGCTTCTAGGGTTTTCAGGGCGTAGTCAGGATTTTGTTTGTAGCCATCAAACCAATGTTCTGCATCATAAATCATTCGCCGTCCTTGAGCGATCAGAAACTCTATCGAGTCTCCTATCATGGCGAGATTTTCCTCTAAACTGGTCTTTAAACCCTCTGTAACCTGTAAATCCCAGGATTTGCCAAAAATTGTCACCCAACGGGTTCGGGCCGATAAAATCGGTTTAAACGCGGGTTCTGTGGCGGCAGTGGTTCCGGGTCGGCGGGTTGAACAAAAGGCGACCACTTCAGCTTGGGTGAGGGGTTCTTCTTGGAGTCGCCAAAAAAACTGCACATCTTTGGGGTTCGCACCAGGCCAACCGCCTTCAATAAACGGTATTCCTAAAGCATCTAGACGGTGTGCAATTCGCAGTTTATCTTCGATCGACAGGGAAATACCTTCTCGTTGGGCGCCGTCTCGCAGCGTGGTATCGTAAATCCAGCAGGTGGGGTGAGTCATGTTTGAGTGGTATATTCTTTTTGAGCTATTTTTAGAATGCCCAATATGACCATTATCTAATTTTACCCCCCGGTTTTGTCTAGTCTTTTTAGCAACTTTTTAACAAAGGGAGATCCGCCAAAAGTTGTTAAAATTTCTAACAAGAATCTTAAAAAGATGAGTAGTCTTACAAGAGGAGAACACTTTTATGGTATGTATTCAGGTGCAAGGGAAAACCATCACTTGCGATCGCGGTGAAAATTTACGTCAGGTTTTACTGAAAAATGATATTGATCTTTACAATGGTCAAGCCTCTGTGATTAACTGTCGGGGAATTGGAACTTGTGGAACCTGTGCGGTGGAAATTTTTGGTGAAGTTTCTGAACTCCAGTGGCGAGAAAAGGCGAGACTTTCTATTCCGCCTCATTCTCCCCAAACGACTCGCCGTTTAGCCTGTCAGGTGAAGGTGTTGGGCGATATTAAAGTTAAAAAATACGATGGGTTTTGGGGACAAGGTTCACAAACCGTTTGGACAGAAAGCTAGAGATCCCATTGATTTTTGGTAATTTTGGTTAACTTTTAAGTTGCCCCTGAATTTATGAGTCCATTTTGCGATACAGTGGCTCAAGAGTATTCAGAACTGATTGAGATAGGCTGGCTGCTGATGCACATATCCATCTCAATCATTAACAATTTTGGAGACACACCAATGGGTACGGTTACGTTTATTCAAGATGAAACTGAATTAGATTTACTGCTTGCAAATGAGTCATTATTGGTTGTAGACTTCACAGCGAGCTGGTGTGGTCCCTGCAAACTTGTAGCGCCTTTAATGGATCAACTCGCAGAGGAGTATGGGGATCAGATCAAGGTATTCAAGCTCGATCTAGATTCTAACAAGCCCGTTGCTAAACGGTTTTCGATTAAAAGTATTCCGGCTATCTTATTCTTCAAAGACGGTGAGTTGACAGAGACATTAATCGGGGTAAAACCTTACGAAGACTTCAGCAGTGTAGTTGCAGGACTCTTGTAGTCTGAAATGGTGTGCTGTGGAAAGTATCAACTGATAACATGGCACTCAGATCAAGCGCGATCATGCCTGAACTTCAGAAGTTCTCAACCCCCTTTGCACCTTGACATATTTCCTTCTAATTCTTAATTTTCCTCCTCTGTATCTTCTGAATTTTCAGGGTCTTGAACTTCAGAATCTTCTGTTGATTCGGCTTCCGTTTCGGGTTCAGGTGAACGGCTAAAATCTTCATAAACCGTTTTAGAAATGTTTCTAATTAGAGATTCAGCCGCCGAGTCTTCCTCATTTCGTTCGACAATAACGGCTAATAAATACCGCTTTCCATTCGGTAAATCAATTAAACCGACATCACCTGTAACCAATTTTAAATTCCCCGTTTTATGAGCAATAACCGCACCTTTACCTAAACCACTCGGGAGGAGAGAATCATTTTCTGTTTTCTCCATAATTCTAAAAATGCGATCGCGAGATTTCATCGAAACCAATCCACCTTGATTCAATTGAGTTAATAAATTAACCAAATCTCTCGGTGTAGTTTTATTCGTTCCTCTCAAATCGGGAAGTACATCTCGAATCACCGTATTTTTCATGCCCCAATCGAGAAACTTTTGATTGATAAATTCTGCACCCCCCAAACGTTCAATCAACATATTTGTTGCCGTATTATCACTAACTACAATCATTTTAGTCGCCGTTTCTAAGGCGGTGAATTCCGTTCCTGCGGGTTTGTATTGCATATCACCTGAACCGCCAGCAATATGTTGATCCTGCATGGTTAAGGTTTCATCTAGGCGAATTTTTCCTTCATCAACCGCTTGAAAAAATGCCACTAAAATCGGGACTTTAATGGTGCTTGCTGCCATAAAAGCCGATTCACTATTTATATCAACATAACCTCCCGTATCCAAATCAAGCAACAATACACCCGGTTTTAAATTAGAATTTTCTGGAGTTAAAGCTAAGATTTGTTGTTTGAGGTTTTTAATTTCTTGGTTGAGTTGAACCGATAACGGAAGCGTTTCTACACCGACTGGGGTTGGAGTTGGCGACTGTTGACTTTCAAGACCTAAATTGGCACTCGAAGTCGCCGCAGAAGATCCCAAACGTCCGAGAGAACTTAAGACCGATAACACTGTACCTGAAATTACCCCAATTCCAATCCCCAAAATCAGCAAACGCGCCCCATAAATCATCGGCGAAAATCGACGTTTCTGCTTTCTGATCACACGGGGGCGAGAAGAAGCAGTAGACACAGAAGCAGCCGGGGGATCAGTTGGCGCGAGGCTGCGGCTTTGACGACTGGAAGCCGGAGAGGGTACGTTAAGCTTTTTGCGGCTATCTGCGATCAAAAGCGGTAAAGGAGAACTAGAGGGTTGACGAGTTCGGTTGCGCCTTGGAGGGGGAGTTTTGCGACGATCTTCTTGTTGTCGAGTTTGCTGTCGCTGTCGTAGTTGAGAGACTAGCGGTTCTAGTGACTCCGCCCTTCGCGAAGTGTCAAAACGCGACGGTGAACTTGAGGCGTTAGAATTTTTGAATCGCAGAAAAGGAGCTATCCAGCCCTTAAAAAAGCCAGACGGTTGAGATGAAGCAGAACGACGATCGCGACGCCGACGCCGAGAAGTAGCAGCAGACCCATTACGAGAGGGGGACTCCCGAGATCGAGAGCCAGATCGAGAAGAAGAAACAAGCGATAAATGACGGGGAGATCGCTGGGCCACACCAAACACCTAGTAAACTGTGATCAACCAAACAAAGAATCAGTCCGCTTGGACGAGGACATAAACAGGAAAATCTTGTTGAGAGGAGAATCGGTGATCTTTAACCCTCAACGCTAGATCGAAGTCTCCGACGATGGGGATTCGCTCTCCCGACGGGTTGCTGGCTGTTCGACCACTGAACTGTTCGGGGAATTGCACAGAGTATCTGCAACAGGATGATTGCACGCTATCAGGGTATCATCAACTGCACCGGATTGTTCCGCCGAGTTTAATGCCCATTCCATTTGAGAAAGAATTCCCCGCAGCATATCGACTTCTGTTTGAGATAAATGAGCGCGATTAAATAAACGCCGAAATTTTTCCATGCGACTCGCCGCAGTATGGGGATAAAGATAACCAATGTTGAGTAAGAGGGTTTCAAAATGCTCGTAAAATCCTTCTAAACGCTCGAGGGAAGCCTCTGAGGAGGGAGAAACTTCTGAGGAAATTCCAGGAGGAACAGTCTGGCTCCTGCTGGCCAGTTGAGACAGTTCATAACAACAAACGGCCACAGCTTGAGCTAAATTTAACGCCGGATAAGCAGAACTTGAGGGAATGCGAACAAACCGTTGAGCATAGTTCAGTTCTTCGTTGCTCAGTCCTCGATCTTCCGGGCCAAAAATTAAAGCAGAGGGCGTTTCGAGTAACCACCCTAAAGCATGGCGAGGATGTTCTAAAGGGGTTTCTAGGGAACGTTGACGTGCTGTGGTTGCGATCGCCCGTTGACATCCAGAGAGGGCTTCTGGCAGGGTCTCAACGAGGATAGCAGTTTCTAAGATATCAACTGCATGAACGGCCATTTTTTGGGCTTCTGAGCCTCGGGGATCGCATTGGGGATTGACTAACACTAATTGTTGTAATCCCATATTTTTCAGAATCCGAGCCACAGAACCTACATTTAAGGCTCCAGCAGGCTCAACTAAAATAATCCGAACTTGGGCTAACGCTTCGTCTAACACCTTCTCTAACCTGGACAATGATATGCTAGTTGTTGAAAACAAGCAACTCAAATAACTTAACATGGCACGCCAGCGTTCTAAATCTGACTTGCCCACTAAATTATGCCCTGTTTGTGGTCGTCCCTTTACCTGGCGCAAAAAATGGGCTGACTGTTGGGATGAGGTGAAATATTGTTCAGAACGTTGTCGGCGACGGAGAAACAGTGAACAGTCTTGACAGTGAACAGTCACCCCATCTCCCATTTCCTGACCAATTCGCTTGGAATTGGTGAACTGGACGTGCAACAATATTTCAACTACTAACTAGAAAATCTATTTTCGCAAATCAGTATGGTGCAGCCTAAATTAATTATTCACGGGGGAGCTGGAAGTTCCATTCACAGTAAAGGGGGGATCGATCAAGTCCGAAAAGCCCTTTATAGCGTTTTAGAAAAAGTTTATCCTCTCTTCGCTCAAGGGATCAGCGCGACAGATGTGGTTATTGAGGGGTGTCGGTTACTCGAAGATGAACCCCTCTTTAATGCTGGGACAGGTTCGGTTCTTCAGTCTGATGGTCAAATTCGCATGAGTGCGGGCTTGATGAATGGTACAACTCAAAGTTTTAGTGGCGTGATCAACGTTTCTCGGGTGAAAAATCCTATTGATCTCGCTCAAGCGTTACAAGGCTCTATGGATCGCATTTTATCGGATCAGGGAGCGGCTGAACTGGCGCGAGAATTGCAAATGCCGATCTATAATCCCTTAATTGATCGCCGACTCAACGAATGGATCGAGGAACGCAAACACAACTTTACCCGAGAAATGGCGAATGTTGTCGCTGAACCTGCTCGTACAGGTACGATTGGAGTTGTAGCGTTAGATGCAGCAGGTAGACTCGCCGCCGGGACTTCAACGGGGGGTAAGGGCTTTGAAAGAATTGGTCGGGTGAGTGATTCTCCTATGCCTGCGGGAAATTATGCCACATCAGATGCGGCCGTGAGTTGTACGGGAATCGGCGAAGATATTATTGATGAGTGTTTTGCGGCTCGTTTAGTGATTCGGGTGACAGATGGCTTATCGTTAAAAGAAGCGTTAAATCGTTCCTTTTTAGAAGCTACGCAACGAAAACGAGATTTTGGAGCGATCGCCATTGATGCGACAGGTGCGATTGGTTTTGGTAAAACCTGCGATGTGATTATTGCGGCGTTTCACGATGGTCATCAAATGGGTGATAGCCTGGAATTTGAGACAGGAACTCAGGTTTTTGTGGTGTAATTCTGTTTATTTGTCAAGACTTTTATGGCCGCTTCTTAGAAATGAACCTCTTTTGGTTTTATAAACCAGTTAAACCGCAGGAGGAATAATCTTTGTTCTGCTGAGATTTTCGTTAATTTGTCTGAGAAGTTCAAAGTCTTCTTCTGGTAAATAGGAACGCTTTTCTAAAAAGGTAAAAGCTTGTCGAAATTGATCGGGGTTGGCAGAAATGGGTGAGTCAAAATGACAAGCAATTATTCGTTCAAATTGCCAATTTGCCACCCAGTCAGCCCAGATTAAAGTTTCTACAGGAGCGCGGTTTAGAATTAGGGTTTGTAAAATCGGAGCCACTAATAACCGCCCCTGTTGATGTAAGGCTTGAAAAGATTGTTTCCAGTCGGACTTCCATCGAAATGGAAATAAACCAAAATACGCTTTTGAGGAACGTTCAGGGGCTTTTTTTGCCTCTGTTAGCGTTTGCGACAATGGAACGGTTTCTAAAGCACTGGGACTGAAGTAAAACGAAAATAAACAGATGCGTTGCCATCCTTTATAACGGTTCGCTTCACTATCGATCATTTTATCTAAAGCATGATCTCGGGCGTGAAACAGTAACGGGTAAGGATCAAGTTGTAGAATTTCAGGTGGGGTTTGGGGAACAGAAACAACGGTATCTGTTACCAATAATGTACGCGATCGCCGATCAAAAAAGACAACCTCCGCAAATTGTCCTGGCCCTAAATAAATTGGCCCCAGTGTGGCATAGTCGAACTGGTCACTAAAAGGCGCTTGACTGCTATCTTCGGGTAAAATATGAGTGCGATTTGCAGGTAAACCTAGCCAGCTCAAAGGTAAGTTTAACGGAAAACTCCATTGACTGGGAGCAACAAAAACTTGGGCTTGTCGAAAGTAACGAGCAAACGGGCCTACAAAAACTTTGTGTTCGATGCCGGAAATTGTTGGCAAAATAATATACTTGACATCGCCATGTTCAGCCACTAATTCTCGCACCAGACGAATACATTCCGGTGTTGGGGCGACAGGCGCGTAAACCAGCAAGCCTCCTTTTTCCAGCTTGACAACGCTCATGCGAATTGGTACAACCACGTAGAGAATCCCCTGAAGTTGATCAAAAGTCCAGAGGGTATCTTTGATCACTTCTCGCCGCAATGTACGTCGCTGTCCGTAGGGATAAAGCGGTGCGGCTGGCCACCAAGGCCAAGAAAAGTCTCTCGAAGGCATCGGTTGTTGTAGCGGCTCAGGTTGAAATAGCATCGATTCGCTATGATGTTATCGCGATCGCAGTTGTCCCAGAAGTTTAGCAGATTTTCCGGGAACAGGGAACACCGGAACAGTGAACAGTGATCTCTATCACCCTATAGTCCGATTACAATCACACTAAAGCGAGATGCTACTCATTTCTCGTTCCCCTAAAATAAGGAATAGTAAAGACTATCGAGTTTACCGAGGGTGTGCGAATGAAACTGGTAATGATAGCCACCGTAGCATTATTGATGAAAGTAGGTCTAGCTAGTCCCGCGATCGCTGAGAATCCCGCACACCTGAAGCAGTTGCAGGAAACAAACAACTGTCAAGGCTGCGATCTCAGCAATGCTAAACTGACGGGTATAAATTTAAGTGGGGCTAATCTTGAAGGCGCAAATCTTCAGGGTGCAAACTTAACAGGTGCTAATCTCAACGAAGCGAATTTAATTCGAGCGAATCTAACTCAAGCGAATTTGAGCGGTTCGAGTCTAATTGTCGCTAAACTACATGGGGCGAATTTGAGTGATGCGAATTTGAGTGATGCGAATTTAAGTTTGGCGGGAATGGTGATTGCTAACCTAACAAATGCTGATCTCAGTGGCGCGAATTTGGTGGGTGCCAATCTTGAAAGTGCTGATTTAACAGGTGCTAATCTCCAAGAGGCGCGTCAGTCGATTGGAAAATTAGGTCAGATTTCTTTACAAGAAGGAAGTCTCTACGGAATTGATGTGGCGGGGATTAATTTAAGAGGTGCGAATTTAACGGATGCTGATCTCACAGGTGCGAATCTAAGTGCTTCGGATTTGGGTGGCGCCAAGTTAGATAATGCGATTTTATTGAAAGCTAATCTGGTGAATACGCGGCGATAAAATCTTCTAAACATAGATTGTTTGAGGGATATATTGAAAGGATCTGAGTTCACGCAAAAGTGAAGCTTATGATTATAATTTTCAGAAAGAGAGTTAATATTCTTTCGATTTAAGTCAGTTACAATCTGTTAAAAATCTGGAAAGTCGGCAATCTTGAACTCTGTTCAGAATGTCGGCTTTCTTGCTTGGTGTTATATAATAAAATGTTTGACCTATTAATCTGGATAAAATGAAGCCTGAAACCTGGCGAGAGTTATTAGCCCAATATCGTGCGATCGCTGTTATTCGTTCTCCAAATCTTGAACTAGGAAAACAAATGGCAACTGCTATTTATAATGGTGGAATTCGCCTCATAGAAATTACTTGGAATAGCGATCGCCCGACTGAATTAATCTCTAAACTGTGTTCAGAATTACCAAATTGTACGATTGGAGCAGGTACATTATTAACAAGAGAAGACGTGCATCAAGCGGTTGATTCGGGTGCTGAGTTTCTCTTTACGCCTCATACCAATCCGGGGTTAATCGAAGCGGCGAGAAAGCTAGATATTCCCATGATTCCGGGTGCATTTTCTCCGACGGAAATCGTTACGGCGTGGCAAGCGGGGGCAAGTTGTGTAAAAGTATTTCCCATCTCAACACTCGGCGGAGTGGCTTATGTGAAAAGCTTACAGGGGCCACTCGGAGAAATTCCGTTGATTCCAACCGGAGGAGTTACGCTCAAGAATGCTGAAGCGTTTATTTCAGCAGGGGCAATTGCAGTCGGACTTTCAAGTGAATTATTTCCACCCGCTTTATTATCGGAACAAAACTGGCAGGCGATCGCCAAGCAAGCTGAAATCCTCACCCAACAGTTAGCAAAAATTTAGGTTGAATTCAATCAAGATCGACTAAAATATTTTAAGCTTAAATCAGATGATTAGCAAATGTGGAGGAGATTATGCAAAAGATTATGAATTGGAAAAAATGGCATCACTTAGGAACCCTAATCGCGAGTGTTGCTTTAAGTGTAAGCGTGATTTATCCGGAGTCAACGCCAGTTTTTGCTGATGAGTATCACAATGCGATCGCCTATCGGATGCTAGAATTACAAGACTCTACAGAACGCTGGATTCAGATTGATTTAACCCGACAACGGTTGGTGGCTTGGGAAGGGAATAAACCTGTTTATGCGGTGATTGTGTCTACCGGAAAACGTTCAACGCCCACTCGTACAGGTACGTTTAAAGTTTATACTAAGTACCGGGAAACCCGGATGACAGGCCCCGATTATGATGTGCCTGACGTTCCCTATACAATGTACTATGATGGCGGTATGGCTATACATGGAGCGTACTGGCATAATCTGTTTGGGACTCCTGTCAGTCATGGCTGCACGAACGTAGCCGTTAATCATGCGAAGTGGCTGTTTGAGTGGGCTGAGGTTGGAACACCTGTTGTTGTGCATGAGTAGAATCCACAAGCCGAAACGAACGCTAGTGATTGGAGATATTCACGGTTGTTTGAGTGCGTTTGATACGCTTCTGGCGACTGTGAACCCTCAACAGTGCGATCAGATCGTAACGCTTGGGGACTACATTGATCGAGGGCCAAACTCAAAGGCAATTATTAATCGGTTAATTGAATTGCATCGTCGGGGACAACTGGTGGCGTTACGAGGAAACCATGAACTGATGATGTTGCGGGCGCGTGAGGGCGATCGCTACGAACTTTATCACTGGTTAACCGCAGGAGGAGAAAGCACGTTAGCCTCTTATTCTCAAACGGCTACAACCAAAGGACTCGCCAGTATCCCCGATGAACATTGGAATTTTTTAGAGAATATTTGTGTGAATTGGTGGGAAACAACATCCCACTTTTTTGTTCATGCGAATGTCTATCCGAATTTACCCCTCAACCAACAACCGGAACGAATGCTGTTTTGGCAAAAGTTTACAAATCCTCCTCCTCATTGTTCTGGAAAAACGATGGTTTGTGGTCATACTAGCCAAAAAAGCGGTCAACCGATTAGTATTGGTCATGCTATTTGTATTGATACTTGGGTCTATGGGCGGGGCTGGTTAACCTGTTTGGATGTAGTGAGTGGTAGAATTTGGCAAGCCAATCAAACCGGACAATTACAAATGGCTTGGATTGATGATTATTACCAGAAGTATAGTAAGCGATATTATCGGGCTTGATCCCCTCTCAAATTGTTAAATTTTCCGATTCAGATAACTGGAATACATCACAATTGTCAGAATTTGGATACAATTAACCCCATCATCAGAATTAATTTTTTATGCGAATTCTAGCTATTGGTGATATACACGGCTGTTCTAAAGCGTTTGATACGCTGATGCAGGCAGTTAAACTCCAACCGGATGATCGCATGATTACCCTGGGTGACTATGTAGATCGAGGGCCAGATTCTAAAGGGGTGATTGATCGTTTAATCGGATTAAATCACACCGGACAACTGGTGGCGCTGCGGGGAAACCATGAGATCATGATGCTGGATGCCTATTGTGATCGCCATCGTTTAGAAGGTTGGCTGGCTTGTGGGGGGCGGGAAACCCTGGCTTCCTACACTTCTTCCTCAAAAAAAAAAGGTCAATTAGATAATATTCCCGATGAACATTGGAATTTTGTCGCCAATATTTGTCAAGATTGGTGGGAAACAAAAGACCATTTTTTTGTACATGGCAATGTGAACCCTCATAAACCTTTATCTCAACAATCGAGTCACGATTTATTCTGGACAAGATTTTATCATGCTCAACCCCATTATTCAGGTAAAACCATGATTTGTGGTCATACCAGTCAAAAAAGTGGTCAACCGATTAGTTTGGGGTATGCAATTTGTATTGATACTTGGGTTTATGGAAAGGGTTGGCTGACTTGTTTGGATGTCAATAGTGGTGAAATTTGGCAAGCCAATCAAAAAGGACAACTCCGAACGGCTTTGATTGAAGAATTTAGCACTTATTGTGCGATTTCTTCTTAAGTTATCCCTGGCAATATGAATTCTATAGCACTAAGCATTATGGTTAGGACATTGGTAAAAGCGAAAAGTTGAGGCAGTGCGGTCTTGGGGTCCCCCCAAGTAGAGCAACTGCCGTGGCGGTGTCGGTTTCCGTCCCGCCAAACTTTTTAAGAAGCTGAAAATCTTTTCTAGTCTTACTTTTGCCTTTCTTACAAACTTTGCTCTCGCCGGAAACCGCCGAGTCGCAAGTTTGCGCTTTTGCCTCTTGCCTATTGCCTGCGCGTAGCGCTATACCTTTAATCGGATGAACGTTGCCAATTTTTAATATCCCAAGTATTCGCATCCCAAGGTGAGGGTTCAACGCCAATTAAACGGTTACTCACGCCTTGAGTATTTGCTCGATCAACAATGGGAAGAAGGGCGACATCTGTCGATAATAATTCATCCATTTTTTGAAAGAGTTCGGCTCGTTTTTGGGGGTTAAGTTCGGTTGTTGCTTGCTGCCAGAGTTTATCATATTCGGGGTTACAATAACGAGCATAATTTGATTTTTGCCAGTTATTCGCTTTTTGGGTAATTTCTTCACAAGTCCACCATTTCATATGGGCTTGGGGATCGGGGCTATCATTGCCCGTATTCAACATTTGTAAATCAGCATAAAAATGATTTAACGTATCAGTATTTGCCGGATCTCCTGAAAAGAACACACTGGCATCAATACTTTTGAGTTCAACTTTCACTCCAATTGATTCTAACCCTTGTTTGACAATTTCTTGGGTTTTTTGTCGAACTGGGTTAACAGAAGTTTGAAACACAACCTGCATTTCTACGCCATTTTTATCGCGAATTCCGTTACCGTTGCTATCTTTCCAACCTGCTTCATCTAACAAGGCTGCGGCTTTTTCTAAGTTAAACTCATAGCTAATTTTATCAGATTTATAGCGTTGAGGTGCGACCAAAATTTGAGCCGTTGGCCGACCTGTTGGGCCGTAGAGTTGATTAGAAATAGTATCGCGATCAATCGCTAAATTAAACGCCTGACGGACTTTTTTATCGGTAAAAAAGGGATGGGGAAACTGAATACTCGAACGTTCTCCCTCGGCTGTGGCTTGATTGGGATTCGTAAAATTGAGCATAATTCGTTCAACATACGGCCCAAAATTTGCCACAACTTTTCCTTTTCCGGCTGCTTCTAACTGTTTTAAAATATTCCCTTCCACTTGCAAATTATAAGCATAATCTGCATCGCCTGTTTGTAAGACAGCCCTCGCCGCAGACACCGCATCACCCCCGCCTTTGAGTTCAACTCGTTTAAAATAAGGCTTTCCTGTATCCCAATAATTAGGGTTCGGTTCATAAATAATAATATCTCCCGCTTTGAATTCAACCACTTGATAGGGTCCGGTTCCAATCGGTTTTTGATTAGCGGGGGCTTCTCGAATATTGGCGCCGTTATATTCAGCAAAAATATGTTTTGGTAAAATCATGCCATTTTGACCTGTAAACGGCACTGCCCAACCGGGATTAACATCTTTAAAGGTAATTTTTACGGTATAATTATCAACAGCTTCTACTTTTTCAATCGTGGAATAATACTCAATACTCGCCGAAGCAACATCGGGGTTGGTAATAAATTGATAGGTGAAAACAACATCTTCTGCGGTTAGCGGTTCACCATCAGCCCATTTGACATTTTGTTTGAGTTTCCACGTCACAGACTTTCCATCTTTAGCAATACCGCCATTTTCAACAGTGGGAATTTCTGCGGCTAAAAAGGGAATGAGTTGATCATTTTTGTCGTAACTGGCTAAAGGTTCGTAGACGATACGGGCGGCGTCAAAGTCTTTGAACCCAGTGGCGAGGTGGGGGTTGAGAATAGTTGGGGCTTGCCAATATAACAGTCGCAACCTGTCTGTATCGCCTGGGGTTCCTTGGTTTTGCGTCGTTTGCGGGGTGCAGGCGACTGTCATAGTCAGGGCGAGGGATAACAACGAGACGGGGAAAAACAGACGACTCATGGCAGTATTCTTTGAATAGGCGGGTATCTTTATACTTATAATCGCGATCGCTTCTGTTGGCTAGACAAGTACCAGGATTTCGGATATTCTAAAATTGGATCTTTCCAAGATGAAATTCCCCGCAAGCGGACTGAAACGAATAAAGAATACAAGGAGTTCAGCAGTTCAGAATTTCCCCACAATTAACCCATCCGTTACAATATCTGTTTCCAAAAGTATTAACCTCAAAAACCCCGCAACAGAAACCCGGTTTCTGCTAGAAACCGGGTTTCTACCCAATTGTGTACCTCACAGAACTGAAAACTGCTATATCTGTTTCCAAAAGTATTAACCTCAAAAACCCCGCAATAAACCCATCTGTTTCCATAAAAGTAGAATGAGCAATGCCCATCCTACCTCAAAAATTGATTCAAAAATCGTTAATTACGAGAAGAATTGGATATCATTTTCATCTAAACTGCTAACATTTTCGATGAGAAGTGTACCGCCATTAAAATTCTCGATGACGTCGTTGTTAATTTGATATTCCACAACTCCCAAAACATTCCCTTCTGCGTCTAGGACTTCACCAGCCGCAGGGAAATTAATTAACAGACTACCACCGATTTCTTGAACAAAGGGAAAATCTAATTCGGTGAGGATATCATCAGAACCTTGTTCGAGTCCGTTTGGATCGAAATCTAAAATCTCAAAGTTCTTGAGAATCGAATCACCCTCTGGAGGATTTTCTAACGTTAAAAAGATATCAAAACCCAAGTCAATTTTATCCAGACCGACCTCAAAACCCGTGAGAATATCATTACCAAAACCGCTAAGTTCCTCTCCCGTCACTCGGAAGATATCCTGTTGGTTGTCTGCATCTGCGATCGGATTATTTTGATCATCAGCTAACAAACTACCGCCACCGATAAGCTGATCATCGCCACGACCCCCAATTAAGGTATCCTCTCCTGAACCCCCAATAACGGTATCATCCCCATCTCCACCTGCAACGGAATCATCACCGCTAGACCCTTCAACAATGTCGTTGTCATCACCACCATCGAGAGTGTCGTTACCGCTATCGCCAAACAGGGTATCTTGATCATCATTTCCAAACAGGACATCATCCCCTGCATCGCCGTCTAAAGCATCATTTCCGGCATCACCAGACAACGAGTCGTTATCGCCACCACCGCGTATGGTATCATCTCCGAAGCCACCAAAAAGCAGATCATCGCCATCACCCCCATTGAGGAAATCCTCGCCGTCATCGCCTCTGAGGGTATCGCTACCGTTATTAATTCCCCCGTCTAGGATGTCGTTGTCTCCGCCACCTGAGAGACTGTCATTACCGGAACCTCCGTCGAGGACATCTGCACCAAAATTTCCGACTAGGGTATCATTTCCAGAGACACCACTGATGTTATCCTCATCTTGACCTCCGTCGATGAAGTCGTCACCCCCATCGCCACTGAGATTATCATCCCCACTATCCCCGAAAATGCGATCGTTTGCGCTACCCCCTCGAACGAAGTCGTTTCCCGTACCGCCATGTATTGTATCAGCGCCTTGTTCACCGAGTAAGGTATCCGCGCCTGAACCTCCCACAATTGAGTCGTTGTAGGTGTTCAAAAACAAAACATCTGGAAGCAAGAAGACTTCGCTAAATTCGACAGTTTCACTGAGGAGTGAGGCTTGCAGTTCGTTTGTTAGGAAGTCATTGGATGTGGGTGTAAAATTTAACGTCCTCGACTCCGCCACAACTCTTTGTCCGATGGGTAAATCGGGAATGAGGGGATTACCTGTGCGATCGCCGTAAACGTAGTCATTTCCTCCCCCACCTAAGAGAGTATCTGATCCCTCACCGCCAAATATGCGATCATTACCATTAAGTCCCGAGAGGCGATCATTTCCTCCTAGTCCTCGAATGGTATCGGCGTTATTCGTACCGGAAATATTGTTATTGTTGTTGTCGCCTGATAAATTTGCCATGATTAATTGTCCAACCTTGAGTTTGGTTTCTGTGTGGATATCAAAGCATTTGCTTGAAAACCCTTTGGGGATGGAATGGCTCTAAAATAATGACTGAAACTGTTGAGTTTCAATTCTTCAATGACTAGACTTGAAGGCTTCTGTGTAACTCATATCTTTTAGCTTAGGGATATCACTATCAATTGACAAGTCGCATTTTTGAGGGTCACTCATTTGAGCGACAGGCCATCACTCAACTCTGTGTGACGATATAGCGCGAAGCGGGAATAACTCATCTGGCACCAACTTTAACGATTAACGTTTCGCCGCTTGTCTGACTTGTTCCTGACTCAAACCTTCTATTAAACTGAGGTTGAAGGGTTGAGCTTCAATTGTATTGACATAAGTTTGGGAAAGATAAGGTAAATATTCCGGTTGATTCTGAAGATAGCTTTCAAAAAATGCCAAACTGAAAGCTTTTAAATAAGGGTAGGCAAGATTCGGATCAGGGCCGATTAATTGAGAAGGAACCGCTAACCGTCCTCCGCTTTCTTTCAAGAAGGAAAAATGTGTTCCCGGAGCGATTAAAATCAGATGTTTTCTAGAGGTTTTTAACCAAGTAAAGGGTTTAATCTGCTCAGGAACAGCCGGAGTGACATAATCTTTAGTTCCGCCAATGATCATCGTCGGAACCTGAATATTACTCATCCCTTCCTCCCCAAAAATCAAACTGGTGAGCGGATTAATCGCAATTACGGCTTGAATTCGTTGATCTTGAAAATTGTTTTGCTGTGATGCGACTTCTAGAGAACGACACTGAAGTAATGTTGAAAGATTTAAAGTAATTCGTCGATCTTGAGACTTCTGACAATCTTCTGTTAATTTGTCAGGATTTAGCTTTGCTCCCGCCACCGCTAAAGCCGTATAACCGCCAAAAGATTGACCCATAACCCCAACATTGTTAAAATCGATCCGACTTTTCCAGAACGGATAAGATTGATATTTCTGTTGTAATTCATCGAGTAAATAAGTAATATCTAAAGGCCGATTTGCAAATTCAGAAGGGTTTGGCGGGCGTTCAAATCCATCAAAAAATCGAGCAAACTTCTTAGCGCTGGTATCAAGATGTTCAGGAATTGCTACAGCAAAGCCATGAGAAGCTAAATGTTGAGCAATATAACTAAACGTTTGCGGATCAGAACCTAAACCATGAGAGATGACAATTAAAGGAACGGGCTTTTTAACTTGAGGTAAATAAACTCGTAACGGAGAAGGACGATCCCGATTAGGATTGCGAAACGTCAATTCTTCTTCTGTCCAGCGAATCGATCCAGGCTTTCTAATATCTGGTAAATTAACTGGATAATTGTCATTAATTTTCGCCTGTTGTGCCTGATCTTCTACGGATTGAATGATTAAATCATCTTCAACCAAAATTTGTAGAAGATCCTCCAACAATTCTAGACTAAATTCTAAATCAACTCGAATACTTTCTCCCGGAAATTCTCGCAACAGACCGAGAATCGTTAAACCTTCAGGATGAGCCGAGGCTTGACCAATAGCTATTCTTAATGCTGCATAACCGTTTTCATTCTTATCTGTTTTCAGCACTTTTCCCACCCGAGTCAAAATCACGTTTCCGGTCGGTGTATCGAGCAATTGTCCGACACTCCAGGGACTTGCTTCTAGGGGAGTTTGTAAAATTGTTCTCAGCCTTTTTCCATCTTTTAATTTGAGTAATGTTCCATACAACGCAAGTACAGGAGTAACTTCTCCTTTCTTAGCAAAACGTTCGATTTCATTAATTGAAACGTAGGATTCAGCCGGCCCATAAGAAATGGTAATTTGTTCGGCACTCTGAGCGGGAATCACTGTCAATATTCCAGAAATTATCCCCAGACTCGCAGCAACTAAACGAGAATTAAGGCGCAATAATTCCGGTAGCCTTTCCAAAAACGAGAAACGCTTGTCCCGTTGGGGTATCAAGGTAAACATTGTGGCATTTTTCCAAAGAAAGGGACTGAAAGATCACAAAGAGAGAAATTCAATCAGCTTTTAAGCTTAAAAAGATTTTTCTTTGGTCTAGAGTGATTTGCCGGAAATTTTGCATTTTTCACCTGCAATCTTTCCTTGAATCTTTCTGTTTATCAGTCCCTTTACCCTAGCCTTAAGACTCGATGCTCTTTTCGAGTTCTACAAACGGAATCAACCAATTGATATCATAGGGTTGCAGAGTAATCACCAATTTCTCATCCGTTATCGTCCAACCCCGTTGACTGACGAGATCATACCATTGGGTTTCTGCGACTTCCAGTTCAGATAACGGGATTTCTAACTGACAAATCTTATTCGCCACATTGGTTAAAGTCAGGATGTGCTGATCCTGTTTGGGAGAAATTCGTAACACAGCAAAAACTTCGGGAGCGACGAACAAAATCTTCTGTTCTCCACTGGGATGAAAAGCGGTATGACGCACCCGAATATCGAGTAAGTGTCCTAACTTTTCTAAGATGAGAGAAAGCTTAGATTGGCGATCGTGTAAATCTTCAATTAAGCTGTTAACTTCAATGACTCGACGGTTAATATCTCGCTTGGATTTCGTTCGCAAAACGGCATCAATATCATTGCGAGTGCCAATTAAACCGTGAAAATAAATCCCCGGTACACCCCGTAATACGAGAGCAATACTACGAGAAGCGATAAACCGTTTGACTTGAAACGGAATATCTTCTCCGTTATTATCTAAGTTCAGAGCGCTAAACCAAGTGGTATTAATTTCATAGGGTTCTTCGCCCTGTTCTCCGGTTTTGTAGGAAACAAACGCCCCGTGTTCTCTGGCTTTTTGGATAATAAAATCTACTTCTTCTTTGGGTAAAAGACTCTTGACTCCCATCAATCCCACGCCATCGTGGGTATCCAGCATATTCAGGAAAGTTGTCATTTTTGACAAGTATTTGAGTTCTTTTGCCCAATTAGATAGAGCGGTTGTATCTTCTCGATAAAAGGTGTAAAGCACTAAGGGCGGTAAGGCAAAGTTATAAACCATTTGTGCTTCATCATAACCATTGCCAAAATAGGAGACATTTTGTTCGTGAGGCACGTTTGTTTCGGTAATTAAAGCAACAGTTGGATCGACCGCTTTAACAATATCACGAAACAGTTTAATTACTTGGTGAGTTTGTTCTAAATTCGCACAAGGCGTTCCCGGTTCTTCCCAAAGATAAGTCACCGCATCTAAGCGAACTAAATTGGCTCCGCGTCGGATATAAAGCAATAGCGTTTCGATTACGCCTAAGAGAACTTTAGGATTTTTATAATTGAGGTCAATTTGATCGGGTGAAAAGGTTGTCCAAACCCAAATCGGGCCGTTAATTGATTGAAATTGGGTTAAAATATCGGAGGTGCGAGGACGAACAATCATCCGCCGTTCTTCAGGTGTGAGTTCATCGGGGGAATGATAAGTGGTAAAATAATCTTTATAGTCGGGGTTGCCATTCAGCATCCTTTGAAATAAAGGACTTTTGGAGGAAACATGGTTAAAAACCCCATCAAACATCAGTTGATAATAGTTTCCCATTTCCTCAATATCTTTCCATGATCCTAAATTGGGATCGACAGTATCAAAATCAATCACAGAAAAACCGCGATCAGAAGAATAGGGAAAGAAGGGTAAAATATGCAGGGTGTTGATACTTAAACCCAGATAATGATTTAAAAAATGTGCTAAAGTTGATAGAGGTGATTGTCCGTCTCCTTTTAATAAATCGCCGTAGGTAATTAAGATTAAATCCCATTCGGTAAAGCGATTATTGGGGTCAAAGTCTTTTTCGGTTTCTATGAGTTCGGTGGGTTTGTGTGCATAATGAACTTTCAGAATTCTTTCCAATTCAGGCATATATAATTTTGCCTGTTCTTCGCCGTAAAGAAAGCAAAACCGCTCAAACATTTGTTGATGCAATTCGGGCGAAATTTCTAAAGGGGGTCTGGTGTAGTCCGGTGTGTCATTGTAGGGAATTCTGACTCTCCGCATGGATTTTTGAAGCTGTTGACTGATGTGATCCATAACCATTGTTTGAATTGTTGAACTTGTTCTTGAAGATTATAGCGGTTTATTGGCGGATCAGCATCGAGAGAATAAATTAAAGAAATACAGTAATTTTATTTGTTCAAATCATTTATTCGGCTGTGTATAAACCGACTAATCGAGCAAGAACAATGGCTGAATACATTTGTCCGATAATCGCTTCTAAGTTAGAAAACATCATTACTTTATAGTTTTTAGGCACAATATCGCCATACCCTAATGTTGTCAACGTTGTAAAACTATAGTAGACGAATAGATTCTAGCTATTGTTGGGTTGTGAATGAATTGCTCCTGAAAAAGAATCGTTATCTAATACAAAGAAAAGATCATAAAAGAATGCCCATAAAATCCCAATTAAAAGATAGATACAAATTCCCCCTTGAATCGTATCGCTCCCTACTTTTTGGATTGAGATGATAATTGACCCCGATGTACTGTTTTATGAAAACGGAGAACTAATCAATATAAAAATCAGAAGAAGTAGCAGTCGAGTATATTTTGTTTGAGATAACTTTTTTGTGGATAAAGAGGGAAAGAGTCTCATGTCTCCAGAGATGAAAAGCCGCTTTCGACTTGCGAGATCAACTAAACTTCTCAGTAAATTTACCGAATAGAATTGACGGCTCCCTCATGATACAGAGTCTTGTAGGTTTTGAGCGTAATCTTTTAACTTGTTAGCAAATTCATCACTGTTGAGGAGTTGAGTCAGTTCACTCGCCGCTTTTTGGACACGCTGAATATACTCCAACTTTTTCTCCTCAGACCAAGAATTATTGTACCGACTCAATAATTCTGCGGAAATGAGAATAGTCGTTAAAGGGGTACGCAGTTCGTGGTTGACGACTGTGATCAAAGATTGATGGCGATCTGGGCTGAGTTGGGAGATATTCATAATTAAGCCAATCTTTTTTGATTAAGTCCTGTATTGGCTCTATCATAAACCGAATTTCTCTTGACTTCATCCGAGGAAATACCGAATTTCCCAGGTAACTTTTAGTGCGATCGCATGATCGCTAACGTTGCAAACTCCGAGGATCGAGAGCATCTCGCAGTCCATCTCCCAGTAAATTAAAGGCCAGTACCGTTAGAATAATTAACACCGCAGGGGGCAAAATCAACCAGGGTTGCAGCACTAAAATCGAAGCATTTGTCGCCGATGAAAGTAAATTTCCCCAGGAGGGATCAGGTTCTTGAATGCCTAATCCAATCAAACTTAAAACAGACTCAGAGACAATAAATCCAGGAATCGCCAGTGTTGCAGAGATGATCACATAAGTCGCCGTTTGCGGTAAAACATGACGCCAAATAATATAGAGGGGATTTGCACCCATCGCTTGAGTGGCTTGTACAAATTGTTGCTCTTTAATCGACAAAACTTGTCCACGAATCACCCGTGCTAAACCCGCCCAACTAATAAAGGAAATAATCACAACTATTAATAAATAGCGTTGAGCGCTACTCAGTTCGGGGGGTAATATAGCAGCCAAAGCGACTAACAAATAAATGCCGGGTATTGTCATCAACACTTCGACAACGCGCATGATAAACGTATCCAGAAAACCGCCAAAGTAACCCGAAATCCCGCCAAAAATCATCCCAATAGGAAAATAAATGGCAATCCCGACAAACCCAATACTGAGACTAATTTGACTGCCAAAAATCAAACGACTAAACTGATCACGGGCTTGTTCATCCGTGCCTAAAAGATGAATTTTGCACTCTCCAATCGCTCCGAATAAATGTCGATTTCCGGGAATGATTCCCAAAAGTTTATAGGGTGTTCCCTGAACAAATAACCCCACCGGACAAGGATTATCTCGATCAACAACTAACAGACGTTTTCCAGTTTCAATATCCACTGGCCCTTGAGTGGTTGGATAAACGTGCGGCCCGATAAATTTTCCCTGTTGATTCTGCCAATAAATGCTGGTCGGTGGTAGTAATGCCCCATCAATTTTAGTGGCGTAGGGACTATAAGGAGCGACAAAATCGGCTAGAATTGCACAAAGATAAAAGACAATTAAGATGATCGCTCCGAGTCGAGCTAAGGGATTTTTTTTCAGTCTATGCCACCATTTCATTTGTGTTTTTCGTTCTAGTTTTAGCGTTAATTTGATAAGAATTACTCGTTAGTTATTCGTCGTGACGGGGGATTTTTCCTCCTCTATTGCTTCTAAAGGATTGGCAAAAAATGAACCCGTTTGGGGAGGAGAACCCGGATCGAGAATCACTTCCACAATAGTTTTCACTACACCTGTTAAGGGAATTGCCAGAATAACACCCAATAATCCGCCAATTCTACCTCCAAGTAGGAGAGACGAGAAAATAATCACTGGGCTAAGTCCGGTAATATTTCCCATAATTCGAGGGGTGACGAGATTATCTTTGATTTGCTGAAAGATGACAGCCACAGTGAGAACTTCTAAGGCTAACCTCCAATCAATAAAAGCCACAATAATGGTAACAGTTCCAATTCCTAATGTAGCCCCAACAAAAGGAATCACTTCCAGGATGCCAATAAACACGGCAAATAACAGAAAGAAGGGAACTTTGAGTATAAAAAAAGAGATCGTTAAAGACACAGCCATAAACAGCCCCAGGAGAAACTGACCGACTACAAATCCCTGAAGATTTCGAGCTAGAGACTCTGTAAAAATATAGCGAACTTTTGGCGATAAAAAACTGGTAATTCCATCCCATAACCGTTCGCCATCCAGCAGCATATAAAAAGCAATCACTAGAATCAAAATAAAATCAATAAACCAGTTAAAGGTACCCAGCACTAATCCTAAACTGGTCGTCGCGATCGCTTGTGCTTTTCCTTGAACATTCACCAGCAGTTTTTGTTGTAAAATTCCGACATCTATGGGTAAATTTCGTTCTAAACCCCAAGTTTGAAATTCCGCTAATTGTTGTTTTCCAGACTCGATTAAATCGGGTAATCGGGTAATCAGTTGTCGTCCTTGCGTAATCACGGGAGGAACGACTGTTAAAGCAATGACAATGACCACTAAAGCGGTGACTAGATAAACCAATGCTGCCGCTAAACCTCGAGGAATAATCCGTTGTAATTTAGCGACGGCATAATTAAGAATAAAGGCAATTAATCCGGCGGTCACTAAAATACTAATCAGTTCACCGATGTAGTCAAATGCACTAATCGTCAGTCCACCAGCAACTAAAACCAGCACCCATGTTATCAACAAGTTTTGAACAGGGGAAAACATTCTGTTCATAATTCTATAAGCTAATATGTGTAATCAGAGTATTCTAGAGATGCAGACCGTTTCTAAGCTTGAGCAACCTCCTCTGCAATATTATCATGCTCGACCACAAACACATTAGAATAGAGGTTAGCCACGATCTGCTTCCCCTGCTGTGTGAGTGTCAGATAATGTAAGGCATCTTTAATATAGGGGTAAACGCCGTTCCAGTAAAATTTGTGATAATTATTTCGTAAATCTCCTGGATTTTTATAGCCGACTTTTTCATTAAAGCGAGTTTCTTCAAATTCATAAAATAAAGCACCAATCTTGATCAGGTAGCGAGGATCGCTGAGTTGACCAATTAAATCGGCCGCTCGTACCAAACCCGGATAATTGATGGTATCCTGATGATCGGATTCTTTCGGGACTGGAAAGCGAGTCAGTTCGATATTACGCTTGATCACTTCTGCATCAATCAGCTTGTGGCCTCCAAAGCGTTCATCAATAAACAGTTTGGCTCGATCCACATGATAAGGCGTTAAACTGGCATCTGTACATCCATCTGGCAAATTAACCATATCGTCATGGCGTCCGGTGGCATACCATCCTTGTCGATCTTGACGGCAAACGCCTTTAACATAGCCAATATCGTGACACACCAGCGAAATCAAAAAATGCAGCCAGTCTTCACAGGAAACGCCCCCTTCCCGGATATGTCTACCGCGCAAGATTTCTTGACCCACAAGAGTCACGAGGATGGTATGTTCGACATCATGGTACAAAGCATCACTATTGGCAATATTTTCTAAAGCCATGCTTCCCGCCCAGCCCACAATGTCTTCATAGTCTGATTTAAAAGCGCCATAGGTACGACGGTAGCCCTCTCGAATTTGTCTAACGAAGGTATCAATTAATAATTCAGTCGCGTTGAAAAACATACGAGGTATTGACTTTTACAGTCGGTTATTTACGGGTTAGCCAGATTGAACAGCAAATCACAGCAAATCACAACAACTCAGCGAACAAGTACAGCCCTTAAATATTAACCTGCTCGCTCAGTGAACTGTGAATCATCAACTGTTTTGACACTCGTGATCTTGTAGGATCTCACATTCAGTTGCACTCGAAAGAGTCAGTCGCTTAGTCGCTGGAGTTGTAGATGCAACTGATCCGGAAATTTTTCTGAGTCTAGCGTATTTGATCGCGCAGGTCTTCACTCAAATTATGAACCATCTTCCGTGGCATCCCGAAAAAATCATCATTTCAACTTTGCTTTATATAAGTTAACCTTAAATTCATCTCTCTTGATTCCGCTAAAATCAACTAAGACCCTTGATAAATAAGAGTTTGAGTTTAATTTCTCGACCGTGATCCGTGATCATCTCAACACGCTACAATTAAGAATATTAAGAAAAATCCATAATGTTATACATATATCTACACAATTACAGAACTCTAAATTGGAGGAATCCTGAATGGCTTACAAGGAAATTATGTCTGAGTTAGAGGAACAAGATCCCCCTTCCCCGAGAGAATTATCCTCGGTTGTTGATCAGGAACTCCTGGAAATCGAACCCCTAGCCGATGAAACCGAACTCGAAGCGGAAGAAGAACCTTCAACCTCTGACCCCGGTTCAAGCCGATGGGGCGGCATGATATCCGGTTTAGGACTCGGTATTTTAGGGACTGTAGCGGTAATGCACTTCTATGTCAACCCCAAGACTCAAGCCCCTGAACCGACCAACAATCAAGCCGCAGTTGTTGAAGTTTCTGCCAGTGCAGCTTCTAGGCAAACCGTCACCGTCGCCCCTGTCGAATTAGCCACCGTTACCCGTCAGTTAGACGTAACCGGAAGCGTCGAAGCTTACGATCTTTTACCTGTGCTTCCCCAAGCCAGTGGGCTGCAAATTCAACAGGTTCTGGCTAAAGAAGGAGATCTCGTCGAAGCTGGGGAACTTTTAGCCGTTTTAGATGATTCGGTGTTGCGATCGCAAATTGATCAAGCCGTTGCGGGGTTAGCCAGGGCGCAAGCCAACCTCAGCAAGCTACAAACGGGTACCCGTCCCGAACAAATTGCCGCAGCCGAGGCCCGTTTAAATCGCGCTCAAGCCACTTTAGATGAGTTGCAAGCGGGGACTCGCTCAGAAGAAATTGCGGTCGCTCAAGCTAAATTAAATGAGGCTGAAGCCCGATTAGCCGATGCGCGATCGGGGAGTTTGGATGATGAAATTGCTCAAGCGGAGTCTCGACTAATAGCCAATAAAGCCGATCTTGAACTCGCCAGTGAACGAGTGCGTCGTTATCAAGCGTTAAAAGATCAAGGGGCGGTTTCTGAAGATAGTTTGGAGGAATATTTGCAAAACGAACGCCGACTCCGAGCCTTAGTCGATGAAGCCCAAAGACGCATTCAACAGCTTGAACAAAGTCGGCTCAGTCAAGTAGATCGACTTGAGGCTACAGTTGATATGGAACGTCAAGCCCTGCGACAGTTACAAAATGGCGCTCGTCCCGAAGAAATTGCCGCAGCCCAGGCGGAAGTTGCAGAAGTTCGCAGTAATTTGAATGAGTTAATCAATGGCACCCGCCCGGAAGAAATTGCGGTGGCGCAGGCGGAAGTTACGGAAGCCCAAGCCCAAGTTAAACAACTCGAAACTCAACTGCAACAAACCGAAGTTCGCGCCCCTGCAACGGGTGTGATTGCTCGCCGAGTCGCCCGCATTGGGGATGTGACGAATGGCACAAAAGAACTGTTTACTATTATCGCCGAAAATCAGTTAGAACTCCACGCAAAAGTTCCCGAAACTCTACTTTCTCAAGTCAAAATAGGATCGCCTGTTACCATCACTTCTGATGCGGATTCTAAGTTAAAAGTTCAGGGAATTGTGCGAGAAATTTCACCTTTAATTGACCCAGAAAGTCGCAAAGCAACCGTTAAAATTAATCTTCCTCCTCTCGGTGCAATTTCAGGTTCTTTCTTACGTCCGGGAATGTTTTTGCGGGCGGCGATCGCAACCAGCAGCACCCAAGGGTTAAAAATTCCGGCTAAAGCTGTTGTACCTCAAGCCGATGGGAGTTCAATCGTTTATCGGTTAACAGATAATCAAACCGTTCAAGCCACGCCGATACAAGTTGGTGAAATTCGGGGTAATTTAACTCAAGCTAGAGTAGAAATTAAAAGCGGTTTAAATCTCGGCGATCGCATCGTCGTTTCGGGTGCTGCTTATCTCAAAGATGGCGATTCTGTGAATGTCGTTTATCCCGAATAAAGTGTTTAAATTGATCTTACTCCAGATTTAACAATGTCTCAATTTAGTTTATCCGCTTGGTCAATCAAAAGACCTGTTCCCACTTTAGTTTTATTTTTAATCTTAACCGTGGTGGGGTTGATGTCTTTTCCACAATTGGGAATTGATGATACTCCAAATGTTGATATTCCAGCCGTCAATATTACCGTCACTCAACCGGGAGCAGGACCCACAGAATTAGAAACTCAAGTGACCAAAAAAGTAGAAGATTCGGTTGCAGGTTTAGGAAATATTGATCGTTTAATCTCTTCTGTTCAAGATGGAATTTCCACCACAACGGTTAGTTTTATTTTAGGAACAGATAGCGATCGCGCCACGAATGATGTGCGAAATGCGATCGCTCAAATTCGTCAAGATTTACCGTCAGATATTAACGATCCCGTTGTCCAACGGTTGCGGTTTGCGGGGGGCGTTGTCATGACATATGCAGTGACATCTCCAAGAGCGTCTGTTGAAGAATTAAGTGATTTAGTAGATCGAACCATTAGCCGTGCGTTACTCAATGTTCCGGGTGTAGCACAAATTCAACGGGATGGAGGAATTGACAGAGAAATTCGCATTGAGTTAAACCCAGATCGCCTGCAAAGTTTAGGAATTACAGCGACGCAAGTTAATGATCAAATTCGGGCTTTTAATATTAATTTACCGGGAGGACGATCGCAATTTGGTGGAACAGAAAAGAGTATTCGCACGTTAGGAAGTGCTAAAACCGTTGAAGCCTTAAGAAATTATCCGATTGTTCTTCCTTCGGGGGGTTCAATTCCGCTTTCCAGTGTGGGAAATGTGATTGATGGCTTTAGTGAAGTGCGTCAGGTTGCTCGCTATTTTGAGGTCGAAAATTCTAGTGCTTCAAATTCTCAAGAAATTGGAGAACCTGTTGTTACTTTTTCGGTATTTAGAAGTACAGGCAGCACATTAGTCACGGTAGAAGAAGGGGTTCGTCAAGCGGTTGCTGAGTTAGAGAAAACGCTGCCCGATGATATTAGTTTAGAACTGATTCTGACCGATGCTGAATCCATTCGGGAATCCTATCAAGCTTCAGTTGATGCGTTAGTTTTGGGGTCTGTTTTAACCGTTATTGTTGTGGGTTTATTTTTACGAAATTGGCGACCCACGTTAATTACAGCGATTGCGTTACCGTTGTCAATTTTACCAACATTTGTGGTAATGAAGCTATTGGGATATACCCTCAATAGTATGACTTTATTAGCACTGGCTTTAGCGATGGGAAACTTGGTTGATGATGCCATCTGTATGATGGAAAATATTGACCAACACATTGAAATGGGTAAAACACCTTTTCAAGCCTCCCTTGATGCTTCCGAAGAAATTGGGTTAGCGGTTGTGGCGACAACAGCAACCATTGTCGCTGTGTTTATACCTGTTGCATTTATGGGGGGTGTTCCCGGTCAATTTTTTCAACCTTTTGGGGTAACGGTTGCAGTTTCGACGATGTTTTCAACCTTAGTCGCCTGTACAATGACTCCGATGTTAGGGGCGAGGTTATTAAAGCCGAAACAGCAAAAAGAATTAACAATTTCTGATTATAAAGCCCGAAAAAATCGCATTCATCCTTATCGGGGTTTATTGCGTTTTTCCTTAAGAAATAAGATTTTAACGTTAGCCCTTGCGGTGGCATTTTTTATCGGCAGTTTGCAATTAATTCCGATGATTCCCAAGGGATTATTTGATAATGGGGATACAGGTTTAAGTACAGTTTCTATTGAACTTCCACCGGGTTCTACGTTGCAGGATCTCGATCAAACTGCCCAGAAAACAACAGCTTTAATTGGTGAAAATCCAGCCGTTGTCAATGTGTTAGGGGTCGTGGGGACTGGTGGGAATAGTGATGCAGGGGTGAATAAAGGAACGATTTATATTAATCTAAAGCCTCGAGAAGAACGGGAGATTTCCCAAAAAGAATTTGAACAGCAAATGCGCGAAAAGTTTGAACAAATTCCCGGCGCAAGAATTAGTTTTCGCTCAGAAGGTGCTGGCGGTGGTGGCAAAGCTCTCTCGATAGTTTTAACGAGTGAAAATCCCCAAGCGTTAACCCAAACTGCGAATGATTTAGAACGTCAAATGCGGGATATTTCGGGTTTAGTAGAAGTGACTTCTACTGCAAGTTTAGTCAAGCCAGAAATCTTGATCAAACCTGATCCAGAAAGAGCAGGAGATTTAGGGGTTTCGGTTCAATCAATCGCCCGTACCGCCCGACTCGCAACGTTAGGGGATAATGAATCCAGTTTAGCAAAGTTTGATTTAGCCGATCGCCAAATTCCAATCCGAGTTCAATTAGCAGAGGAATTTAGAAATGATTTTGATATCATTCGCAACTTGCAAATTCCTAGTCAAACGGGCGATTTAGTCCCATTATCTGCCGTTGCTGAGATTACAATTGGCAGTGGGCCAGCAACAATTGATCGGTTTGATCGGGCGCGTCAAGTATCAATTGAAGCGAATTTAGAAGGGATTTCTTTAGGCGATGCGTTAGCGAAAGTGCAAGCATTACCTGCGATGAATCCGCTTCCACCTGATGTCGAACAAAAGTCCGATGGAGATGCCAAAATTATGATTGATATCTTCACGCGATTTTTGAGTGCGTTGGGTTTAGCGGTATTAGGAATTTATGCGATTTTGGTGTTGTTGTACAATAATTTTTTACTGCCTTTCTCGATTTTAATGGCGTTACCGTTATCGATTGGGGGTGCGTTATTGGGGTTGTTGTGGACACAGAAAGAATTGGGGTTATTTGCGTTAATTGGGATTGTATTGTTGATGGGTTTAGTAACCAAAAATGCGATTTTGTTGGTAGACTGTTCGTTAGCGAATGAACGAGACGGAAAGCCTCAATTTTCTGCGGTAATTGAAGCAGGAGTTTCTCGTCTACGTCCAATTTTGATGACCACTCTTTCAACCATTGCAGGAATGGTTCCGATTGCGTTAGAATTAGGTGCAGGTTCTCAAACTCGCAGTCCAATGGCGATCGCAGTTATTGGCGGAATGACGACTTCTACACTATTAACTTTAGTTGTTGTTCCGGTTTGGTTCACCTACGTTGATAATTTTCAACATGGGCTACAGAATCTATTCACAGGCGGAAAACGGAAAACGAAACGTTCTTCTAAGTCAAAAAAATCGCAACCCAAACTTCCCATCACAGATTAAATAAAAGTAGGGTGTGTTAGCGATCGTCTAAGGCACCATGCAAGCGAGACGATTGCACTCACTATTGTAATCATTTCCAATATAAATTAGATATTCCACCACAAAAATAATTGTAGTGGAATATTGAATAATATTAACATTTTTGAGTCCCCTTGCGGGGAAGTGGTGAAGACTGAAACAACAGTTCAATCACCATACTAGAGGCGTGTTTCTATCCCCTTGCGGGGTAAGTTGAGAGACAGAGCAAAGTCTCCAAGAAACTTAAACCCTCTAGTTATGTATAACATTAGCGTATTTTGATAGAAAAGTCAAGCAAAAGTTCAAAGAAAGAGCAGGAGTATATTGCTATAAACTCTCCGATCAAAATTGAGTCAGCAAATATTTACTCCTGCATTTTCTAGAGAAAACCAAAGCAATTATTCAAAGTGAGCCAGCGTAACTTCTTTGTCTGGGAAATTAGCGACTATTTTCAAACTTCCACCCAACGCTTGAATATAGCGAGACAGAGTAGAGATTTGATGATCTTCTTGGTTTTCTATATCCGACAAGACAGATAGAATATCAATATCTTGTCCCATATCATCCGGTGTTACTCCTAATGACTCTTGCAATTCTGCTAAGTTAAGGTAAAGTAACGCTAATTGAGCGCGAGCTTTATTTTTAGCTCTCCGCTCAGGTGTCATTCGTTTGCGTAATTCGTTAAAAGACTTTGTTTTCATATCAAACCTTCATTTTCTAGCTCTTGCAATAGTTCGTCATAGAGCCGATCTGCTTTTGGTACATTTTCTTCATACCAGCGATCATTGCCAACTTTGCTACCTCCTAAAAGGAGTACCGCGACTCGGCGAGGATCGAAAACATACAAGATGCGATATGGATTACCTTTGTGTTGTACACGCAGTTCCCGCATACGCGGGTGACGAGTACCCTGAACACCGGAACTTTGGGGAAAACGAAGATTTGGCCCCCATTCTTGAAGTAACTCAACGGCAATATCAATTTCGTCTTGAGTCGCTTCATCTAGTGTTAACCACCATTGTTCAAACTCGTCCGTGTACTCGACTTCGTATGTCATGTTATTTATCCTTTGCTCTGCAAAATACGTTCTGTCTGATGCTTGAAAAGTTGATTCAGTCGCGCTAGGTGATGTTTGAAAAGTTGATTCAGTCATTTTAGTGAATGTTTGCAAAGTTGATGCGGGCGGGTATGAGCTTTCGAGCCTATCCATACAGATATTTCTCCTAATCAAATCAAAAAAACATCAACCGACAGAGTTAGCTGTGATTGATGCCTCCTATAGTAGCACTCAAAATAGAGTTAGTGGTTACAAACTCTCTCAATCAGCAAGTTTAACCTTTTTAATACTCCCATCTTCTTTCAAATCAACGATTTCAACCTGAACGTTTTGCCCTTCCGATAGAGAAGCTGCTTTTTTGGGTTCTTTCTCCGTTAATTTAATCGTTCCCAAAATCTCATAAGTCACCTTATTTCCCTTAATATTAGTAACGATTGCCTCTAAAATTTGACCGATGTTAAACGCTTGACTACCAACAGCCTCGGCAATTTCTGCTTGACGGGCGGACTCAGCAACAGGCGCCGGAATCTCTCCAATTGACCCCGAACTTTGGTAATATCGCATTAAACGCGCTACCCAACCGAGAATCTGTAACATTACTATTGAATCATTTTCATAGGCTTTAAGATATTGAGTACAAGTTGCTTCTATTGTTTCATAATATCTGGAAGTTTGTCTGCTGTGACCAATACTTCGACCATTTTTAGTTAAGGTTTTCAGATAGTTGAAAAACTTCTGTCCAGATTCGTTGGGACTCACATAATTTCTGAGATAGGAAATCGCTTTTCTTAACTCATTTACATCTGTATTTTCTAAAACTAAAGTTTTGGCGATCGCGTGAGCAGTTGTCCACTGATTTTCTGTTAGCATTAGTACATTCCTTCTGGGGGTTCACGATCTGTTGGATAACGTAAAATTTCAGCAAGTTGTTGAAGTTGGGTAGTTTGAATCAAACTCGAATGAGCCAATTGAATCTTTTCTCGAATAAACTGTTTTAATTCTTCACCCATTTTTGTGTTTTCTGAAGGCTGAAAATTAGAATAGCGTTCTTGTAAATCTTGCTGATTTTGTAAAACATTAGCTGCGGTTATTTCAACTGTCATTGTTCCCATTCCGATGGGTTTACCGCCTCCCACTTTCAACGCTATTGGGTAGTTTTCATCTTGTCCGAGAGCAATTAGTAAAGTTCCGAGTTCCGCAGATTTGAGGTTTTTAAAGCGAATTTTGGTTGTGAATATATATTCTTTTGCCGCTTGTTGAACAGGAATTCCCTGATTTTGACCTTTATCAATCGCTCGAATGGTATGATAATAAAACTTCCGTCCTGCAACTTTTCCCCGTTGAAAATAAGCGGTTCGTTCATCCGGGCGAGGACGATAAAGAGACGGCATAAAACCCGTTGAAAAGTTATGATTTTCGCATTTTGCATCATTAAATTCTATTAAACCTTGCCAATCTAACGCCCCAAAAACTTGACTCGCAGGACACAGTTTATCTTTGCTTTTACAGGGTAAACGTTCCGGCGAAATTTTATCTTTATATCTTGAAGTAATGACGGCTAACGTGCTATTAGTAATCGCTTCATAAACTGAACGAACACAGCCTTTTAATGAACTTCCTTGAATTAAAAGGTTTTGATCAACGTCTTGAATCATCGTTTTAATTAAGGGAACACGGGTGTTAATATCACTCCCCATTGCGACAATACCCGTTGATACATGAACCGCAGTTTTAACGGTTAATTTGAGTTCAAGAGTTCCATGAATTAGATCATTGAAAAATTGCTGATGTCCGGCGGGGCGTTGCAAATTAGGGCGGTTTTCTGGAAATGAAACCAATTGATAGGGTTTATAATTATTGACTCCTACATCAGCATTTATAGCAGGAGGTTGGCTGGGTGGGTTAAGTCGGTTTGGCTTTTTGATAGGGCGATTTGTCATTATTCCTCCTGAATAGTTAGAGCGATAAAATGTACCGTTGAAGTCTTTTTATTTTTGAAATAACGTTGAGCAATCTTGAAATTATCGGGATATTTAAAACGATTCGGAAAGCGTGTTACCGTTGGCTGATATAAACAGGCTTTTCGCACCTCAGTTTCCCATTCACAATCCTCCTCTATAGTTTTCCATTTACCCGGTAAAGAATCACCTTCAGTTAACAGCAAAACTTCAAAACCGGAACCTTTTCGTTTCCAACGCAGTTCTAATTCTGAGTTAAACATCTGTCCTTCAGGACTGGGATTTTGATGAAAATCTAAGGGTAATTCTTCAACAATTCCACTGACTTTATCAACCCAACGTAGAAAGTAATAGCTATTTGAATTAGCATTTTGAGTTAATAATTCTTTCAACTCAACTGAAGAAATATTTTGATAACCAACAAAACTCATTAGGCGACTCCTGGCTGTAACAGTTGTTTCCAAGCTTTAACTGAGCGGGTAAATAAATCTTTTACCTGTTCTTCTCCTGAAAACGTTAATTCAACTCCAAATCCTAAATCCATTAGTTGAGCAGCAACAGGTGTTTGTTGATGATCTGAGGTAGGAAAACGATAAAGTTCTGCTTCTTCCCTTTCAAGAAATTCACCCGCACCTAATAACATTGTGTTTTCCCAAATTTTATCACTGCCTAGCAGCTTAATTTGACGGGTTTGTTCATCTAAAATACAGCCAGGATATTGAACAGTAGCAGAATTATACTGCACAGAAACGGTTCCTAAACCGCGAGATTTTGCAAACCCCAAACCAAACCAACCATCATTCAAGTCTCGCAATACTAAACCCATTAAACCTAACTGAGCGAGGGTAAAATTCTTCAAATGAATTTTGGTTTTAAATTCTCCAGATGTACAGACTTGATAGTTAAATGGCCCTACCGCAACCGAACCAAAAACCCGATCAATTGCGACGCCGTTACGTTCTTCTATTTTGAGTTTAGTTTTATCTTTTGGGTAAGCATCTTCAATTCTAACTCGACTGGCTATTGAAGTATTGCCAAACATTTTATCCGTAAAAGAAGAAAGTTTGTAGATATTATAACTTGGCTCCTTTTTGAGATAATCATACTTATCATTTAACGGATCGTTCGCCCAGGGAAGGCGGGAATTATTGGAGTTTTTTTCTCCTCCAACAGTTCTGACAATGCGTTCAGCGTGAGCGCGAATAGCACCTTTTAAAGAACTCCCTGGAAGATAAATTGAACGTCCGCCTGTGTGGTAAGTTTCCACAAATTCCATTTCGGGTTTTGTCGGGTCAGCACCTTCTTTTCCAGATTTAATTAAAATCGGCCCGTCAGGAATAATCGTTAAATTGATTGTACAATGATTAACTAATTTTTTGTGCATTGTTATTTTCTGAATTAATTTTAATTGATTCTAATCTCGGTTTTGTTCAACTGGATTTTCGGCTTCAGTACGTTGAGATATTTTTGTATTGAGATGTTCAATCAGTTTCCCAACCCATTCATCTTTATAGTCTAAAGCATCTTCATAGGCTGTTTCATCGTTTCTTAATAGTTTTTGGAGATATTCTAACAAAAATTCTGGGTGATCCTCAACATCAACCCAACGCATTTTATCAATATCTAAACGAACTACACCTAAGCCGCGAGAACGTCCGCCACCCAACGGAATTTGTTCGGTTTCAAACTGATGCAAACCAATCATTAATAAACCCAATTCCCAATCTTCTGCATTTTCTACAACTGCTTTAAAATCAAAATCCGTTCCGCCTGGTACAACTTGATAATCATAAAGTTTACCTTCGGATGCGGTTTCTGTATCTCTATCTATCGCTACTCCATCTCGTTCTTGATATTGATTAAACCAAGTGTTAGTATCAACGGTTAAATCTCGGACTTGAAATTTACTCGCTATCCAAGGAGAACCAAATAAACTCGATATTAAGTCTGTATTTTCAAGAATATACTGATGTAAGCAGTTTTCTTTTTCTTGTGAGTTCAGATTCTTAAGTTCGTTCATTTTGAACTTTGCTAATTCTTTAGAAGTGAGCGACCATTCATCATTTACACTCGGATTTCCCACTAATTTACGGTTATTTCCTAAGATTCCTCGCAAGAAACTTTCAAGACGCGATCGCAATGCGCCTTTGAAGCTAGAACCCGGAATAAAAGGCTGTCCTAACGCATCTTTAATCACGGGTAAATCCGATCCAATGGGTTCGGTGGAACGTCCCGCACTAATCCGTAATGCGGTAATTGTAGTCAGTTTTCCAGTCAGTTCGAGTCGATTTTTAAACGTTTCAAACATAAGAGTGCATCCTGATTGAGATTAATTGAACGTTAAGTAACTAAACACATCTTCTACAGAAATATGCCAACTTTGTAGTAAACTTAAAACAGGTAAATTATCCTGATGGCGTTTAGTTTCGGGTTGTTGGTTTGGCTTAAATATCATCACCATTCGTTCTTGTGGATCAATCAACCAACCGAGTTCTGTCCCATGATTTAAACAAAATAAAATATTGTCAATCACACGGGTTGAACTTTGATCGGGGGAAAGAATTTCAATTGTCCAGTCTGGTGGAATTTCAAAAGTATTTTCGATTTCTCCTTCGGCATCTGTAGGGATTTTTTCCCAAGCAAAAATACTGATATCTCGAACCAACGAACCACCCCCAAAAGTACAACGTAATTCGGTAAAAGCACAGGCTAAATGTTGAGGTTCAGCGACTTGGTTAATCTCGGTGACTAAGCGAGTTTGGAGTCGGCTATGCTTCCCTTTTGGCATCGGTTTTTGGTAAATTTCACCCTCAATATATTCACAAACGGGTTTGGTTTCGGGTTGTTGTAAAAAGTCTTTGAGGGATAGTTTAGGGAGGGATTGAATTGAGATCATATGATTTCTGAAAGATTACTGAACATCAGGATTTAATCCTAGTTTTTTAAACTTGTTCACTGCGCTCGACATGATCGTGAGTTCCATAGTGCCGAAGTGATAAATTTTCCCCATCAACAAACTTACAACTGACTCGCATACTTAAATTAACCCGAAAATGATCAATATTTGTATTTTTGTAAGTCTCAAGTTGTACACCTCCATCCCCTTTCAAAGCTTGTACTCCATTTTTTGATTGACTAAGTAACTTAGAAACTTTAGCAAGGGTTTCTTGAAGTTTAGCTCGTTCCTTGTTATCACTAACTCTTTGATAGTCCTGAACAAATGATCGCTCGTACCTAAGCTTAGGAAAAGTCAAAAGTTCACCAGAGAGAAGTTCAGTTTTTTTCTGATCCCAGATCAGGTTTCCCCAGTTCGATAAAATCACTTCGCCATCAACTTCAAATATCAATGCTTCTTGAATGCCTCCAAGTTCAGAACGATTAAATTCTACTCCGGCTACCATCAGTGCTATTTCAAGGGTATAAGGTTTAATGACAGTCTCATCAATATTTATGGGTAGTCGAGGAATCTTAATCACTTCAGAGTTTGCGCCTTCAAAAATATAAATGATTTCATCAGCATAAAACATTCCAATCGTGTTTAAATATCCCTGTAAAGCTTTAAAACCACCCACTAAATTGAATTTGATTTCATAGCCATATCTTTTAAATTCTGGCAAAGTTTTTTGAAATTGTTCTAATAGTTGATCAATACCCCGTTTAAACTTGCCTGTACTTTTAGTAGACAGTTCCTCTGGAGCATAAACTTCAACTGTCATTCCTTTTAACTTTAACTTTAAGAAACGTTCGACAATATTAGCTGCTATTTTTCCCTGTGCTGTATCTGTTGTAATTAACCAATGTTGATCTTGCGGATTTTTCTCTGTATACTCATAGATACCATAAATACCATTGAGTTCTGCACTAATTTCTCTAATTTCATCATCTTCCGTATCTTCATTATAGAGTTTATCCTCGACTCGTTGTTTTAAGGTTTCAAGAATATTTTGAACGTCTGGATAATATTCCATTTCCTCAACAGTATAGTTAGCCGCTTCATTTAAGCGTTCTAGCCAGCTACTCGGATCATAATCTCGGTCAATTTGATTCGTCAATAAACTTGTACCGACTGTTGAAATAATTAATTGTGGCATGATGCTAAATTCCTAAATATCAAGTGATTAAAATGATAAAAATGCTTTAAAATTCACCTTCTAGTTTGTACTTCAGGTAACGCGCACCATATCCTAAGTAACGACGTGTTAGCTGAATCAAAATAGAGTTATATTCATCGGTTTTTGCTTCTTTTGAAATCTTACGAGCAAGTTCTTTCAATTGATTATCAATATCGTCAATGATTGTTGCAGCCAAAGATTCTTTACCTCTACCCCATTTGTTATCACGACCTACTTGATAACGTAAAAAGTTTTTAATCACTTCTGTACTTTCTGTACTCTCTGCAACTCTCACTAAATTGCGAAACTGTGATTCTTCCAATTTGCCGTAGGAACTTGTTTTATCTAACGCTTTCTGTATATAAATCACGATTTCATCTTCCTTTTTACGAATACCTTCCTGAATTTTAAGTTCTTTTTGAGCTTTGATTTTGAGTTCTTTTTGTTGTTCAATATCTTCGTTCATACAGCTTCCTCCCGAAATCTCAAATGAAACTCATTACAAATTTGCACCTGTCCAAACCCTTCATTTGTTCGTTCTCCGACTCCTTTACTTTCTAAATTTTTTAAAGCTGAATACCAAGTTTCAGTTTTAGTTTTACTAATACTAAACAGATAAACGCCTCCTTTATTCGTGACTAACTCAACGTCTTTCATTAACCCCCAAGCCGCATTCCAACCCGAATAATAGTCATAACTGCTATAGGCGACTTCTAGCTGGAAAGATGAATCATCAACTGTTGCAAATTCTTTTAGCATTGCTTCTGAAATAACGGTTGTTCGCCGCCAATTTTCAGTTAAGATGGCATCAGATTGAAGGTCTAGTGTGAAGTAGGTTCGCTCTTGTGAATATTTTCCTGATGCCGGACTAAATAAACTTCCCCAGAGTTGCCATCTTTCTTTTAGTTTAGCATTAAATTGTTGAATTCGATCCTCAACTGAAGCTATATTTTCTCGTAACTCTGCTTGAATTTTAACTTTCCCTAACCCCCGCGAAGTTGAACCCCCCAAACGAAATAATTCGCTGTGCTTATTAATAAAATCACGTAACTTTTCAGCCAGTTCTCCATCGGGTACAAGAATCGCACCTCGATAGATTGACGGCTTTTCCTTTTTGGGTTTGGATTCATTCAACACCTCAATACTGTAGAGAATTGATTCCTCAGCAGTGGCTCGTTTTCGGTTTATTCCAACTCGCGTTAACAGACGTTTGTTCGCTGAGAGTGGATGATATTTATCATATATTTTACAATAAAATCCGCTAAAATTATCAACGCGATCATAATCTTTTGGACAATTTGGATCATAGAGTTGACCATAATCTTCCGCACAAAACTGATCAATTAAAGTATCAAACACCCCATTTCCTTTATCTTTAAAACCAGGCTTCGCTTTGGAACTGAGAACGGTTGCAGGAAGAACTAAAACTGTATCAATTTTTGTGTGATTTTTAGGTGGATTGGCTGGATAAGCATTTTGAAAAATTGCCGAGTTTTCATCCAAAAATAGGGCGTGAAAATCATCGTTGGGTTCGGGGTTTTGATTGGATTGTAACAGAACAGAAGCAAACGCACCTCGGATAACAGAACCGGGAATATAATCTTGGGCTTCACTAATAGAACCACCCGGTTTATGACGACCAATGGCGAGGGGAGATAATGCTTCTATTTCGAGTTGAATTCGATTCATTTTTGGACTCCTTTAGCGAGAAATTCCCAAGCTGAACTCTCTGTATTAATGTCAGATAATGTGCTTTCTAAATTCCAAGTTAACCAACCTAAACCTGTGGATTTACTCCCACCCAACGCATGAATATGATGCAATCCCGCAGCGATTAATACTTTGGCAAAATTTGGACAGTTGGGTAAGAAATGAATCTGACCTGTGAATTGTAATTTTGCGTTGACGGGAGAGGTTTCTAGAAAGTAAAGTTTTTGTTCTTCTGCGGTGCGACGACGGCGATTAATCGTTACACCGGGACGTAAAATTTCAGGGAGATAATCTGGATTTTCTGTACAAATCAAATCATCAAATAAAACGCGAGAGTGTAAGCTAGGATTGCCAAAGATTTGACAGATTAAACAGTGATATTGATCATCAATTTGATATTCATCACGATGAAATTTTTGTTCCTCATTTTCCGATAAACCCTCTCGTTGAGGACACATGGTATTCGGTGTAGGAGATTGACAAACCGCCCAACCTAAACCCCTGGCTATTTTCTCACATTCATGTCGCAAACGACCTTTAATTTGAGATGCTGGAATCAGTAAATTTCCGTCTGTATTGCGAAGAATAGGTTTATCCGCCAAAGAACCCGATGAACCTCCCGCACCCACGCACAAAGCGGTGTCAAGCGTTGCAGTAATGGTGTGAGATTCTATCGATAAATTGAAGTTTTCTAGAGAGATCATTGATTCGCCTCTGTTGGTTGTTCAGATGCTTTTGATGAGTCGGTATTTGTTTTTTCAGTAAAAGCAAATAGGTCTACTAAATCTCGCCAAATTGTTTCATAATAGGGGTCTTCTGGCTTGTCTTTATCGCGTTTTCCATCTTCATACATCCAGGGTGCTATAATTCCATCATTTGTTTTTGCTGAACACCAAACGTCTTCAAAGTCTTGTTTTATTGTACCTTTTCCTTGAGTTAAACGTACCCTAAAATAGCGATAATTTAGAATTGCGGTGCGTTTTCCTCGTTCGAGTAAACTGCGAATTTGATACAGTTGCGATCGCGGAAAATCTACGTTTTTAAAAGCTTGAACAGTTTTCAAAAGTCCTCCGATTTCATGTAAGGTGTAAGGTGCTGCATAGAGTCTTAGCTTGGGTTTGGTAAAATCTTTTGTAAGTCCTTGTTCTCGAAACTCTTTAATACTCGATGCAATCATTGTGACTGATTTCATGGTTAAAAAGTCTATTGTTCCCCCATAATATCCTTGTTTTCGCAACAGTTTTGCACGTTCTTTCGCCGATTTCAGCAGTTGATTTGTTAACTTATCAGCATAGTAAATCGGTGTTTCTTCAGCAGTAATTAAAACTCCGGTTGAGATACTGAGTTCACATTGATTATTTCCGGTTGGAAGATTATCACCATGACAACGATGAACCGCTTGAGGCGTGTAGGTTTCATCTGAATTATAACCCCTTGTTTTCAGCAGTTCTTCAAATTTTTCACCCAATGTTTTGGCAACTTCTAACGCTTTATTTGCCGGAACAATTAAAAGAACATCATCTCCGCCAATCGTAATAATTTCAAAGGGATGAATCCAATCTCCATTTTTGTTTTCAATATCTGGATCGGTTAAGTTTTTTAACTGATGGGGTCGGAGATGTTCAGATAACGCATAATAAACGGCTTTTTCTGTTGCGTTGAAAATATCTTGGCTAAATTTTTTGTAATCTTGGGGGGTTTTAACTTCTTTCTGAATATAACCTCCCATGTTATTACCATCGGCGTAGATATAAGCAATAAAACCGTTATAAACATTCCCTAATTCTCGCACAGTTCCGGCTTTTTTAGGCTGGTAACATTCAGGATCGGGACATTCCGAATAATATTTATCCTTCTGTTCGCGGTTTTCTTTGAGATAGTCTTCAAATTCCCCAACCCAACTTTTGATTTTAATACCTGTCGGTTGCCAACCTAATTGAAGCTTATTAAACCAAGTTGGTAAATGATCTTGTAAAGCTTCATCTTTAGCAATTTGACCCACAATTTTTTTCCGAACTAATGCTTCTGATACAAGCGGTTGACTTGCAATTTCATCGATTTTAGCAATAGCTGAACGGCGATCACTTTCATCCCGAACTAAATAAGGATGAGTTTCAAACATTGGCGGATAACGACGACTCAGGCGGTTTTCGGTGTGATTTCCACTGCGTCGCTGATTGAATTGAATTGCTAGTTTTGTGACCAGTTCATTAAAGCTTTTGCGGTTTTTAAATTGTTCGTCTTCGTTAACATCTGGCTGTTTATAATAGGCTTCTAGCAGGGGATGATTTCGATTTTGACGATATTTTTCCAGCCAAAAGCAGTTTTCATCGATAGTATCGGGAAGGACACCTAAACGCAATTCTAAAAACTTAAAACAATCTCCAACTGCACAGGAATTAGCGGTTAAAGTTTCGTAGGTGTAACGTTTTTCAATGGCATCACAGAGTTGATCGACGAATGCAGCCGGACAAAAGGCTAAGATATTTCCGCCTGTTGAATAGATGATTAATTCAGGGATTAAAGCTGCTTCTAAATCCGGTAAATTTTTACTCAGCCACTGTGAAATAGTAATGGACTTGCCTTTCCCAAAAAATGCGGGTAAATCAACTAAATTAATCCGATCTAATAGTGCCGATGCGCCCCGAACGTCGGGTAATTTTGCGGCTTCAAATACATATTGTTTGATTTTAGTTGCCCCTCCGTAAATTAAACCGATTTTAGAATTCCAAAGGGTTGAATATTTTTCAGTTAATTGTTTTAAATCAGCTAAAGTGTCGGGAAATTTTATATCTTCTAATTGCCTCACCTGTTGAACGATTAATTTAACTTCCTCCGAAACTTCCTGATTTTCCAGCATCGCTTTTCGCATTTGCTGTAATATTTCTAGATTGACTTGAGGTTGAGTTTCTTCTCCCCAAGCCAAACACCAAGCGATGCCAATGGATAAATCTGGTAAAGAATCTGTCATTATTTCACCCTTGATTAAACGTCTATTGAAAGCAGTTGAGATGAAAACCCCGTCTGGTTTTTAACTGATTAAATAGTGGTTCAAAACTGATAACACGGCGATTTTATTGGGTTGTATCATTCCACAAACATCAACAATAACCTGTTTTTTATGGTGTCCTAGTTTGAGAATGGCTTGGGCGTGGTAGGTGAAAAGCTCTGGGGTCAAACCCCCTTTTTTACTGCTTTGAAAATTTCCTGATCAATATTTTTTTTATTCTAACACGTCATTACCCTCACCATTCCGATTAGCCCGTTGAAGATAGATTTCAGAATATTGCGGTAACAAGACTTGAAATCAAGTCTGATAAAACACAGTTTAAACGCTATAATACACCCAACAAGTATCAACACTGGAGAGAGTTTTGAGTCAATTTTACCGAGAAAATAACGGGACTAACTAGAGCTTCTCGAGAATGAGTCTTAATCCCCGGTTCTCGACTAAAATAGAATCTGTACGATGAAAATAATCGGTTTTTAGATTTGATCAGAAGGCGCTTCTAACGACACAGAAAACCAGACGTACCTATACAAAGCGGTGATCAACAGCTACACTCAAAATCAAGTGAAAAAGCAGGAAGTAAGTGTTAAACTGTATGATAGGAAACTGTCACGCACACTTCGCGCTGGGAGGGGTGAGTGCTGAACTCAAACCTGACGCGCTAAAAATAATACAGAGTTGAATTAAGTTCGGGAAATCAGGTTGTATGACAGACACAATTCGCATTTTTTTGGGACGACTGGAACTGATGTTAGCAGTCGGATCTGCACTCGCCTATACAATAGCTTGTCTGATTCTTCGCTTTGCTCAAAGTCGGTTTATCTTTTTTCCCTCCAGAAAAATTCAAACTACACCCGCAGAATTTAATTTACCTTATCAAGAAGTTTGGCTTCCTGTAACGACAAAAACGGGGAAGCTAGAACAGGTTCATGGATGGTGGATTCCTTCTGATTCCCCTACGGAAAAGCGTGTTATTCTTGATTGTCATGGTAATCGCAGTAATATTAGTGCGAATTTAGATTTGGCTCAACAATTTCATCACATGGGTTTGTCTGTTTTTTTGATTGATTATCGAGGATATGGACGCAGCACCAAACGGATTCCTACAGAAACAACTGTTTACGAGGATGTAGAAAAAGCTTGGAATTACTTAATCCATGAACGAGGGATTAATCCTCATCATATCTTTATTTTTGGTCATTCTCTCGGGGGTGCAATCGCAATTGATTTAGCCTCTAAACATCCAGAAATAGCGGGGTTAATTATCGAAAGCTCTTTTACTTCTATTCGTAAAATGGTTGATTTTCAAAAAAGATACTGGATGTTCCCGATTGATCTCCTCTTAACTCAAACCTTCAATTCAATTTCTAAAGTTTCTCAGCTCAAAATGCCGATTTTATTTACTCATGGCACAAATGATCGCGTTGTTCCTGTCGAAATGAGCAAACAACTCTTTACCGCAGCAATTGAACCCAAACAACTTTTAATTGTACCCGGAGCAGGTCATAACAATGTCCGTCAAGTCGGAGGAATTTTGTATCACGAGGCTTTACGACAATTTATCGAACAATATTAACCGAAAATCGCGTTAAGTTTTATCAAGATTTTAACTCGACTATCTAGGGACATTTAATATTATGTCCGGATAATTAGTGATAAAAAACTTTCTCATAATCCGACTCTTTCTTCTTCTTTATTTCCTCCTGACTCCTGACTCCTGACTCCTGACTCCTCTGTCGTTTATTTATAACTGTTCAACCGGACATGATATAATTAATCTTGCTTATGAGTGCCAACAGAAATTTATATCTGGAGAAGATTGTAAATCTCGATTTGATTTGTAAAAATCGCCGAAGTGATTTACAATAGAAGATCTAAACTTAGAAGTGCAATAATGGAAACAGGTATTTTATCTGGCTTATTACTCGCTTTTGCTAACGGTGCAATTTGTCTAGCGTTACCCGCAGTTTTAGCCGCAGTTCCGAGCAAACGTAAGTCAATGAATCATGTTACTTCTGTATCAAAATCCCTCAACCCGTCTGAACTGATTACTCAAGAAGCTCACTAGAATTATTTTTTGACTGAAAATAAAGTCTGACTTCACTATGGAAAATTGTTAATCAATCAAGTGCCTATTAATCTGGGGGGATAGCCAGATAACCTTTAGAGTTTTAGGCTTTTCCCCTTATTTTCCATCAAAGACGCTGGTGAGTCAGATGATTATTTCCAACCCGCCCGATCCATCAATCGAATCGCCTCGGGATTCTGTTTACCATAGACGGCGACATTCATTGAATCACTTTTGAAGGTTCCAAACTGACTTAAAGTCCCTGAAACAGGTACTCCCGAAACAACAGGATATTCATGATTTCCTTGAGCAAAGATTTTTTGGGCTTCAGGACTCACCAAATATTCTAGAAACTTCACCGCTCCTGCTTTATTCGGTGCTGACTTCACGACTCCTGCACCACTAATATTAATATGAGTCCCCCGATCTCGTTGATTCGGGAAAAACATTCCGACTTTTTGGGCAACGGCTTTGTCTTCCGCTTTGCTGGAACTCGCTAAACGCGCTAAATAGTAAGTATTAGCAATAGCTAAATCTCCAACCCCGGCAGCAACGGCTTGAATTTGAGCGGTATCATTGCCTTCTGGGGGACGACCAAAGTTAGCAACTAAAGCCTTAGCCCATTTTTCGGTTTCTGCGCCGCCATGAACCTCTAGGAGCGACGCCACTAAAGATTGATTGTAAATATTACTCGAAGAACGAATCAGCACTTTCCCTTTCCATTTGGGATCTGCTAAATTTTCGTAGGTAGACAGTTGAGCCGGATTGACTTTGGCTTTATTGTACATGATCACTCTAGCCCGTTTAGACAGACCAAACCAGTGATTTCCCGGATCTCGTAAGTTAGCGGGAATGGCGTTATTCAAAACCGAAGAGGAAATAGGCTGAAATATCCCTTGCTGCTGGGCTTTCCACAAATTTCCCGCATCAACGCTGATCAGCACGTCTGCGGGACTATTAGCACCCTCGCTCTTAATTCGTTCAGTTAACTGAGCTGCATCACCTTCAACTAGGTTAATCTTAATGCCAGTCTTTTTCGTAAAGCCTTCATAAAGTTGATTATCAGTGTCATAATGTCGGGATGAATACAGGTTAACCACTCCTGCATTAGCAAAACTAGGATTCCTTCTACCGAGTTCTCCTAAAGTTACTGCGGCGATCGCTGTTCCACTTGCTAAAAATACTCTTCGTGTAATTTTACTCATTTCGGCTTTATTCCTTGAAATCAAACGTTTTTAGAGCTTCAAGATTCTACACTCTAGGGATTAACTTAAGCTGTTAATGCAAGTAATTCTTAAGTTATAATTCCGAAGAAAGATTCTATCATAAGAAATGGGTCTTGATTAAGAAAATTTTGGATGAGCTTTAGACTGAGACTAACTCAGGCAAAAAAAAAGACACCCCAGCAGTAGCAAGGGTGAACGGTTCAAGTCAAAATCAGCAATTCAGTTGCAGTAAAGGGTATCGCGAGTATTGCGTCCCGTCACCGGGTTTGTTCCTTCAGCTACCGCACAGAGCTTTTGCTGCATATCTCGACGCAATAAAACATCGGTGAAATCAGCCCCCTGGATAATCGCATTGGTAAAATCAGTATTATAAGCATAAGCCCCTTCTAGGATGGCATTGGTGAGGTTAGCTTTGTTAAAGCGAGCCGTGTCTAAGGTGGCATACCGGAGATCCGCCCCTTCAAAATTCGTCCGTTGTAGCTTCGCCCCAAACAAACTAACGCCCCGCAAGTCACTATGGCTAAAGTTACTTTCCTGCAAGTTCGCAAAGTCAAACTCAGAGTCTGTGAGAACCTGTTCAGAGAAATCAGCATTTAAGAGGGTTCGCTTCTCGTAGTTCTCCGCCCCTGCGGGTTGAGAAGTTATCCCGGTTACAATTAACCAAAGTCCAACGAGAAAAGCTAAACTAATGGTCTGAAATCGTAAGAAAATACTATTATTCATATCCCAACTATTTTTTCGAGGTCTGAACTCTGATCAATATTTATGTTAATCAAGTCCGCAAACAAATTTCAACTCTATCCTACCGTGAGTATTCCTTTTTCGAGCCGTGATTCTTCTTATCCCCTGTCTCAAACCATCGGAACTTTGGGAGAACAACTGGTACAAGCGTGGTTAAACCAACAAGGTTGGGAAATTTTATTTCATCAGTATCGCTGTCGTTGGGGAGAAATCGATCTGATTGCACGAAAAATAGCAGACTCAAAACCTGAGTCCACTGTAATTTTTGTAGAGGTAAAAACCCGTAAAAAACGCAATTGGGATGAAGATGGCCTTTTAGCGATTACCCCAACTAAACAAGCCAAACTAATTAAATCTGCTCAAACCTTTTTAAGCGATCGCCCGGAACTGGCTGACTTCCCGTGTCGGTTTGATGTTGCCCTGGTTCGATGCGATCGCCTCACCGTTTATAATTCCAGTCAGGATTCTGGCTCAATCACTCCTGAGTCCTTGTTTCCGACTGCCCTGGGTCAACCTGTTCAGTGGAAAGGGTATCAGCTCATCCTACAAAACTACATTCAATCTGCATTTGAGGATGAGAGGTGAATCTTTAAGCCAGAGCCTCTGGACAGTAACCCAGACCTTGAACAAACTGAGTTCGGAATGCCTCAATATCCTCTCGATTCGGTTGACCATGAGACACCACAGCCACTTGATAGCGACGCATCACACTCAAGGGAGACTGTCCTGTTTCTAGCCCCCACAGGGCCATCTTAATCCGAATATTCGGTTCGTAGGGAATTCCCAACTCACTCATAAACGCTCTAAAGTCTCCATGCTGTTTAGCTGTTAGAGACTGACTCATTTTAACTTTGACAATCCAGCCATCGATTTGGTGAATCACAGTCACCAACCGGACAGGGAGTTGAGTCTGAGTGCGTAAATGATCTACAACTCTAAGCGTAAGGCTGGTATTGGCAAGGTAGTAGAGGTATTCCATCGTCGATCTTCTCCCGCATAGTCCTCCCGCCTTTAGATCGCTTCTCTTGTTCTGGCAAGACTGGCGATGAGGAGCAAACAGGGCGGGTTCTGTGCTTCTCGGTTTTACCGCTTTATACTTATATAGTCGCGAGATTAGCTTACTCTTGCCAGGGGAAAAGCACCCGATTTGAGATGGGGGATTATACCCAAACTGATTGGGAATTGAGTAATGAACGGCTTTGAGTATTTCTGAACACTATGGAAACAGACAGACTGGACTGGACAACAGAAGGTTATGACTACGAACTCCCGGAGGAACGAATTGCCCAAAACCCTGTCATTCCTCGGGATCAATCTCGCTTGTTAGTCGTTGATTCGCTCACTTCTCACCATCACCGTATCTTTCAGGATCTCCCCAATTACCTAAAATCGGGTGACTTACTGATATTTAACGATACTCGGGTCATTCCGGCTCGTCTCTATGGTAACAAATCCAGTGGGGCTGCCGTTGAGATTTTGTTGATCGAAGAACGAAAGCCGAATTGTTGGTTAGCTTTAGTTAAACCGGGAAGACGCTTTAAAATTGGTGTTCGGGTTGAATTTGAATCGCTCAACTCGACTGATCAAGAGGTTCTGCAACCTTTAAGCGCTACCGTTGTAGAAACTGATGCAGCCACAGGCGGACGGTTATTACAGTTTGATTTACCGGCCGGACAGTCTTTGATCGAACAATTGGATCAGTTTGGTCACATTCCTTTTCCCCCATACGTTACCCAGTCAGACGCCTTACCTCAACAATATCAAACGATTTATGCCCAACGTCCGGGGGCTGTTGCAGCGCCGACTGCGGGTTTACACTTTACCGAGGAACTGTTTGAACGGTTGCACCATCAGGGCATTAACAAAGCGTTTGTAACGTTACACGTGGGAGTGGGTACGTTTCGCCCCGTAGAAGTTAAAGATATTACCACTCATCAAATGCACGCGGAATGGATAGAAGTTTCCGCAGAAACCGTAGAACAAATTGAGAAAACGAAAGCCAATGGGGGACGAATTATTGCAGTCGGAACAACCGTAGTGCGAACCTTAGAAGGAGTAGCGATGGCTGAGGGTAAACTGACTCCCTACTGCGGAAAAACAGAGGCTTTTATTTATCCGGGTTATCAATTTCGGGTGATCGATGGGTTAATTACTAATTTTCATCTTCCCCGTTCGAGTTTAATGATGTTAGTCGCGGCATTAATTGGTCGTCAACGCCTGTTAGATTTGTACCAAGATGCGATCGCTCAAAAAGCTGAGGGTTTTGCTCATCCCTATCGTTTTTATTCCTTTGGGGATGGAATGTTGATTTTACCAGAAGCCGTGATATCTTAAAAAAAATCAGGTTGGCAGGATTTGCCAACCCAATCTACTGGTCTTTGACATACTCCCCATTTCTAAAGAAAGGGGATTCTCCAAGCCTCACGGCTTTGGATTACTGATTCATTGACAACCCTTAAAGCCAACTGGTTTCCCAATCAACTCCAGAGGGGTGAGTCTCCCCAGTCGTTCATCTCATTTCAGAGATAGTTTCGGTATGCCCTACCGTACTTGAGAAAAAAATGCTTGATTCTCTGTAC
>NZ_LATL02000180.1 GCF_000972705.2 Limnoraphis robusta CS-951 | reverse complement strand
ATACCATTAACAATCTATTAGCCGCAGTATTTCAAGAAATGGAACAATTAGGCGATGGGGTTCTCAAACCTTTTTTACAAGATGTTGTGCAGTTTTTCCCCTTAGCCAAAACCTTGTTTAAAACCAGTATTTCTCATCCTGATATTGTATTTAAAGTGATTCCACAAGTGGGGTTAACGCCTTTATTAGAGTGGACTGTTCACTATTTTAACTTAGGGGCTTATACTGCGTTATTTTCACTGGGAAAAAACCGAGAACCTTCGATTAAAAACTTATCACCCATCCAGCAATATTACTATCATCGTTGGTTAGAAGCTTGGAAATATGGTTCAGGTCAAGATTATCATTAAAATAAAAACAGAAACCCCAAACAGAAACCCGGTTTCTCAAAGAAACCGGGTTTCTAGAGTAGAGTCAAATCAAATCTAAAGAGTACCGACGTTTGCGAGTCCAAGAATCACACCCGCACCAACAATATGACCTAAACAAGCTGTCCCAATTAATGCAGCTAAACTCATGCCTAAAAAGGTGTTAGGTGCAGGGCCAACATTAGGCTTTTGAATCACAAATTTACCAACCGCAAACATTACAATATTGCAGATAATCATCACAATTGCCGTCTTGGGACTCCAAGAAACNGTACCGACGTTTGCGAGTCCAAGAATCACACCCGCACCAACAATATGACCTAAACAAGCTGTCCCAATTAATGCAGCTAAACTCATGCCTAAAAAGGTGTTAGGTGCAGGGCCAACATTAGGCTTTTGAATCACAAATTTACCAACCGCAAACATTACAATATTGCAGATAATCATCACAATTGCCGTCTTGGGACTCCAAGAAACAGTCGTGACGGTGTTTGCTGTAGCGGCGATTAATTCTGAGTAAATCAATTGACTTTCTCCTTTGTTTTTAGAGGTTTACAAAATCGGATTAAGAATCTTAGTTTCCATTTAGTATCACGAACTTGGCAAGCAAAACAGTTCTTGTTGCAATCCTTAATATTTTCCCCGGATTCAGTTAACTGAATTTAAGGAATCACTCCCGAGAGAGATATCCGTTCACGCCAGGCTTCTGAACTTGAATCACCTGAAGACTACCCCCGGCACAAAGCCGTTGTTGGGGAAAATCAGCCCCCTGCGCTTCCGATAAATTGGCCCGAAACCCCACTTCAGACAGTAACGCCATCAAATCTGTTTGTAACAATTGCCAAGCCGTTTCCGTTTCAAACAGCCACAAAAACAGGGCAATTCCTGGCCAAAATAATGGGTTATTAGGGCGATGAAAATCAACCAAGGTAAACACCCCTCCTGGCTTGAGAACCCGATAGACTTCCTCTAAAATTTGCCGAAGCTGAACCGGGTTCATTTCATGTAAAGCCGCACTGGTATGAACCAGATCAAATTGATCATCAGCAAAGGGCATTTTTTCAGCAAAAGCTTCCACATATTCAGCCGTAGGAACATTGTGTTTAGCGCGTTTTAATGATAAAGGAGAGGCATCCAACCCCACAACATTTTGAGAATGTTGAACCAAAACCTCGGTTGCCTGTCCACTCCCACAACATAAATCCAAGACCTTCGTGTTAGGATTGATAGACAATCCTTCCAATGCCAATCGCCGAAAACGGGCTTCTCCTCCCACACTCAAGGCAGCCAGACCCGAGATCGTATCGTAAAGCCATTGATAACGGTAGCTGAGACTTCTTAAAATTGTTGCCATATCTAAAATATTTGCATTTTTTCACTATCGACTTTGCCCCAATATCAGGCTACTATCATTAAAATAGGTAACAAAGATTAAAAATTGGGGATCACAAACCGCTATGGGACGAGTCGGAGTTTTACTGTTAAATCTGGGCGGGCCAGAGCAACTAGAAGATGTCCGCCCCTTTTTGTATAACCTATTTTCCGATCCGGAAATCATTCGTCTGCCCTTTCGTTGGTTGCAGCGACCCCTGGCTTGGTTAATCTCGACCTTGCGTTACAGCAAATCTCAAGAAAACTATAAAGCGATTGGCGGGGGTTCACCCCTGCGACGCATTACGGAAGAACAAGCTGTCGCCCTTGAGGAAAAGTTACAACAAAAAGGGCATGATGTTCAAATTTATGTGGGAATGCGTTACTGGCATCCCTTCACCGAAGAAGCGCTCGTCAGAATCAAGCGAGACCAAGTTGAACAACTGGTGATTTTACCTTTGTATCCCCAATTTTCGATCAGTACCAGTGGTTCTAGCTTCAGACTGTTAGAACGACTTTGGTCTGAAGATCCGGCTCTGCAAAAAATTAATTATACAGTGATTCCCTCTTGGTATGATCGACCGGGCTATTTACAGGCGATGAGTCAATTAATCGCTGAAGAACTTGATCACTGTCAAGATTCTGAACACATTCATCTATTTTTCAGCGCTCACGGGGTACCCGTCAATTACGTTGAAGAAGCGGGTGATCCCTACCAGACTGAAATCGAAAACTGTACGCGGTTAATCATGCAAACCCTCAATCGTCCAAACCCTCATACTCTGGCTTATCAGAGTCGAGTAGGCCCGGTTGAGTGGCTCAAACCCTACACCGAAGAAGCCATCCCTGAACTCGCTCAACAAGGGGTNGCGCTCACGGGGTACCCGTCAATTACGTTGAAGAAGCGGGTGATCCCTACCAGACTGAAATCGAAAACTGTACGCGGTTAATCATGCAAACCCTCAATCGTCCAAACCCTCATACTCTGGCTTATCAGAGTCGAGTAGGCCCGGTTGAGTGGCTCAAACCCTACACCGAAGAAGCCATCCCTGAACTCGCTCAACAAGGGGTAGAAAACCTGATGGTGGTTCCCATTAGCTTCGTGTCTGAACATATCGAAACTCTCGAAGAAATTGACATGGAGTATCGTCATCTGGCGGTCGAATCTGGAATTAAAAACTTTTATCGGGTTCCGGCACTCAATACCCATCCGGTTTTTATCGAAGATTTAGCCGATATGGTGATTGAAGCCTTAGACGGACCTCAAATTACATTTGCTGAAGTTACTCATCCCCCTAAAAAAACAAAAATGTACCCCCAAGAACGTTGGGAATGGGGAATGACAACCGCCGCCGAAGTTTGGAATGGGCGTTTGGCAATGATTGGGATTGTTGCCGTTGTAGTTGAATTAATTACAGGTCACGGCCCCTTGCATTTAGTCGGTTTACTCTAAACGCTGTGGCTTAATCAGGATTGCGTTTGTGACGACGGGGACGATGGCGTTGTTTGGGTGAGGCTTGGGCGGTGTACCATTGATACCATTCTTTGGAACTGCGAATCGCTAACCACAACAGCAATAGGGCAATTAATCCTCCCTGTTGTGGCGCGTCAAAGGCAAATACGACCAGGGAAATGCAGAGAAGATCTTGAAAAAAAATCGCCCAAATCGGTAAACCTCGCAAACGGTAAAACCATCCGACTTGTACCAGTTGCAAGACTAACGCCAATAAACCCCCCGTTACTCCAATTAACCCCACTAGCCATCCGGGAACCTCTGTGGCTTGGGCGATCGCAGTTCCCATAATCGCCCCCACAAACGGACTACAAACAAGCTGAATCAAGTTTAAAACTCGCTGTCCGAGTACATTTTTAGAGGCGAACAGTTCAAACAGCGACCAACTGACTAATACTCCCACTACCCACTGGGGAGAGAAACGAGACAAAAAAGGAACACGCTCCCACAAATCCGTTTGCAGTAAACCAATTAAAAGTAAGGGTAAAGCAATTCTCATCCCTGCGGCTGCTGATGCAGACAGAGCAGCCAGGAGTTCTATCATAATGGGATCTAGGTAAGTAGTGGATCATCATTTCGGATGAGAGACAACCAGAATTTTATAATCAGAATATCCTTAAGTTGAAAAAACCGGATTCGGATCATCTAAACGAACCGACTTTGGGTAAATTCCTTAATCCAATTTTACATATTCTGCTCAAATTGTGCTAGATCTTGTTCAATAAAAAATGAAAAGAATATCTAAAATCTTAGTTAAAGTTTATCCGACAATTAAAATACACATCGGGGTTAACTTGTCAAACCAGATGTTTCTACAGACAGACTTTGTTGATCTCCCTTAATTTTCATTGCAAGATTATTAAATAGAATCAAGACTCAAACAAACTGGCAACTGCCATGATATGAGTTAAACCATAGAGTTTTGTTAATCTTCAACCATGTCTGACTCTTTATTTGCAGATGCCAGCCAAAGACTCGAAGGCGCTTTAAACTACGTTTCCCTTTCCGAAGATACTATCGAACGGCTGAAATATCCTAAATCAAGTTTAATCGTTTCCATTCCCGTTCGCATGGATAACGGCTCACTGAAAATTTTTCCAGGTTATCGAGTGCGGTATGATGACACCAGAGGGCCGACCAAAGGAGGGGTGAGATACTATCCGACAGTTTCCCTTGATGAAGTCACCTCTTTAGCCTTTTGGATGACCTTTAAATGTGCGGTTTTAAGCTTACCGTTTGGGGGTGCGAAAGGCGGAATTACGGTTAATCCGAAAGAACTTTCAAAACTCGAATTAGAACGCTTGAGTCGCGGATATGTCGATGCGATCGCCGATTTTATTGGCCCAGATATTGATATTCCCGCGCCGGATGTTTACACCAACCCAATGATTATGGGCTGGATGATGGATCAATATAGCATCATTCGTCGTCAACTTTGTCCGGGTGTTGTTACCGGGAAACCCATTGCATTAGGGGGAAGTTTAGGACGAGATACAGCAACCGCAATGGGGGCTTTTTTTGTAATCGAAATAATTCTGGCAAAATTGAGTCAATTTCCCCCTAATACTAAAGTTGCTGTTCAAGGCTTTGGAAATGCAGGCGCAACTCTCGCCCAACTCCTCGCCNTTCGTCGTCAACTTTGTCCGGGTGTTGTTACCGGGAAACCCATTGCATTAGGGGGAAGTTTAGGACGAGATACAGCAACCGCAATGGGGGCTTTTTTTGTAATCGAAATAATTCTGGCAAAATTGAGTCAATTTCCCCCTAATACTAAAGTTGCTGTTCAAGGCTTTGGAAATGCAGGCGCAACTCTCGCCCAACTCCTCGCCCAAGCCGGATATAAAGTCGTTGCAGTCAGTGATTCTCAAGGGGGAATTTATTCTAAAAACGGCTTAGATATTCCCAGTGTTCAACAGTTTAAAGAATCCAATAAAAGCGTTAAAGCCGTTTATTGTGAAGGAACAGTTTGTAATATTGTTGAACATGATGTGATTAGCAATGAAGAACTTTTAACCTTAGATGTTGATGTTTTGATTCCGGCTGCTTTAGAAAATCAAATCACCTCTGAAAATGCCAAAGACATTCAAGCAAAATATATTTTTGAAGTGGCAAACGGCCCAACCACTTCAGAAGCAGATCGGATTTTAGAAGAACGAGGAATTAAAGTGATTCCTGATATTTTAGTCAATGCAGGAGGTGTAACCGTTAGTTATTTTGAGTGGGTGCAAAATCGGGCTGGGTTGTATTGGACACTCTAAGTAGGGAACCTTAGTCAAAAGTCAAAAATGCAAGCCGAAACGAAACAAATTTGCTGTATTTCTCAAGNGAACTTTTAACCTTAGATGTTGATGTTTTGATTCCGGCTGCTTTAGAAAATCAAATCACCTCTGAAAATGCCAAAGACATTCAAGCAAAATATATTTTTGAAGTGGCAAACGGCCCAACCACTTCAGAAGCAGATCGGATTTTAGAAGAACGAGGAATTAAAGTGATTCCTGATATTTTAGTCAATGCAGGAGGTGTAACCGTTAGTTATTTTGAGTGGGTGCAAAATCGGGCTGGGTTGTATTGGACACTCCAAGAAGTGAATCATCGTCTCAAACAAAAAATGATAGCTGAAACTGAAGAAATTTGGCGTATTTCTCAAGAACTTGCGATTTCCATGCGAACGGCTGCCTATGTTCATGGGTTAAATCGCTTAGGAGAAGCGATGAATGCCAAAGGAAACCGAGATTTTTATGTTAAAAACTAACTCGATTTTGCCTTTATTCCACTAACCAAATATAGTCAGCAATCGGAGTTTTATTAGAAACAGATTCTTCGGTTGTCGTTGAAAAAATAACCGAACGCTGAACTAAATTGCGATCGCTTAATCGCCGTTCAACTCGACTTGGAATTCCGTAGTTATAGATAATATGACCTTTTCCCACTAAAACAATCACTTGAGATTTGGGATGATTCTTGAGATATTTTGCAATGGTTTCAGCCATCGTTTCATCCCAAAGCACTTGAGCTAAAAAGAAGTTTTCAAAAGCTGCACTATTTCCTTGTCCGTGATGATGTTGTTGATAAATTTCTTGCAGCATTTGCCGATATTCAGCGTTATCGGTGCGAATTTCGCTCAGAGGCGGAATATAGCGTTTATCTTCATCTGTTAAGCTTCCTAAGCCTTCTTTTGCCACCTTACGGGTGACTTCACTGGGAGTATTTAAAGCTAAAACTGGAATATTATTTTGCCGCGCAAACCGCAAAATTTCAGCATAATTTTGCCAGGGAAAACCCCAACGTTGCAAATATTGACTTTTCTCAATTAACTCCGTTTCGCTGATTGAACCTGCGATATATTGATCTAAAACTTCTTGATAGGGACGCTGAAACATTTCCAGCCCAATGACGATTTGAGAATTTTTATGGTATAATGCCTTGATAATATTGAGTTGGGCAAGATGATCCTTGAGTTGATCGTGAGTTTCTCCTAAGTACACAACATCCGCACTTTTGAGATTTTGCAAGATCCTCTGTTGGGAAGAAGTGACGGCATATAGGGCGGGAGAATCGAAAAATCGATCTAAATTGTTTAGATATTCTGCCNAGATGATCCTTGAGTTGATCGTGAGTTTCTCCTAAGTACACAACATCCGCACTTTTGAGATTTTGCAAGATCCTCTGTTGGGAAGAAGTGACGGCATATAGGGCGGGAGAATCGAAAAATCGATCTAAATTGTTTAGATATTCTGCCCCTGTAGGGGGTGTACACCATAGAAAGAATCCCAGTGACCATGTAAAAACCTTTGCAACGGCAACTTTATTCATGTTAGAAGAACTCAATGCTAGGAATTTTCAACCGACAAAAAAACTCTAGCGTTATTAACCGCCAGAGATCAAACTTTGTCAAAATTTTTTTAGGAGTTCTGTTTTTAGAGCGAATGCGTTTTACAGTTCAGAAGTGTCTAGATGAGTTTAGTCTACTTTTTCCTGAGCCTGCTGCCATAGTTTAGGTGTTACCGTAAAATTTCCTCGCAATGCCGCGATTAACTGGGGTTTTACCGCTTTAGCCCAACGTTCAAAGTTAAATTCCTCACAGGCGATGTCGAGGAGGAGATCTTGAGACTGATTTNACTTTTTCCTGAGCCTGCTGCCATAGTTTAGGTGTTACCGTAAAATTTCCTCGCAATGCCGCGATTAACTGGGGTTTTACCGCTTTAGCCCAACGTTCAAAGTTAAATTCCTCACAGGCGATGTCGAGGAGGAGATCTTGAGACTGATTTTTGGTAGTGTTGTTCATACCCTGCCTTTAATGTGAAATGACTCGTTATACAATGGTGACAATTGAGATGATTGTCTAAGGTGCAAAAATAGCAACTTGGAGTTTTGTCCGTTTCTCGGAGTTTAACCCCGGGTTTTCTGTCCCAGACCAAAGCATTCCCTTGGAGTGTCACCCCTTGACTGACTGATAATATCTTCTCGAAAATTCAGTCAGAATTCAAGATGATCATTCAATGCTTGAATGAGATTGATGCAGTTTTTGAATTGTCTCACTCCCCCCAGATCAATCTTAAGCGAAAATTAAAAATTTATGAAAAAATTTGGGGAGCCAACTTGAAGTCGAGTTTTCGATGAGTAAAATGTAGCTTTTGATCAGTTGTCGTCAGACTCCGCGCAATGTCTAGAAGCGTTAGTCAGAACTGTCATTGATCACTTAAAATGGTCTAGATAACTTGAGGTGATTTTTCTCGATCTATCGAAAAATAGCTATCCTAGAGATTATAACAGTTGAGGCTCAGAATCAATTATAAACTTTTTAAATTTTATATGATCGTCTATATTAGAGAGTTTTCTAACTTGTGAGCATAATGACTAAACGTATTTTACTCATTGATGATGAAGACGATATTCGCGAAGTTGCCCAAATGAGTTTAGAATTCATTTTAAATTGGCAAGTGATCACCGCTCAATCGGGTCAAGAGGGTATACTCAAGGCAAGTCAAGAACTACCCGACGCTATTCTCCTGGATGTAATGATGCCAGAATTGGATGGATTAATGACGTTTCAAAAGCTACAAATCAACCCAAAAACCAAGCACATCCCCGTGATCTTACTAACAGCACAAGTACAAGCTGAAGAACATCGCAAATTTGTTCTGTCTGGGGTGAGTGGAGTGATTACTAAACCCTTTGAACCTTTGAGTTTAGGAGCTTTAGTTGAAAAAATTTTAGATTGGGCTTGAGTGTAACTGTCTTTTTAGACTTTACCAATAAAAAACAGGTTTAGAGCAAGGTCGTTCACGACGGATTATTGTATGCTACAATAACTTATCGTGGAGCGACAATGATAAACATGATTGTCTATGAAATGAAGCTACAAGGAACTGTTGCCCAGTACAAAAAGTTAGATGAAGCTATTCGTACTGGTCGTTTTGTTCGCAACAGCATCATTAAAGCATGGATAGACGGTCAAATCAAAAGTCGTAACGATGCTTATACCTACTGCAAACTACTG
>NZ_LATL02000179.1 GCF_000972705.2 Limnoraphis robusta CS-951 | reverse complement strand
GTTATACCAAAGTTTCAATCCCTAATAGGGATTCTTGTTAATTGTAACTTTTCTATGATCCGTTTGATGGCGGGATGAGGTTAGTTTCAATCCCTAATAGGGATTCTTGTTAATTGTAACTAGAGATACCAAACGTTGTTCAATCTATGAAGATAGTTTCAATCCCTAATAGGGATTCTTGTTAATTGTAACCTAAATCAAGAATTTGGCTGGCTAGATACTTGTTTCAATCCCTAATAGGGATTCTTGTTAATTGTAACTTATTATCGGGTAATCGGTGAGCTGAAATCAAGTGAGGTGGTTTCAATCCCTAATAGGGATTCTTGTTAATTGTAACTTGGAAAAGCTGCCGTACTTTCGCCTGTAGATGTGGTTTCAATCCCTAATAGNGTTTCAATCCCTAATAGGGATTCTTGTTAATTGTAACTTGGAAAAGCTGCCGTACTTTCGCCTGTAGATGTGGTTTCAATCCCTAATAGGGATTCTTGTTAATTGTAACTCGGTCGGGCGGTTCTGTATTTCGTCCCAACTCACGTTTCAATCCCTAATAGGGATTCTTGTTAATTGTAACATGCGATCGCTTTTTTATGCAAAAAAATCTTCCAAATTGTTTCAATCCCTAATAGGGATTCTTGTTAATTGTAACCACTTTGGAATTTTCGGAAAATTTGCAGAGTTTCCGTTTCAATCCCTAATAGGGATTCTTGTTAATTGTAACAATTGGGGGGAAAGATGATGCTCGGAAGATTCTACGTTTCAATCCCTAATAGGGATTCTTGTTAATTGTAACTAGAAGGTTCATTTCTGCTTAAATTCCAGCTTAAGGTTTCAATCCCTAATAGGGATTCTTGTTAATTGTAACAAAATTATGAGGATTGGTACTGTCTGATGGTTAAAGTTTCAATCCCTAATAGGGATTCTTGTTAATTGTAACCAGCCGCCGCTTTAAAAGCATCCCATTCCGATTGTTTCAATCCCTAATAGGGATTCTTGTTAATTGTAACGCTCGCTAAATTAAAAGGGCTTGCCACTATCAAAGGGATTATCGGTTTCAATCCCTAATAGGGATTCTTGTTAATTGTAACTCTTCAGCGTCAGAAGCTTCTCGAATCTGTGTTTCAATCCCTAATAGGGATTCTTGTTAATTGTAACTTTTAGCAAACTCATCCCCCTTATCCCCTAGAATTTTCCGCGTTTCAATCCCTAATAGGGATTCTTGTTAATTGTAACAGAATGAACCAGACAGTATCCTAGCGTTTCGTTCGTTTCAATCCCTAATAGGGATTCTTGTTAATTGTAACAGCACAGGCTCTAATGGATTTAGCAGAGGAATCTGTTTCAATCCCTAATAGGGATTCTTGTTAATTGTAACCAATGCTATCGATTCATTAGTTTTTACTGCCATCGTTTCAATCCCTAATAGGGATTCTTGTTAATTGTAACCACTGGTTAACGAATCTTACGAGGATTATCGCCGGTTTCAATCCCTAATAGGGATTCTTGTTAATTGTAACGAATATTACAAAGTCGTTGATATTCACAGTAACGGTTTCAATCCCTAATAGGGATTCTTGTTAATTGTAACTGAAGAGTGTTTGTGAAGAAGCTATTTTTGAGTTGTTTCAATCCCTAATAGGGATTCTTGTTAATTGTAACTATCAAGATGCTCAGTTTCAAGTCAGCCCCTATGAGAATTGTTTCAATCCCTAATAGGGATTCTTGTTAATTGTAACAATCTCCAATTGTGCGATCGCTTTTGGGCGGATCGGGTTTCAATCCCTAATAGGGATTCTTGTTAATTGTAACACATTGCCCAAACTTAAGACTGAATCAGGCTACAAAGCTGTTTCAATCCCTAATAGGGATTCTTGTTAATTGTAACCAGCGCAATTAAGAATTTCGGTCTATCCGTTCGATCCTGTTTCAATCCCTAATAGGGATTCTTGTTAATTGTAACCTAACCCCGACGCTTTCCAGATAACCATCCGACTGTTTCAATCCCTAATAGGGATTCTTGTTAATTGTAACTATAGAGATGCGGTAGGCTCGTTTAGAATGCCCGTTGATGTTGTTTCAATCCCTAATAGGGATTCTTGTTAATTGTAACGTGAGTTCCATCACTTTGAGGAGTGGCGATCGCAGTTTCAATCCCTAATAGGGATTCTTGTTAATTGTAACCTGTCAAGCAGATTTGTGAATTGTTATTAGAAGTTTCAATCCCTAATAGGGATTCTTGTTAATTGTAACTTGGCTCAGGAGATGTTGCGTTAGAGCTGGATTAGGCAGTTTCAATCCCTAATAGGGATTCTNCTAATAGGGATTCTTGTTAATTGTAACTTGGCTCAGGAGATGTTGCGTTAGAGCTGGATTAGGCAGTTTCAATCCCTAATAGGGATTCTTGTTAATTGTAACTCGGGGTGCGGAAACTGTTTATCGGATGGATTGGGTTTCAATCCCTAATAGGGATTCTTGTTAATTGTAACTCGGGCAAATTCGGCAACGGCAAAAGTTTGATTCGTTTCAATCCCTAATAGGGATTCTTGTTAATTGTAACAGTGAGCCACTGTAAGGGATTTTCTCGTGCTTTATGTTTCAATCCCTAATAGGGATTCTTGTTAATTGTAACCTTTTACAAAAGAGCCTTGGATTTTGGCAATAGTGGGTTTCAATCCCTAATAGGGATTCTTGTTAATTGTAACAATACAGCCGATATCAATCAATCTCGCACCAATGAGTTTCAATCCCTAATAGGGATTCTTGTTAATTGTAACCTTCAAGAACCAGTCTAGCACCTGTTTCAGTAACGCTGTTTCAATCCCTAATAGGGATTCTTGTTAATTGTAACCTTTTCTGTAGCGGTAATTGTAGCCATTTAATTAGTTTCAATCCCTAATAGGGATTCTTGTTAATTGTAACTTTTTTTACAGGATAAAAAAACTGATAAGAATTGGTTTCAATCCCTAATAGGGATTCTTGTTAATTGTAACGTGATATGATACTCTTTGCCAGTGTATGCGATTCGTTTCAATCCCTAATAGGGATTCTTGTTAATTGTAACCCGGAAACGCCCCAACGAGCTGTAGCATTATCTCCAGTCTGGTTTCAATCCCTAATAGGGATTCTTGTTAATTGTAACTATTGATGATGAGTTATTGTCTAATTATGCTGGAGTTTCAATCCCTAATAGGGATTCTTGTTAATTGTAACGTGAAGCTAGAAATTGAACCTACTCGCGATTGCAGGTTTCAATCCCTAATAGGGATTCTTGTTAATTGTAACCCTGGAAATAATCCTTAAATCTCCACAAAACTTGAGGGTTTCAATCCCTAATAGGGATTCTTGTTAATTGTAACCCGTTAATCCTCCCCAGAGAAAGCCGCCAATAAGTTTCAATCCCTAATAGGGATTCTTGTTAATTGTAACTTAAAAATCATCTCTCCCGATTATGGGGAAGTAGAGTTTCAATCCCTAATAGGGATTCTTGTTAATTGTAACTCGGGTTACAGGTGTCGTTACCCCTTATCATCTCGTTTCAATCCCTAATAGGGATTCTNTTCTTGTTAATTGTAACTCGGGTTACAGGTGTCGTTACCCCTTATCATCTCGTTTCAATCCCTAATAGGGATTCTTGTTAATTGTAACTAGGTTGAATAAGGGGCTTACCCGCTTCTAAGGCGTTTCAATCCCTAATAGGGATTCTTGTTAATTGTAACTATAGCTTTAATAAATCTTTACAATCTCTGAAAGTGTTTCAATCCCTAATAGGGATTCTTGTTAATTGTAACTCAATATCGAAGTTATTTACGAATAGAAGATTATGTTTCAATCCCTAATAGGGATTCTTGTTAATTGTAACAGATTTATTCTAGCATAAAAAAGCGGGATTCTTTAGTTTCAATCCCTAATAGGGATTCTTGTTAATTGTAACCAACCTCATCATCATCATCATCATCAGAGATTACGTTTCAATCCCTAATAGGGATTCTTGTTAATTGTAACTCGGAGTTATCCTCTGAGCTATCCTCATCCCCAGTTTCAATCCCTAATAGGGATTCTTGTTAATTGTAACCTGCCGATCAATACCCAATTAAAATCCCTAAAAGATGGGTTGTTTCAATCCCTAATAGGGATTCTTGTTAATTGTAACTATCGCCCTTTCTGTAAATGATTCAGCCCGGATGGTATCCGTTTCAATCCCTAATAGGGATTCTTGTTAATTGTAACGCATTTTGCCTACACTACCCCATGAATCACGATTGTTTCAATCCCTAATAGGGATTCTTGTTAATTGTAACTCTGGGAAGGATCGGTGTGGGATTACTAGCGGTTTCAATCCCTAATAGGGATTCTTGTTAATTGTAACTCTCCGAAGTTTGTTTCAATTCCTTTCCCGGTTCCGTTTCAATCCCTAATAGGGATTCTTGTTAATTGTAACGCTCCACGGTCGAATTACATATTTCATTAATCTTGTTTCAATCCCTAATAGGGATTCTTGTTAATTGTAACACGGCATTACATTAATGCTCGTATGGTCACTAATAAAGTTTCAATCCCTAATAGGGATTCTTGTTAATTGTAACGATTGCAGTTGAGCTTGAGATTGTGCCTGTTTTNCAATCCCTAATAGGGATTCTTGTTAATTGTAACGATTGCAGTTGAGCTTGAGATTGTGCCTGTTTTGTTTCAATCCCTAATAGGGATTCTTGTTAATTGTAACGTTAATAGTTCAATGGAACTTTGATAAAGAGCTAGGTAGTTTCAATCCCTAATAGGGATTCTTGTTAATTGTAACGGTGGGAGTATGGGGAGAAAAACCCATTCACGCTATTGTTTCAATCCCTAATAGGGATTCTTGTTAATTGTAACTTCTGCCACAACTTGGGGAAGTTATGTCGAACTCAGGGGAGCGTTTCAATCCCTAATAGGGATTCTTGTTAATTGTAACCATCTAAAAATTCATCTAATTTGCTCCCGCCTCGTTTCAATCCCTAATAGGGATTCTTGTTAATTGTAACACAGTTTGTCTGATACAGTTTCTTCAGCTTCCGCTTGTTTCAATCCCTAATAGGGATTCTTGTTAATTGTAACCCATCTAAGATTATCGGCTCACTTGATCTTACAATGTTTCAATCCCTAATAGGGATTCTTGTTAATTGTAACCCCAGTTCTTAGGGCTGCAAAGGTANGATTATCGGCTCACTTGATCTTACAATGTTTCAATCCCTAATAGGGATTCTTGTTAATTGTAACCCCAGTTCTTAGGGCTGCAAAGGTATCCTCTAAGGTTTCAATCCCTAATAGGGATTCTTGTTAATTGTAACGCGATAGAACTCTTGAGAAAAGTCGTTAGGGTCATAGTTTCAATCCCTAATAGGGATTCTTGTTAATTGTAACTAGACTCTCTAGGAACGTCCGCGCCTGCCGTTTCTGTTTCAATCCCTAATAGGGATTCTTGTTAATTGTAACACCACAGTCTATAAGCTTCTCCTGAGTATTTTTCGTTTCAATCCCTAATAGGGATTCTTGTTAATTGTAANGATTCTTGTTAATTGTAACACCACAGTCTATAAGCTTCTCCTGAGTATTTTTCGTTTCAATCCCTAATAGGGATTCTTGTTAATTGTAACTACACTACTAAGATTGAATATCAACTCTTCCTTGGTTTCAATCCCTAATAGGGATTCTTGTTAATTGTAACTTTACAATCAAAATTAACTGGTTAAAAAGTACCTAGTTTCAATCCCTAATAGGGATTCTTGTTAATTGTAACTTGAGTTTGTTAGTTATTCCGAGAGATTCAAGCGTTTGGTTTCAATCCCTAATAGGGATTCTTGTTAATTGTAACATCTCCCTGCCTATCCCGCAGAGTCAATACAGCTGTTTCAATCCCTAATAGGGATTCTTGTTAATTGTAACTCTTCGTTAGCTTCGACAGAGAATGGAGTCTCAATTAGTTTCAATCCCTAATAGGGATTCTTGTTAATTGTAACCTGAAGTAAGGAACGTTAAGCAAACTTTTTAATTCGTTTCAATCCCTAATAGGGATTCTTGTTAATTGTAACTTGAGCCAGTTCACTACTGGTAGAACTTACTTTGTTTCAATCCCTAATAGGGATTCTTGTTAATTGTAACCATGTAGATTTCTTTCTGAGGTCGCCGAACTTAGCGTTTCAATCCCTAATAGGGATTCTTGTTAATTGTAACTAGTGATAGGAGTGTTGCACAGGGGATTTTACCTGTTTCAATCCCTAATAGGGATTCTTGTTAATTGTAACCATTCGAGTCATCATGTAAGCAAGTCGAATTTGCAAATTCGTTTCAATCCCTAATAGGGATTCTTGTTAATTGTAACTTGCATTATAAAGATGAAAAACACAAAAGGATTGAGTTTCAATCCCTAATAGGGATTCTTGTTAATTGTAACCCGGCGGCGGCGTTGGTGGTTGTTCTGCATCACGTTTCAATCCCTAATAGGGATTCTTGTTAATTGTAACCTGATTGCATTGGTGATCGGCTTGGGCTTTGACCGGTTTCAATCCCTAATAGGGATTCTTGTTAATTGTAACCTTGGCATTAAGTTAATGGTTCTGCTGCCTAAGTTTCAATCCCTAATAGGGATTCTTGTTAATTGTAACATTAAGGCTCCTTCGTAGATAAAGTCAATAAATGGTTTCAATCCCTAATAGGGATTCTTGTTAATTGTAACAATTGCATATTTCATTAATCCTGCCCTATTTTTAGTTTCAATCCCTAATAGGGATTCTTGTTAATTGTAACAATAGATATCGATCTTCGCAAGCTCACATAATCGGCGTTTCAATCCCTAATAGGGATTCTTGTTAATTGTAACTTGAAAGAAGCGGGGCCTGAGATATTTCAAGACTTAGCGTTTCAATCCCTAATAGGGATTCTTGTTAATTGTAACCTTCCAGCCGAACCTGCCAGAAGTGTCACGCCTCCGGTTTCAATCCCTAATAGGGATTCTTGTTAATTGTAACTAGGGTCGCTCCCTAGCCGTATCGGAAAAATAGAAGTTTCAATCCCTAATAGGGATTCTTGTTAATTGTAACTTGCTTCACCGCGACTTATAAACCGGGAGCAATTGTTTCAATCCCTAATAGGGATTCTTGTTAATTGTAACTAGCATTCCTCCTCAGCAGCAGCATAAGCCTCGGGCAAGGAGTTTCAATCCCTAATAGGGATTCTTGTTAATTGTAACTGGTTTGAGCAATGGCAGGAAGGATTTGCTTTTGGAATTGTTTCAATCCCTAATAGGGATTCTTGTTAATTGTAACTTTCAGTAAAATCTTGAATTCTCTTGTCTTCAATTTTCTCGTTTCAATCCCTAATAGGGATTCTTGTTAATTGTAACGGTTATTGGCTTTCTTCTGTAACTCCAGTAGAGAGTTTCAATCCCTAATAGGGATTCTTGTTAATTGTAACATAGAGAATATAGTTTAAGTTCGGTTGAAATCAAAGTTTCAATCCCTAATAGGGATTCTTGTTAATTGTAACTCTGGGGTAATTCTTCGATTTTTGGAGCATTTAAGTTTCAATCCCTAATAGGGATTCTTGTTAATTGTAACTTCTACGGTGCCGTGTTCGTCATCCTCAATGATTTTGGTTTCAATCCCTAATAGNTCCCTAATAGGGATTCTTGTTAATTGTAACTTCTACGGTGCCGTGTTCGTCATCCTCAATGATTTTGGTTTCAATCCCTAATAGGGATTCTTGTTAATTGTAACCATTCCTGATGCTGTATTCTTTCGGATGAAATTATCATGTTTCAATCCCTAATAGGGATTCTTGTTAATTGTAACATTATTAGTGACTCTGAATACTTACGGATTTTCAGTTTCAATCCCTAATAGGGATTCTTGTTAATTGTAACAAGTTAGATAAAAACGGTGATGTTGTTGGTGAAAGTTTCAATCCCTAATAGGGATTCTTGTTAATTGTAACCTGATTGTATGAATCGCTTTCGGTCGATTATCGAGTCTCTGTTTCAATCCCTAATAGGGATTCTTGTTAATTGTAACATGGTTCGTTGTGTCGCCATATCCTTTCAGTAAGTNTCGATTATCGAGTCTCTGTTTCAATCCCTAATAGGGATTCTTGTTAATTGTAACATGGTTCGTTGTGTCGCCATATCCTTTCAGTAAGTTTCAATCCCTAATAGGGATTCTTGTTAATTGTAACTACCCTAAATTTTTCTCTGTCTCTCCCCACCGTGATGTTTCAATCCCTAATAGGGATTCTTGTTAATTGTAACCTGTTTATTTTATGCCTGCGGCTTATTATCCTCTGTTTCAATCCCTAATAGGGATTCTTGTTAATTGTAACTCCGCCATAAACTCGGCAATATTAGGAAAGTCAATTTCTTGTTTCAATCCCTAATAGGGATTCTTGTTAATTGTAACGGAATTCTAGAAGTTCCATCACTTCCATCAGTTTCGTTTCAATCCCTAATAGGGATTCTTGTTAATTGTAACTCGTGAGTGATTGTCCTGGAATTGGTGGGAATATGTTTCAATCCCTAATAGGGATTCTTGTTAATTGTAACATTTGGCGATCGCACAAAAGCAGAATTTACCGGTTGTTTCAATCCCTAATAGGGATTCTTGTTAATTGTAACGGGGAAGGTTCTTTATCCTCATCATTACATTCATCTCTGTTTCAATCCCTAATAGGGATTCTTGTTAATTGTAACCACGTTTCCCCAACGGTATCGACAGAATCTATTGAGAATGGTTTCAATCCCTAATAGGGATTCTTGTTAATTGTAACAAATTCAAATCTCTAGAGCTAAACATTTGCTTTTGTTTCAATCCCTAATAGGGATTCTTGTTAATTGTAACCACTGAGTCGCTGTTCTATCTGTTCTTTTAGATGTTTCAATCCCTAATAGGGATTCTTGTTAATTGTAACGAAGACGCCGTTCTGTATCTCCCCAAGGGTAAACAGTTTCAATCCCTAATAGGGATTCTTGTTAATTGTAACTATTGCCTGGATTAGTTGTTAGCCACTTCTTCAGTTTCAATCCCTAATAGGGATTCTTGTTAATTGTAACCTATCTTGATTCTTCCGGGGCATCCAGATTTTGCCCCGTTTCAATCCCTAATAGGGATTCTTGTTAATTGTAACTACAATCTGGCAGGCTAACAAGTCATTTTTTGATGTTTCAATCCCTAATAGGGATTCTTGTTAATTGTAACACAAGTACGGGTTTGATTGCTGCTTTAAAAATTGGGTTTCAATCCCTAATAGGGATTCTTGTTAATTGTAACTTTAACTTCCCCAGGGGGGAATAATGCCACAAAGGTTTCAATCCCTAATAGGGATTCTTGTTAATTGTAACAACATCAATAGTAGTTTTAATTAAATATTGGTTGGTTTCAATCCCTAATAGGGATTCTTGTTAATTGTAACAGTTTAAATGTAAAAACCGATAAACTAGAACTTGTTGTTTCAATCCCTAATAGGGATTCTTGTTAATTGTAACGCTTTGTCTAACATTTTATCGGCTTCTTTCTGTATGTTTCAATCCCTAATAGGGATTCTTGTTAATTGTAACGCTTTGTCTAACATTTTATCGGCTTCTTTCTGTATGTTTCAATCCCTAATAGGGATTCTTGTTAATTGTAACCAGGAGTCACTCAAAATGGCAATCCATCTCAAAGGAGTTTCAATCCCTAATAGGGATTCTTGTTAATTGTAACTCGTGGGTGCGTGAAAGTTGATGCTAACAGTTGGGGGATTCCAGTTTCAATCCCTAATAGGGATTCTTGTTAATTGTAACCAGATAACCATCCGACTAACCCAGTTACTCTACAGATGTTTCAATCCCTAATAGGGATTCTTGTTAATTGTAACTTGGGATTACTACTCAATAGCTGAAACGCTGTTGCAGATGGTTTCAATCCCTAATAGGGATTCTTGTTAATTGTAAC